>NZ_BJXB01000001.1:0-300000 GCF_007990775.1 Deinococcus cellulosilyticus NBRC 106333 = KACC 11606 | reverse complement strand
ACTCGATCAGGAGGGGCGTCTTCTGAGGGTGGTTTCGGTGTCGCCTGAAGGACACGTGCAGCCTGCCAGGAAGTTCCTCTCTGCAGGACAGATCAGCCCCTGGCTGCAAAGGGCCGTGGTGGCCAGTGAAGATGAACGCTTTCACCAGCACTCCGGGGTGGATTTCCGGGGCCTCTCCCGTGCGCTGTGGAAAACCGTCTCGGGGGACCTGGAGGGGGGAAGCACCATCACACAACAGGTGGTGAAAAACACCCTGCTGGCAGATTTCCGGGGAGCCCGCACCCCCGAACGCAAAGTGAAAGAGGCGATGCTGGCCCTGGAAGTGGAAAAACAGTTCTCCAAGGAGGAGATTCTCAACCTCTACCTGAACCTGATCTACTGGGGGGTGGGGCGCACAGACCTGATTGGTGCCCAGGATGCTGCGCGGGCCTACTTCAACAAGAATGCAAAAGACCTGAACCTGGCAGAGAGCGTCTATCTGGCCGTGCTGTTGCCCACCCCTGCACGCTACAACGATTACAAAGGGTACCGTCCCCTGATGAAAAACCTTCTGGACCGCATGGTGAAAAATGGAACCATCACCCCCAGTGAGGCAGATCAGGCCTGGAAGTTCCCCCTGAAACCTGCAGGCTGGACCGTTAAATACGACAAAAACGGCAACCTGCTCAGTGCCAGATTGACAGATGCAGAAGCCCGCAAGAAGAACTTCCCACAACCCGAGTACCAGTATGCGGATGCCTTCCTGGATCAGGTGGAACGGGAACTGCTGAAGCACGTCAAAAAAGAGGCTTTCTTCACTTCGGACATCAAGGTGTACACCACCCTCAACCGCAAGGCACAGCTTGCTGCAGAGCAGGCCAGCATCAAAGCAAACGTCCCGAAAGGGGCCACCCTGGGCATTGCCCTGATCGATCCACACTCAGGCGATGTGCAGGCCCTGGTGGGACAGAAACTGAACGATGGCATTGCAGAGCAGTGGAACCATGCTGTGCGGTCCAGAAGGCAGGTGGGAAGTTCGATCAAGCCCCTGCTGTACACCCTGGCCCTCTCGAAAGGCTGGAACCAGACCGACATGGTGATGGACCAGCCCCTGAAAGGCAAATACCAGCCTCAGAATTACAGCGGCAGTTACACCGGAAAGCCCATCATGCTGCGGGCTGCACTGGACCACAGCCTGAACCTGCCCACCGTGAGGCTGCTGCAGAAAGTGGGCGTGACTCCTTTCAAGCAGAAGCTTTCCCTGATGGGTTTGCATCCTGATCCGCAGGCAGGTCTGTCCATCGGCATTGGTGCGCTGGAGGCCACTCCGCTGGAAATGGCTGCTGCCTATGCTCCTTTCGCAAGTGGTGGCATGTACCGGACTCCCCGGTTCATCCAGAAAATCACTGCCAATGGAGAGGTCCTGACCGTGGTGAAGCAAAGCACACCTGTCCGGGTCTGGAGCGAGCCTGTGGCCTACATGGGCCTGGACATGATCCGGGGCGTGGTGAATGACCTGACGCCAGCACAGGGCGGTCTGGGCTGGAACGCCCGCATTCCGGGCTGGCCAGTGGGAGGCAAGACCGGAACCACCAATGACGTGAAGGACCTGTGGTTCGTGGGGGTCACACCGAAACTGGCTGGAGCGGTCTGGGTGGGCAGAAGCAACAACACCGCCATGCCCAGAAACGCTTACAGTGGCACCGTTGCTGCACCCATCTGGCAGAAAGCCCTGGCTCTGGCGCTCAAAGGTGAAAGGGGGGTGGCGTTCAACAAACCCTCCAGCATCCGCACCCGCGAGGTGGCCGGGGTGTACATGGCCTTCCTGAAGCCCCAGCAGGTGCAGCCTGATGCCACCTTGCTGGCGGCTGCAAAAACCAGTCCTGTCAGGCCTGTTCAGAAAGCCGTTCAGAAAACCACTCAGAAAATCCGGGCTTCCAGCACCACCATCAGAACAGTTCAAAACAAAACAGTCTCCCAGAGCACCCTGGCAGCCAGACGCCTTGCTGAAGCACGCAGACAGGCGACTGTCGTACGACAGCAGCAACTGCTCAGGCAGGCCCAGGCCAGGAGACAGGCTGCCCTGAATACCCAGCGTCTGGAGCAAAGACGACGTGCCCTGAGGGCACAACAGATCCGGAAGCAATCTGCTTTCATTGAACGTCAGCAGCAGAAAGCCAGGATTGCCCGCCTCCTGAATGCCAAAACCCGCAAGCATTTTGAAAAGCAGTACAGGAAATACGTTAAACAGAACCACCGCTGATCCCTGCTGGATGCCCTGCAGAAATGTGGGGCATCTGGCGCTGTCGGGGTCCTGACAGAATTACACTGACCTATGTTGACATTTGAACAGAAACTGCGCAATTACGCAGAAATTGCGCTGCACATAGGCCTTGGAATTCAGCCAGGGCAACGCCTGCTGATCACTTGCCCCATAGACGGTGCACAACTGGCCCGCAAAGTCACTGAATTGGCCTATCAGGCCGGAGCCTGCATTGTGGAGGTGCTCTGGGAAGATGATGCGGTCCTGCTCAGCCGTTTTCAGCACTCCAGCATTCAGAATTTTGACGAGGTGTCCTGGTGGCGCGGTCAAATTCATCTGGAATATGCCCAGAGCGGGGACCCCATTCTGTCCATCCGGGCCAGTGATCCCGGGCTGCTGAAAGGACAGGACCCGGAAAAAGTGAACACCCTCCAGATGGCTGTTCAGGCCTCCAGAAAAGAGTATCTGAAACACGTTTATGGCAACACTTTTCCCTGGTCCATCGTCGCTGTGCCCATTCCGGGCTGGTCATCCTCGGTTTTTCCTGATTTGCCTGCAGCAGAACAGCACACCCGAATGTGGGACGCCATTTTTGCTGCAACACGGGCAGACCAGCCAGATGCCCTGGAATTGTGGAGAGAGCACATTGCAGCATTGGGCATGCGTGCCGCTGCGCTGAACGCAAAGCAGTACACTGCTCTGCATTTCAGGAGTGCTGGCACCGACCTGATGGTGGGACTGCCTGAAAACCATTCCTGGGAAAGTGCCCTCCACCACACCACCAGTGGGCTTCCCTTTTTTGCAAACATCCCCTCTGAAGAGGTGTTCACCCTTCCCCACCGTGAAAAAGTCGATGGAGTGGTGCGCAACACCCGTCCCCTCAGCCACATGGGGCAGTTGATTGACGGGTTCGAGCTCACTTTCAAAAACGGTCAGGTCGTGGACTTCAGGGCCAAGCAGGGAGAGGATGCCCTGGGTAAACTGCTGGCCACGGATGAAGGGGCAACCCATCTGGGAGAAGTGGCACTGGTCTCTGCGTCCAGCCCGATCCAGCAGTCCGGAATCCTGTTTTACACCACCCTGTTCGACGAAAACGCAGCTTCGCATCTGGCGTTTGGACAGGCGTATCCCGGCAATTTGCGAGACGGCCAGGACCTGTCTCCAGAGGCTTTCCAGGCCCGTGGCGGCAACAGGAGCCTGATCCACGTGGATTTCATGATGGGCAGTGAAGACATGGATGTGGACGGCATCCTGCTTGACGGCACCCATGAACCGGTGATGCATCACGGTGAATTTGTGTTCTGAATTCCTCAAAAAAGACCCTGCCTTTACAGAGAAGGCAGGGTCTTGAAAACAGGTTCATCTCAGAACTCGGTCCATTTCTGGTCACTCTGGCTGCTTTCCACCACTTTCTCAATGAAACGCACCCCAATGGTGCCATCTTCCACCGTGGGAAACTCGAACTCTGTCAGAGGCTGGCCTGCTTTTCTGGCTTCAATGGCCTCCGCCACTCCCCGGTAAATGTTGGCAAAGGCTTCCAGGAACGCTTCAGGGTGACCAGATGGAATGCGGGTGGCTTTCTTCGCGGCATCACACAGGTAGTCATTCCCGCGTTTCAGGATCTGCATCGGTTCACCCAGCTTATGAAACTCGAGGTAATTTGGATCTTCCTGATGCCACACCAGCGTGCCCTTCTCACCAAACACCCGGATTCTCAGGTCGTTCTCCATCCCGATCTCGATCTGGGAGGCAATCAGGACCCCTTTTCCGCTGTTGTCGAATTTCAGCAGCACATTGCCGTCATCGTCCAGTTGCCTGCCTTCCACAAATGTGGTCAGGTCTGCGCAGATGTGGGAAATGTGCAGTCCGGTGATGGTGCTCATCAGGTTCTCGGCGTGAGAGCCAATGTCTCCCATCGCTCCAGCAATGCCAGAGCGTTTGGGGTCGGTGCGCCAGTCGGCCTGTTTGGCTCCGGTTTCTTCCAGACGGGTGGCAAGCCAGCCCTGGTTGTACTCCACAATCACCTTGCGGATTTTGCCCAGATCTCCCCTGCGCACCATCTCACGGGCCTGACGGACCATGGGGTATCCGGTGTAGTTGTAGGTCACCCCGAACACCACCCCTTTTTCTTTGACAATGCGCACCAGGTCTTCGGCCTGTTCGCTGGTGTGCACCAGGGGTTTGTCGCTGACCACGTTGAAACCCGCTTCAGCGAAAGCTTTCGCAGTGGGGTAGTGCATGTGGTTGGGGGTCACGATCACCACAAAATCAATGCGCTCGTCCTCAGGGAGGGCCAGTTCACCTTCCAGCATGGCTTCCCAGGTCGGGTAATTTCTCTTGACACCCAGTTCTTTGCCAGAAGCCAGTGCTTTCTCAGGGTTGCTGGAAAACGCACCTGCAACCAGTTCTGCGGTGGAATCCAGCGCAATGGCCTTGCGGTGCACCCCTCCGATGAAGGCGTCTTTGCCGCCCCCGATCATGCCGTATTTCAGACCCATGTGTTTTATTTCCTTTCGAAAGCGGCATCAAAAGCCAGTTTGGAGGGGGTAAAATCCAGTTTGCGCACAAAAGCAGCACTCTCAGATGCCCCGTGCACCCGGTCCATGCGGATGTCTTCCCACTCCACACTCAGAGGGCCCGAGTAGTTGATGTCATTCAGCGCAACAATCACGTCTTCAAACTTGATGTCCCCATGTCCGAGGCTGCGGAAGTCCCAGTAACGGCGGTGATCCCCAAAGTTGGTGTGCCCACCAAAAACACCCACAGCACCGTCTCCATGGCCCCACCAGACGTCCTTCATGTGCACGTGGAAGATGCGGTCTGCAAACTGGCGGATGAAGCGGATGTAATCCACATGCTGGTAGCCCAGGTGGGAGGGATCATAGTTGAACCCGAATCTGGGGTGGTTGTTGACGGCTTTGATGGCCCGCTCTGCAGTGGCAATGTCAAAGGCGATTTCGGTGGGGTGCACTTCCAAGGCGAAATTCACGTCACACTGGTCGAACACGTCCAGAATGGCACTCCAGCGCTTGCCGAAGTCCTCGAAGCCCGCTTCCCAGAACTCCTGGGTGGTTGGGGGGAAAGCGTAGATGGAGTGCCAGATGGAGGAACCGGTGAAACCGTTCACAACTTTCACGCCAAGTTTTTCTGCGGCGCGTGCGGTGTCCATGATTTCTTCTGCGGCGCGTCTTCTGACCCCTTCCGGGTCACCATCACCCCAGACGTGCTCGGGGAGGATGGCTTTATGGCGCTCGTCAATCAGGTCACACACAGCCTGTCCAACCAGGTGGTTGCTGATGGCGTAGACTTTCAGGTCGTGCTGGTGCAGGAGCTCGAGTTTCTGCTTGACGTATTCAGGATTGCTGAGGGCTTCTTGCACGTTGAAGTGGTCGCCCCAGCAGGCGAGTTCCAGCCCGTCGTAACCCATGGCCTTGGCGAGAGGAGCGAGTTCAGTGAGGGGCAGATCGGCCCACTGTCCGGTAAAAAGTGTCACAGGTCTTGGCATGGTTCTCCTTGAAAACAGCGCCCATCATGGGCAGGAATGCACTCCCTATCATGACAGGCGCTGCTGAAAATGCTGCTCAGGTGAGTGAAGAGGAAAATAGTTAGTTGCTCTTACTAATTTACCCCTGAAAGGCCATTACATCAAGCCATTGGTCTCTGCAACCTGCAGTCAAATCAGGTTTTCAGTTGGCTTCACATCACACCAGGGTGATGGGCTGACCTGTGCGGGCACTCTCGTACCCCTGCAGCACCAGACGCACGCTTTCACGTCCGTCCTCACCGGTGCAGATGACCTTCTGACCGTCCCGGATGCTGCGCATGAAGTTCACCACCTGTCTGGGGTGTCCACCCTCAGAGGTGAAGTTGTAGGTCACTTCATCGGGGCGGCTCCAGTCACGGTTTCCACCCACACGGGTGATGTGCTTCATGTACCTGGGGATGCCGTTGCGGATCTGGCATTCCAGCACACCCTGGGTGCCATAAATCCAGAAGCCCTCTTCCCATCCGGTGGCCGTCCAGGAGTTTTCAACACTGCCAAGTGCACCAGACACGAATTCCAGATTGGCCACACTCACATCTTCGACTTCGATGTCGTACTTCAGGGTGGCCATGCGGGCAAAGATGCTTTTCACATCCCCCACAAAGTGCCTCGCCAGATCGTACATGTGGCATCCGTTGTCCAGCATGGTGCCACCTCCGGCCTGGGCAATGGACCCGAACGCTGGAGAAACGGTTTCACTGCCGCTCCAGTCGTGCGCCTGACGCAGGCGGATGAAGGTCACCTTGCCGATGCCTCCTGCCTCGATGATCTGCTTGGCCTGCTCCACATACAGGTTGCTTCTGAGGTGATGGCCGGTTTGCAGCACCACTCCGGCCTCCCGGCACACCTCGATCATCTCATCGCACTGTTCAATGGACATCGAAAGCGGTTTTTCACAGAGGATGTGCTTGCCTGCACGGGCCGCTTTGAGGGTCAGGTCGTGGTGGTAGGCGTTGGGGGTGCAGATGCTGACCGCCTCGAAGTCCTCGTTTTCCAGCAGTTCTTCCACGGTGGCGTAACCGGGAACAGCCCATTCAGCCGTGCGGCGTGTCCGCGTGACCTCAAAAGGCTCTGCGAAGGCCACAATCTGGGCTCCTGCAGCGGTGTATCCACGGTAGTGGGCTCCTGCAATGTTTCCAGCGCCAATCAGGGCGACCCTGAAGGGTTTCACCTCTGTGGTCATCACTCGACTCCTGCTTCCAGGGCTTTTGCGTTGCCGAATTTTCTGGCATCATGCAGGGCAGGTGCAGTCCACTTCACTCCGTTCGCAATGATACGGATCACCTGGGCATTGTGGTAGGTGGGGTAGGTTTCGTGACCGGGACGGAAGTAGAAGATTTTTCCGAGGCCTCTGCGGTAAGTGACAGCACTGCGGAAGATTTCCCCTCCGGAGAACCAGCTCACCATCAGGAGTTCATCTGGAGCTGGAATGTCGAAGGGCTCTCCGTACATTTCCTCGGCGTCAATTTCCACGTACTCGCCGATGCCTTCCATGATGGGGTGGGAGTGGTTGACCACCCACAGGCGTTCTTTGTCGTTGGCTTCTCGCCACTTCAGGTCACAGGTGGTGCCCATCAGCTTTTTGAAGATCTTGGAGAAGTGTCCAGAGTGCAGCACAATCAGGCCCATGCCGGCCAGAACGCGCTCGTGCACCTTGTTGACAATCTCATCGCTGACGTCTCCGTGGGCAAGGTGGCCCCACCACACCAGCACATCGGTGCTGCTGAGGACCTCATCGGTCAGACCGTGCTCGGGCTCGTCCAGGGTGGCCGTTCTGGCATCAAAACCGTAGGCTTCCAGCCCCTGCTTGATGGCCCCGTGAATGCCCTCAGGGTAGATGGCGGTCACTTTGGGGTTGCGTTTCTCGTGACGGTTTTCATTCCAGATGGTGACTCGAATCATCTTCACTCCTTGGTTCATGCGACTTCCGTGGATGCAGTTGCCCGGATTGGGAGCGTTCACGGCAGGTCGGTCAGGTTTTTGTTGCCATCAGTCTATCTTCAGGGTTCAAACAAATCTTTCTGTTTTTTGCAGAGTTTTTCTCAGATCCTAAGCATCCGCACCATCAGGTGAACCCTGCCCTGCCCCTGATGCGTTTCAAGTGCATTTTGGTGACGTCTGGCATGAACGGCAGACAGGTTCTCAGGTATTCTTGAAGGCGATGCCCGTTCAAGACAGTATGAATTACACTTCAGGTTATTTTTGCTGGCTGGGAAAGCCAGGCATTCCTGACCACCTGCACCGCCACAGTGACATTGAGCTCAACCTGGTGTGTTCTGGTGAACTCACCTACCTGATTGGAGGACACATGCAGGTGCTCAGGGCAGATGATTTTGCCATTTTCTGGGCCGTGACTCCCCACCGCATCGTGGAATTGAAAGAAGGCTGTGAACTGGGGGTGGTGCACATCCCACTCACTGATTTTTTGCGCTGGGCACTTCCCCAGAGGCTTCTCCATCCGATCATGCATGGAGAGATGGTGGTCCACCGGGAAGACCCGCAATATGACCGCATGCTGTTCGAGCGCTGGAGCCAGGAAGCCCGAAGGCTGTCCAGACATCTGCAGGTGTTCGAGGAAGACCATGCAGAACTGCAAGAGATTGTGTATCTGGAAATTCAGGCCCGCCTGAGACGGGCGGCAAGGGCCCTGGGCAGAAATCCCGAGAAGGTGAGCACTGCCCGGGCCCACACCGAGGACTTCACCCGTGTGGAGATGATGGCCACCTTTGTGTCTTCCAACTACACCGACCCCCTCACGGTGGAAGACATTGCCAGAGGCGTGAACCTGCACCCCAATTACGCCATGTCGCTTTTCAAGCGAACCATGGGCCTGACCCTGCTGGAATACCTGACCCAGCACCGACTGGCCCACGCCCAGAGGCTCCTCATCACTTCAAACTGCAGCATTCTGGATGTGGCCCTGGAAGCAGGTTTCGGGTCTCTGAGCCGATTTTATGCGGTGTTCAAAAACGAGGTGGGCATTTCTCCAAGACAGTACCGGAACCAGCGGGGCACCTGAGCCCACACTGGAAATCCTGCTCTACGCGCACTTCCAATGGATTGAATCACTGATCGGAAAGGGTCTTTGCCTGAAGGGTCTGCAGCCAACTATCGTACTTTTTGTAGCGTTTTTATCTCTGGTGACTTTTTCTCCGTCCCACACGTCACGCAAAATCAAACGGGGTTTGACGTGCAGGTCCAGCACAGAACCTGAAAAGGCAGAATTGGCTCCCAGATGGAAGACTGGCAACCTCTCTTTTTTGCAGACTCCAACTATCGTACTTTTTGTAGCGTTTCGCTGGAAGGGCGTTTTCAAAGTGCCAGTGTCAGGACAGGTGTCTAGACAGATCTTTCAGACAAACCTGCACAAAACCTTATACAAACCTTGCACAAAAATCCCAGAGGACAACGAACAATTTGGCATCTCAAAATTGCAGGTGGTCCCTATTTTCCTAAAAGAGAATATTCAAGTCCAGCAGAGGAAAATTCGAAGCCCTTTTCACACCAGGTATCGTACTTTTTGTAGCGTTTTGATGCCAAACCATCGTACTTTTTGTAGCGTTTGAAGGGGTATCGTACTTTTTGTAGCGTTTGGGTATCGTACCTTTTGTAGCGTTTACCCCAAATTCGCTTAAACTTCCCACAGAATCAGAGAATCGCAAGCCTGTGGATAACACAAATTCCTATCGTACTTTTTGTAGCGTTTTGGGGCAAAATTATCGTACCTTTTGTAGCGTTTCTCAAAAAACAGGTCAAAATTGCCCTCCAGAGGTATCGTACTTTTTGTAGCATTTCTATCGTACTTTTTGTAGCGTTTGGAGCCGGAGGCTCGTACCTTTTGTAGCGTTTTGGGGCAAAATTATCGTACTTTTTGTAGCGTTTTGGGGCAAAATTATCGTACTTTTTGTAGCGTTTTGGCAAATTTTTGCCGTCCTGGAGCGGAGGTGGGGAGCGCCCTTGTTGTTGTCAACAAATCTTTAAGTATTTATATCTTTATAATAAAAACAACAACAGGGAGCGAAAAGGATTTCGAACATTTGTCATGGCCAAGAAAGAACCCATCAACCTCCGCCGCTTTGATGAACTGAACCTGGCCCGCCTGGGACTGATCAGTGTTCAAAGGACCATTCCAGAAAACCTCACCCGCTGGGAAGTGGAACACGAAACAGACGGACGCGTGGTTCGTGTTGTCTGTGCAGGGACAACAGAATATGGTGGTGTCCCACACGGCATCGACAATGACATCAGCGCTGCCATCATCAACCTGTTCATCGAATCGGGCAGCCCTGAGGATGGTGCACTGACGTTCACCACCTACCAGTTGCTGCGGGCTGCCGGGCTCAGCACCAGCGTCAGGTATTACAATCTGGCACGTGAAAGTTTGCTGCGCCTGTACTCCTCAAGCTACCTGATCACCGAAGGCTGGAGGGACCATCCCAAGCGCCGCTGGGTGACCGTGGGCTTCCGGTACGTTGAAAAAATTGAATTCACCTCTGCAGATGGAGACACCCTGGATGGCCGCTCGATCATCCGGGTGGTGTTGCCCAAGGAGCTGGTGCACAGCATCCGTGCCGGTTACATCAAACCCCTGGACCTGCAATTCATGCGCTCCCTGGAACAGCCCACCACCAGGGCGCTTTTTCGCCTGCTGGACGCCCAGCGTGTGGACCCTGAAGATCCTTCCAGAACGGTGCAGGTGCTGCAGGTGGACCTGCTGGAATGGGCCGAAATGTGCAAACTGGTGCTTCCCACCGCCCACCGCATCCGCCGGGCCCTGGAACCTGCCCATGAAGAACTGATCGCCAAAGGTTACCTCGCCAGTGTTTCTTATTCTGGACGTGGAAAAAAGCAGCACATCACCTACGCTTTCGCCCAGGGGGTCCTGTCCTACCCCATCTCGCAGGAATTTGTGGACCTGCTGATCGAAAATGGCGTGGCAGAAAGCCGTGCCCGGGATCTGGTGCGGCAATACGGGGAGCAGGTGCGGGAGGCCTCCACCCGCATGGAAAACATGCTGAAATCCGGTTTCCGTCCGCGCAACCGTGCAGGGTTTCTGGTGGATTTGCTGACCAATCCTGGAAAGTACGCTCTGGACGCAGAGAACCAGGCGGCCCTTGATCAGGAAACCCCCAGGCTGGAACTGGACCGCCAGGTGGCGACCGCTGAGCAGACCGAGCAGCAACGCCTGCGTCAGGAGTACAGCCAGATGACCCCTGAGCAGCGTGGAGAGCATGTGGTGCGGACCCTCAACCTGCTGATTCGCTCTGCCCTGAAGCCCCTGGAATATGACCTGTTGCAAGATGCTGTGGTTCAGGGAGAAGTGGATGGTTTTCAATTGATCCGGGAAGCCAGCACCGCTGTGATCCAGAAAAAGCTGAATGTGTTTGTTGATGCCATTCGCAAATTGCTCTATTGAAGCCTGTAAGCCTCTCCAAGATGCCTGTAGAATCTGGGGTGCGGTAAATGTATGTAGAAAAATTCGAGGGGGGTTAAAACGCGTTTTAAGCGATGTCTGGCATGAAAGGATCGGCATGCCTGCTGATGCTTCCCGGGAAGTGTAATCGAGATATTTCTCGTTCTGGAAAGTGTTCAACTCAAAACGCTACAAAAGGTACGATAGTTTGTGTTGCAGAAAATTGCGCTGGAACACAAACATTTTCCTTGCTGCAACAGCATTTCCTTTGTCAGTTCCGGTTTCCTCAAACTCAGACCGTTGTCATGTGCCTGTGCAAACATCAGACCAGCTTTGAAATTTGAAACCTGTTCCCTGGAGGATGCCCATGAATGATTTGCCTCCACCTGCCCCCCGGCCCTCGAAGTCGCAACTTGGCGACCTTGTCCGGGATCTGAAAGCGCTTCCATATAACGCCCTCTTTCCCTTTTCAGACTGGCTGAAAGCAGGACTGATTGGGCAACCCCTGACCCGCATGGTCCTGCTGCTGGCCCTGTTTCCTCTGGGAATCCATTACTTTCTGGGAAACAATGCTTCCATTCAGACCTCTGGGTGGGCATTTGGTGTGTATTTTGCGGCCATCTGGGCCTACCTCCTGCACCTGATGGTCCGACCCCAGAGCATCCGCTGGAGTGCTGCGCTGGGAGTGGCGATTTTCACCACGTTGCTGGGCATTGTAACCGTTCTTTTTGTGCAAAAATTTCCGGTGATCAGCTGGCTTTATGCCGCCACAGAATCTCCTTTTTCGCCGTTCAGGCTCATTGGCTTCATTCTGGGTGTAGGGTTGCTGGAAGAGGCCGTGAAACTTGCGCCAGTGGTCTACCTGGTGGTCAAACTCCGTGAGGTAAAAGACCTCAAGCAGGCGGCCTATTATGCGGGCATCAGTGGTCTGGCTTTTGGGGTTGCTGAAGCGGTTTCTTACCTGTACCTCTACCGCCTGATGGACATTGGCCAGCTGGTTTATGGAGGACCCCTCAACAATGGCAACACCATCATCCTGCAGATGGTCCGGCTCATCACCCTGCCCTTCCTGCACTGCATGTTCAGCAGCATTGCGGGGTACTATGTGGGACTTTCTTTGTACAGCCGTGAAAGGCACCGGGCCTGGATTGTGTTCGGGGTGGGACTTGCAGCCATCATTCACGGCCTGTATGACTTTTTCTCCACCTCCTATCTGGGCATCATCATGGCAGCTGTCACCATCCTGATGTTCTCGGGGTACGTGTACTCTTCCCGCAAGATCACCGAGCAGGTGGAAGCCCAGGGTGCCGTGATCTCGTAAGCGTTTACGAAATGCTGATTGATTGTGGATCGATCAGCCAGGCATGGGTAAAGCCTGCAGAACGGTCCTGAATTCCTCCAGAGACCAGTGCTTCAGGTCAGAGACCTGGCCATCTCCCAGTTCCACGATTCTGAGGGTTCCATCGTCCCTCTGTACCACGTCCACCGAGAAAAACGGACTGTACACGGTCTGTGCTGCCAGCTGCACCACTTCTGGCACAAAGGGCGTTCTGCCATACGGAATCCCTTGAACAACAAAACAACGCTCTTCTGTTTCAGGGAGAAAGGACTCCAGTTTTCTGATGCACAGGCCTCCTTCAATGCTGCCCCGGTACTGGATCATCTGGGACTGAATGGTCAGGATTTCCTCCGGGGTTTGTGCCACAGGACCATGACCTGTTGAGAGGGACTTTACCCAGTCCTTGACAAAGAAACCGGGCCAGGACACGTGGGCCAGACCCTTCACGGCCTCCTCTCCATTTGCGAAGAAAAGCGTCTCTGGGGTGTGTTCCTGAAGCAGTGCATACCACTCAGGCAAATGATGGGTGCGTTGATAGGCTGCGTGAGGTGTGAGAATCTGAACCCCTTGCTGTTTGAGCAACGTTTCGAACAGCAGGTAGGTTTTTGCTTCCATCATCCATCCCCGGTACAGGACTGTTTCGCCCTCCTGCAGTGGAGGAGAAACTTTAAGCTTTCCGTCCAGCAGATCTTCGAAGGATAGCCTGCCTGTCTGAAAACCCAGGGCGACAGCCAGTTGCGCTTCTTCCAGGTATTGCTCGTCTGTGGTTTTCAGATCAAAAGGCTGACATGGATAAAGGATTCGGAGGCTCACTGCTCAAGCATACCGAATCAGACACTTGAAACGTTTTCGCTATTGTGGAACAATTCCTCTATGGCGAACGAACGGATCAATTACGCTGGATCTTCTCCCCTTGAACCTGTGATTGGATACTCCCGTGTGGTGCGGGTGGGCAACATCGTGCATGTGGCCGGGACCACTGCGACCAACCCCGACGGTTCAGGTCAAATCGTCGGTGTGGGAGACATGTACCTGCAGACAAAACAGACCCTCGAAAACATCCAGACTGCCCTGAGTCGGGCAGGCATTGAGCTGAAACACGTGGTGCGCACCCGCATGTTTGTGACGGACATTTCCCGCTGGGAAGAAGTGGGACGGGCGCACGGAGAATTCTTCAGGGACATCCGACCTGTGGCTGCGATGTACGGAATTCAGGCCCTGGTCAGTCCCGACATGCTGGTGGAGATTGAAGTGGAAGCCATCCTTCCAGAAGGCCACCCTTGAGCGACAGGACCCCAGATGACCTTGATGTGGTGAAACTCGGAGCCAGGATTCGCAGTGAGCGCACCCGCAGAGGCATCACCCTGGACACCCTGGCAGAACGGGCAGGCATCAGTCGCAGCATGCTCTCAGACGTGGAACGTGGACAGAAGGTCCCCACCATTGTGATGCTGGGCCGCATCGCTGCAGGCCTGGACACCACCGTGGCCCGCTTTCTGGAAGAAGAGCGTGAAGACCGGGTGTTCCTGCTCAAAAAGGACCATCAGGCCCTGTACCACAGCCCTGGTGTCACCAGTCGCATCCTCTCTCCCCTGCTGCCTCGCAATGAACTGACCCTGATTCAGGTGACGCTGGAACCCGGCTACAGAGGGCTTCCACTGACCCCCCATGCCAGAGGGTCCAGAGAATACATGGTGATGCTGAAAGGAAGCATGGTGACGGTCCTGAACGGCACCGACCATACCCTCCATGAGGGAGACTCGCTCTACTACGAGGCCGATCAGGAACACATTTACGCCAATCCTTTTGACGAACCCTGTGATTTCCTGCTGGTGATGGACATCAAACCTGCTTCTGCAGATTAAGTGTCCTCTTTTCGATCAGTTGCTGAAGTCCCTGGCGGGTCTGCCCATCGAGTGGGATGTGAATGAACAGGGTGAGCCTGGGGTCATCATCACAGCTGAGGGAGGTGTACTGAAAACGCATCTCCCCTGCTGACCTGTGGTGCAGGAGTTTGATCCCCGAGCCCGGATCGGCCACATCTTGCAGAGGCCACCAGAGGCCAAATTCTGGACTGCTCTTTTTCAGAGCCTGAATCAAGGTCTGAAATGCTTCCGTGTCCTGGTAAAGGGCACTTCCTCTGCGAAATTGCGCAATCAGGCGACGGGCGTTGCCTTCCCAGTCCTGGTACATTTCTTTGAGGGCTGGATGGGTCATCACGTAATGCAGCAAATTGCGCTTGATGCCCCTGAGATCAGAAAAGTCCAGGAACAGGGCTGCTGAGGAACCGTTCCAGGCCAGAACATTCATCAGGCCATCCACCACAAAAGCCGGCTGGAGATCCAGGCCATCCAGAGTGCTCTGCAGACTTGCTGGGATGGAAGTGGGCAATTCAGGGTGGATGCGGGGAGGCAGGGCGAGTTGCAGCAGGTGGGCTTTCTCGCTGGCGGTCAACTGCAGGGCCAGGGCAATGCGTTCCATGGCCTCTTCTGAGGCCTGCACCTCTCTTCCCTGCTCCAGATACGTGTACCAGGCGGTGCTGATTCCGGCGAGCTCAGCCACCTCCTCACGCCTGAGACCCGGGGTTCGGCGGCGTGCGGTCAGAGGAAGCCCTGCCTGTGCAGGAGAAAGCTTCTGACGCTTCATTTTCAGAAAGGCTGCCAGTGCAGTGTGCCTGTTTTGAGGTTCAGACTGGGAGTGGAGATCCCACGATAAGCTGGTGTCTTCTTGCCTGTTCACCTTGCCTCTATCATACAGGCCATGCAAAAGACCCTTGATGCAACTTCCGTGGCAGAGCACCTGATTCACCGCTACTTCGAAGAGGTCTGGAACCAGGGACACCTTGACGTGCTTGATGAGATCATGGCTCCGGACTACCAGAACCACAGTTCCAGCATTCCCGATCCCGTTCCCGGTCCGGCAGGCCTCAGGCCCATTGTCGCTGCCATGCGCCAGGCCTTTCCAGACCTGCACTATGAAATCCAGGATCTGGTGGTCACTGGCACAAAGGTTGCTGTGCGGGTGCACATGACCGGGACCCACCTGGGAGATTTTTTTGGCATTGCCCCGACGGGCCAGCAGGTCCGTGTGCAGCAGTTCCAGATCGAATGGATCAGGGAGGGCCAGATTGTGGCCCACTGGAGACAGACCGACGACCTCACCCTGATGCGCCAGCTGGGTGTGATCCAGTAAGGATGTTTTTCAGGAAAGCGGAGGCTGAAGACAGCCTCCTGAGTTTGCTGGCTTGATTACTGGGGTCCCTGGCTTCCACTGCCACTGTTGTTGCCCTGGCCTCCACCCTGACCCCCACTGTTCCCACCTTGCTGACCTCCGGACTGGCCCCCGGTGCCTCCACCGATGCCAGTTCCACTGCCCTGGTCTCCATTGCTGCCGTGCTGTCCACCACCAATGCCTGTGTCGGTGTTGCCATTGCTGCCGCCCTGGCCTCCGGTCTGTCCACCCTGATTGCCGTTTTGATTGCCACCATTCTGATTGGTCATGGTCTCGCTCCTTTGCAGAAAAAGGTTTTGAGTGTCCCTGAGAGCTTCAGGCACGTGTCGGTGCTGACACACATGTGTTGATCAGTGCCTTCAGGGTAGGCTGGAGTCGGTTTCCAGACATGAACAAGTCTTACGATTGGCAGCAACGCACAACAGGGAGAC
Source organism: Deinococcus cellulosilyticus NBRC 106333 = KACC 11606 (assembly GCF_007990775.1). Lineage (NCBI taxonomy): Bacteria > Thermotogati > Deinococcota > Deinococci > Deinococcales > Deinococcaceae > Deinococcus > Deinococcus cellulosilyticus. The sequence goes on along the minus strand of NZ_BJXB01000001.1, from coordinate 283,800 downwards.
CCCTTATGGGGCTGAAAGGGACCTGATTCGGGCAGGCTCTGTGGGTTTCTGACCAGAAATTCGGCAGAAAAGGAACATCTGAAAAATTTGTCTGGGAGAGGAAAAACCCTTTTGCTGCGCCGGCGCAGCAAAAGGGTTTAAAGGGAAAATCAGCATGTGGCTTTACCAGGCGTAGGCTTCAGGGGCCTGACCTCCAGGACCGGGCCAGATCTCATCCAGGCGTTTCAGGGCCGCCTCATCCAGGGTGATGTCCAGGGCTTTCAGGTTGCCTTCCAGTTGCTCCAGGGTCCTGGGGCCAATGATGGGAGCGGTGACTGCAGGATTGTGCAGCAGCCATGCCAGAGCCACATCTGCAGGATGATGGCCCAGTTCCTGGCAGAAAGCCTCGTGCTGTTCCAGCTGGGGACGGTGTTTTTCAATGGCCTGCTGCATGCGTTCGCTGGCCCGTCTGCCTTCGCTGACTTTTTGCAGCACCCCTCCCAGCAAGCCCCCTGCCAGAGGGCTCCAGGGAATCAGGCCCAGACCAAAAGCCTGACAGGCGGGGATGACTTCGAGTTCAATCATGCGGGCATTGAGATTGTAGAGGCTCTGTTCCGAAACCAGGCCCATGAAATGCCGCTGTGCCGCCAGAGAGTTGGCCTGGGCAATGTTCCATCCTGCAAAATTGCTGGAGCCCACATACAGCACCTTCCCTTCCCGGACCAGTTGTTCCATGGCCTGCCAGATTTCCTCCCAGGGGGTGGAGCGGTCAATGTGGTGCATCTGGTACAGGTCGATGCGGTCTGTTTTCAGGCGGCGCAGGCTGTCCTCGCAGGCTTTGCGGATGTGGTAGGCCGACAGTCGCTGGTCATTTGGACCCTCCCCCATTTTCCCGTACACCTTGGTGGCCAGCACAATCTGGTCCCGCTTTCCAGGGTTTTTTTCCAGCCAGCGTCCAATGATGTGTTCGGTGATGCCCTCTCCGGTTTTCCAGCCGTACACATCTGCCGTGTCAAAGAAGTTGATGCCCCGGTCCAGAGCGGCGTCCATGATCTGGTAACTGTCCTCCTCGGTGGTTTCGGGACCGAAGTTCATGGTGCCCAGGCAGAGCGGGCTGACTTTGAGGCCAGTGCGTCCTAAATTGCGGTATTGCATGGATCACTCCTTTGGGTTTTGAATTCGCCAGGATTCTAACCCCTGAGGGTCAGAAAGTATGGAATGCAAATGACATCTCTTTCTGACCCTCAGGTGAAAGCAGGCGAAGTTTTGTCTTGGACTCAATCAAGAAAGCTGTAAGACCTGACTTTTTAAAATGGGTCATTCTCCAGCAACCCATCCCAGCCTCAACAGGAGTGCCCATGTCCTCTTCTTCTTCTCGCAGCGTTGCCCTTGTGGTCGATTACTTGTATGACTTTCAGGTGAAGGTGCTTCGTGGCATTCACCTGGGTCTGGACCGTGCAGGTCTGGCTTCCGTGACTTTTGTGGGCAGAGACCTGCATCCGGTGGACACCACCTACCAGAAAGCCAATGACGTTTACCGCCTGATTGCTCCCGAACGTTACCAGGGCGTCATTTTCAGTGCTGCAAGTCTGGGGAACAGTGTCTCAGAGAAAGAAATCCAGGCTTTTGCTGCCCAGTTCAGTGCAGTGCCAGGGGTGGCGATCAGTCGCCCAGTGGGGCATCTTCCTGCAGTTCTGGTGGACAATGCTGCTGGCATGCGTGAATTGATGGAGCACCTGATTGTGACTCTGGGCTGCCGCAGGTTTGTGCATGTGCAGGGGATGGCAGGAAACCCGGAAAGTGAACTCAGAGAAAAAGTGGTTCGAGAAACCCTCAACCATCATGGATTGACCCTGAAGCCAGAACATGTGCTGCGTGGAGACTTCTTTGGACCAAAAGCCGCCCAGGAAATGACCCGCTTGCTGCAAACTGACAGGGATTTTGAAGTGGTGGTCTGTGCCAACGATGAAATGGCTCTTGGGGTCATGCGTGCTCTCGGTGAACAGGGCATCGATGTGCCCACAGAGGTTGCAGTGGTGGGGTTCGATGACATTGAAGCTGCACAGCAAGCCTCTCCGGCCCTGACCACCGTCCGACAACCTGTGGTTGAAACAGGGGAGAAGGCTGTGGATCTGCTGTTGCAACAGCACCAGAAACAGCAGGGGCCTGAACTGTTGCTGTTGCCTGCCCATCTGGTGGTGCGCAAGTCCTGTGGAGCCTTGCCTGAATCGTTGTTGCAGAGGCACTGGACTGCACCAGACCTCAGGGAGCACGCACAACTGGTGCAGGCATACCATCTGGCTGCGCATGAACCTCTAAAGAGGATGGCTTTCTTGCAGATCTGGCAAAAGACCCTGAAGCTGGATCTTTCCGCAGAGGCATTGCGAGGCCTTCTTTTTGCCCTGGAGCAGCAGGGAAGGGCCTTTGGAGTCGACCCGGGGCACCTTTATGAACTCACTTTTCTGGGACTTCATATGCTGGCAGAGCACCAGCAAACCCCTGCAGCAGGACAATACCTGGGTCTGAGCCGCACCAACCAGATGAGCACCCGATCTGAACTTTCCCTCACGTCACACAACCAGATGGAAAGTTTCCGGGCGGACATCCCCAGATACCTCGAAGGCCGTGGGGTGAAACGATATGCTCTGGTGCTCTTTGAGCAGGGTACCTCTCAGATTTGCGCACAAGCCTCTCTGTTCAGCGCCTCCATGTTGGGTGCTGTTGAAAATGAAGTTTTCTCCACGTCTCAATTGCTGCCTGCAGGATTGCAGCATGAACTGCAGCACGGGCATCTGCTGGTGGTTCCCCTCTTTCTCAATGACCTGCACCATGGTCTCTTGATCTTCGAGAAACCTGAAGACGACCACTTTGATGTCGAACACCTGCGTTTTACCCTCAGCAGTGCCATCCACCATGTGCGCTCTGCAATGGTGCAGCAGGCCTACACCCACACCCTGGAGCAGCAGGTGAAGGAGCGCACCCGTGAACTCGAAAATGAGATCGCAGTGCGTCTCAGGGCAGAAAAAGCCCTCAGAATTGCCAACCAGGAGCTCCAGCAATCTGCCCTGACCGATGCCCTCACTGGCATTTTCAACCGGGCCGCATTTGACACCTACCTGCAACGGGAGTGGATCAACCACCAGATTGCCAGACAACCCCTCAGCATCCTGTTGTGTGATGTGGATTTCTTCAAGCAGTACAACGACCTTTACGGTCACCTTCAGGGAGACGATTGCCTGAAGCGCATTGCCCGGGCACTCGACTCCTCAGGCAGAAACCGCAGCGATTTTACGGCTCGATATGGTGGGGAGGAGTTTGTGATGGTGCTCTCGTCCACCAATGCAGCAGGAGCCCGGATCGTGGCAGAACGCCTGTGTGCAGCGGTGCGTCAGCTGGAAATTCCCCACCAGGGGTCCAGGGTGCATCCGCATGTGACCGTCAGCATCGGTGTGGCAACGGTGGTGCCCTGCAGTGATCTGAACCCGGATCAGGTGGTGGACTGGGCAGATCAGGCCCTGTACCAGGCAAAGCAGCAGGGGAGAAACCGCTCCCTGGCGTTTGAAGGGGAAGAAGGGGCTTCTCAAATGGGTGCAGTTGACTGACGGACATCCCAGAGCCTGGAGTGGCTGAGTTCAATCAGGAACTGTTGCGGAAGGAATTGTTCCTCGACTTGCAGCCTGATCCAGAAGTTGTCGGGCGTAGGCCCACAGCGAGGGGAACCGTTGCAGGGGCTTCTGCTTGAGGTCCAGCAATTTTTCACGGGTGAGGTCGGGATGTCTCTCGGTGCATCCCAGCCCATTCCCGCCCCAGGTCAGCAGCATGGGTTGCAAGGCATCCAGTGCCTTTGCAAAATGGGCTTCCCGGGTTTCCTGTGCCTCAAATTCCTCCCAGAGGGTCTGGAACTCCTGTTGCTGGTCCGCAGGCAGCAGACCGAAGAGGGCAGAGGCCGCCTGTGCTTCTTTTTCTGACTGTTCCTGCAAACCTGCTGCGGAAACAGCGAAGAAGGTGTCCCCGGCATGGATTTCCACCAGATCGTGTACGAGGAGCAGACGGACAACCTTCTGTATGTCGGTGCCTTTGGGCGCATGTTCGGACAGGGTGACGGCCATCAGTGCAAGGTGCCAGGAGTGTTCTGCACTGTTCTCGTATCTGCTGCCATCATGGAGGGTGGTGGTGCGGATGACGGTCTTCAGTTGATCACAGACCAGCAGAAAATGGATCTGGGCAGCAAGGCGTTCCATTGAACGATCCTAACCGATGGGCACAGGCTATGCTAGAGATCATGAAACAGAAATTGTATTGGAATGACTCTGAAGCCACAGCCATTGAAAAAGCCCAGATTGCTTTCGTTCAGCAGGGGAGAGCACCAGATGCCCATGTGGTAAAGGAATTGATTCAAGGGCAGCACGCTACAGGAGGTTTTGAGGGGTTCTGGACTTCTGGACAGCCTGCCATCGATCCCACCTGTGATCGTCTTGCCAATCTGCAGATGCTGGGCCTCCTGCACTTTCCACAGGCCAGAGCAGCCGCAGATTTTCTGCAACGCAACTGGACCGGGACGCCTGAGGCCTGTGAGTTGCTGGGGCACCTTCCACCCTGGCTTGCTCCTTCTGAACACTCGACCCTTTATCTGAAAGCCAACAGTGCCTTCCATCTGTCGTTGCAGCAAAGAGAAGTGCATCCTGAAGTGCTTCAGGATTTGCAGGCAGCAGGTCTGAATCTGGGCTTCTGGCAGACCTTCTGGCTTGTGGCTTCCCTCCAGCATCGTCTGGGGAATTTTGTCCTTTTTGAACAAATCAGTGCCCACATGGAAAACCAGTTGTCCTCATTTGAGGAAGAGGACCTGATCTGGCTTTGTGAAGCTTATTTTGCTGCAGGGGTTCCTGCGGAGCATGGGCTGGTCAGAGCTGCCTTCTCTTTGCTGCTTGCAAAGCATCCGGGTCAGACACGATCTTCAAGGGTGTATCGGCTGTTCTTGCTGTCCCATCAGGCTTGAGGTGTTGAACAAATCCATCGGGAACACCAGGAACTTTGCGCTGCTTTCGGAATCAAAAATACAGTGTCCTGTAAAACAAAAAGCCTCTTGCTGCGCCGGCGCAGCAAGAGGCTTTTTTGTTGGGGTTTACTGGTAGCGGGCCGTCAGCGTTTCGAGTTCCTGAAGCAAGGTCTTCAGGCGCTGCTGGTCCTCTGCAGACATCTTTTTCACGGTGGTCCCCAGGTTCTTTTTCACCACTTCTGAAACAGAGCGGGATTTTCTGGGTGGGGCCAGGAACTGGTTGACCTTCTGGCGCAGGTCTTTGGAGCTCACGCTGAGGGCTTTTTTCAACCAGCCATCGAATTCATCTTCAGGGAGGTTTTTCAGGCGGTTCAGTTCCACGGCAGAACTCATGCCCAGTTCGCCCTGTTGCAAGAGGGACAGCACTTTGGGGTGGTAATTCAGGATGGGAAGGCGTTTGGTGACAAAAGTGCCGAGCTCTGGGATTTTCACCACCCTGGTGAGTTTCTGGTATTCCTCAATCAGTTCTGGCTGGGATTCTGCATTGCGGTAGGCTTCCTGCAGGCTCTTGATGATTTCCGTTTGCGGACGGCTGAGCCTGCGCTCCAGAATCTGCAAGGTGGAGACCAGTTGCTCGTAGGCGTTGAGGTCTTCCCGGTGGGCGTTTTCGATGAAGGCCCGTTCCAGGTCTTCATGGGCGTCATTGTTGTTCCTGATGTAAGCAGGAATTTCACTGAGGCCAGCTGCCTTCGCGGCCTGGAAGCGGCGCTCTCCTGCAATGATGCGATAATAACCGGGCTTCTCAGGATGGTTGCGCAGGGTGATGGGAGAGATCACCCCGTACTGCCGGATGGACTCGCTGAGGGCTTCGAGTTCCGCTGCATCGAAGTGACGGCGTGGGTTCTCGGTGCTGGGCAAAATGGCATTCAGGCTGATCTGGTTGCCCAGTTTCAAGGTGCCCATCTGCACCTGCTGTTTTTCCTTGATGGTGTCGGGAACCCTCGGCTTCATGATTTCACCGGAGCCTGGGTCAGTGATTCGAGCAGGGCCACAATCTGGTTCAGTTCTTCTTTGGTGGTCTCGATGCCGCTCATGTTGCGGTTGCTGTACTCCAGGGAGAGCACCGGGCGGCACTCAGCAGCGGCAAACTCGAAGGGGGTGCTGCGTTCGGTCAGACCATTGAAGTAGGGAACACCCAGTTGATCGAGTTGCTCGGTGATCTGCTCGTTGGCGTACCGCACGCCAGAGGTCCTGCCTGCCCGGGTCAGCACGTACATCAGGATCTCCAGATCCGGGTTGATGGAGGCGGACTCCTGCACCACACTGATGGTGGAACGGATGCTTCTGAGGCCCTTGATGGTGCTGGGAATCGGGCAGATCAGTTTGTTGGCACTTGCAGAGGCAATGCTGCTGAGGGTTTCTCCGGCAGGGCTCGCATCGATCAGGATGTACTGGTAGCCCCGTTCTGCAGCGATTTTCTTCAGGTGCTTGCGCAGGTTCAGGAGTTCGGCAATGTCGGCACGCCGCACCCGTCTGAGGTCTTCGTGGCCAGGGACCAGGTCAAAGCCAAAACGGGTTTCAATCGGATTCAGGGGCTGGTTTTCCAGAATGGCACTGAGGGCGGTGTGCTCTGGCCGGATGTCCACATCGATCAGGTAACCCAGAAATTCGGTCAGGTTGGCCTGCGAGTCGAGGTCCACGGCGAGCACCCGGTACCCTTTCTGTGCAAGCCCGAAGGCAAGTTCGCGGGTGAGGGTGGTCTTGGCGGACCCCCCGGTGTGGTTGTACAGCGTGATGATTTCACTCATTCTCTTGCCTCCATTTGCAAGTTCCCAGTAATCGCTCGGGTGCAACAGCACACCGATGGTTTTGTGATGGCTGGACACATGCACGCTCTGTCCACGTTTCAGCTCATCGAAGTGCCTTTTGAGACCCTGCCTGAAATTGGAGATGGGCACGATCCGTTTGTTGGCCATATGCTGTCAGTTATACACCGAATTGGCCCTGTGCTGGTCCAGAAATGTACAAAACCAACTTTAGCTGGGCTGAGTACAAAAATATGGCCTTCTGATCGTTCTGCAAAACGGAAATCACTTTGCTGCGCCGGCGCAGCAAAAGGTTTTGTTGGTCCATTCTTCACCTCGCTGGCCTCTGTGAGGATTCAGGCAGTCTCTGGCCTGCAAAGTGTCTACGCTGAAACAGACATTCAATTGGAGGAGGCACACCATGTGGCCCTTTGGAAAAGGCATTGTTGAACAGATCAAAGATGTGCTTGGACAGAATAAAGTGTCTCGCGACCTGCCTGTGCAGGTGGAAGAAAGAAATGGAGAGGTGGTTCTCAAGGGGGACGTTCCCACGGAGGACCACAAATCCCTGCTGGAGACCATTGCTGAAAGCATCAAAGGGGTCAGAAGCGTCAAGACCTCGGACCTGAAGGTGCAATCTGCTGCCAGACAGACGGCCTCCCAGTCCAGCCCCCAGTACACCCAGGCAGAAATTCAGGAACTGCGCAGAAGAAGCAGCATTGCAAGAGAAGTGCTCAGAAGGCTGGAAGCCAACGGAGAACTCAAAGATGATCCCATTGCAGTCTTGCAGTCCGGCCATGGAGTGGTCCTGAAGGGGGCCGTGGACAGCCAGCACGAATACAACCTTGCCATCAAAATTGCCCGGGAAACCCCGGAAGTGGAGATGGTGGACAGCACCGATCTGGTGATTGATCCCCAGGCCAAACAGAAGTACCGCTCTTCACTCCAGCAGAGCACCTGAGGCACCACCATGGCGCACCTGAGCATCATCGTCAAACCAGACCGCAATTTTGATGTGGCGGTCACCGACACAGAAGGCATCTACCTGAACGACCAGTTCACCCGGGAGTGTGTGGAAACCACCCTGAAAGGTTTGCAGGAGCGCCGCTCCCTGAACATTGTTGGGGACCCCAGAGATGCCATCATGGCTCCTCTGGACTTTGGCCCGGGTGAGTTCCGGTTCACCCCCATTGATGTGGGTCTGACCTCGGCAAGCTGGAGTGTGGACCTGGTGCTGCCCCAACGAGATGGCATTGAAAAACCCCTGCATGTGGGCCGTTTTGAGACAATTCTGGAAGCTTTCGAAAGTGCCCTGGATCAGGAGTACCGTGAGCCTGCCTCTGTTGAAGTTTTGACAGAGAACCGCAAGCAGTAAACTTTGCCCCCAGAGGACATGCTCAAAGGCTTCTGGGGGTTCCATCTGCATTCAGCCAGGGAAATCCTTCTGGGTCCTGTGCTGCCCAGAAATCCACATGCTGCTGGTCATGGAAACGAACCTGCGACAACAGAGGAAAAACCTGAGGGCTCACCTGGATTTTCGCCAGGGGCCGGACGGGGTGTGGGCAGATCCACTGCGGTTCCAGGATTTCCCTGTCCTGCATCAGGTAAGGGGGTTGGGGTTGAAATGCTGATTTTGGCAGGACATAGAGGGTGCCCTCCCTCCAGAGTTGTGTGCGGTCTGCTGCCCCATTCACCGAGAAAAAGTAGTGCATGGGGCTCCACCCTGCTTGCTGTCTGACCTGCAAAGCACCATTCAGAAATCGAACAGGGCGATTCAGAATGGCGTAGAACATGGCCCAGATTCCGTCTCCACTGGCAAAGACCGCATGCTGTTTGCTGAAGGCATCTGCAGAGAAGTCCAGAGGTGTCCTTGGTTCGAACACCTCAATGTCTGGATTCCCGGAGCCATGAAAGACCACAGGATGCTGCTCCATCCAGCGCAGAAAAGACCACAGGGGAACAGGGACATCACCGGGCATCCAGCCTCCCTGTCCTGACGCAACATGCTGCTGGTACAGCTGTCCGAAGACCTGCAAGGTGCCCTCATCCCAATCAGGAGAGGGAAGGCTGAGCCAGTAAGACGGTAGAGCAGTCACAGTTCCATCCTCCTGCTGATGATTCAGGAATTCAAAGCTTCCTCAAGGAAAAGCAGCACAATGTTGCCGAACTGCTCTTTTAAATCCCTGGCACCATCGACCTGCACACTTCTGGCGGCCCCACCCTTGTGATCGAAATAGCCCTGCAAGGTGTCCCTCTGAATGCTGTAGGAAAACTCCATGAAGCCGGAACATTTGGTGCCCTGCTTGATCGGATGAATTTCAAGTTTGATGCTGTATTTTGGCTCTCTGGTGTTGAAGTACAGGAGGGAGGGGATCTCTGCAGCACGCAACCTGCTCACGATTTCTTCTGCAAAGGGGAGAAGCTCAGACCGGAAAAACGTCAACATCTCTTCATTCCTGCGCAGCAAGGCCTGCTGGGCCAGCAGTTCCTCCTGGCGCTTCTGTTCTTCTCGAATGCGGGCTGCCTTCAACAGGTGGTCCAGCCTTTGCAGCGTGTCATGGCTCATTCCATCAGAATACAGGGCCTGTCGTGACAGGTGAATATGCTTATGGAATGCCCCCGGGGTTTTCTGGTATGAACAGAACATATGCACAAGAAATTCTTCTACAGTGAAAACCTGCGGCTGAGCTACACCGACACTGCAACCGACCTCCCTGTCCTGATCAGTTTGCATGGTCATTTTGGGCGGGGCAGCACCTTTCATCCATTACAACAGGCCCTGCAGGACCAGTGGCGGGTGATCTGTCTGGACCAGAGGGGCCACGGATACAGCGATCATGCAGAAAGCTACACCCGCGCAGATTATCTGAACGACCTGCATCAGTTCATCTTGCATCTGGGACTGGACCAGGTGGTGTTGCTGGGGCATTCTCTTGGGGGCGTCAATGCCTACCAGTACGCAGCAAGGCATCCTGAACGTGTGCAGGCCCTGGTCATTGTGGATGTGGGCGCAGAGATTGATGTTCCCACCGACCACGCTCTGGACTGGCCCCGGCGTTTTCCGACACTGGAAGCCCTGAGGGCTTTTCTCAGGGAACAGAAAACCTCAGAGAAATACTTTGGTGAAAGCGTGATGGAAGATGAATCTGGATGGGGCTTCCGTTTCAAGGCCGACCACCTGAGCCGTTCCCAGCAGCACGTTCTGGGAAACTGGTGGTCCGACTGGCTGGCCACCTCCTGCCCCACCCTGCTCATTCAGGGGCACAAAAGCTGGGTGCTCAGCACCGACCAGGCCCGCGAGATGGCCCGGAAACGTCCGTTCACCACACTGGTGGAATTTCCAGAGTGCGGTCACGGGGTGTATCAGGAAGACCCGGAAGGCTTCAATGGGGTGGTGAGGGAATTTTTACAGGGGCTTCTTTGATTTGGCCCCTGAAGCAGAGGCATTTGATTTATGCCTCTGCTTCAGGGGGCTGAAAGTTCACCAGCGGGTGTAGAACAGGTTGGTGTACCGTGCGGTGGCGGTGGGGTTGTTGCCAGGATAGGTGCCCATGAACTGGGAAATGCCCGAAGAGTTGTCTCCACGCCAGTAATTCATGTAGATGTAGGTCGGGTCGCCCGGGAAGTGGGCGGAGTTGACGTTCAGGCTGCCCCCGTAGGTGTTGTTGCGGTAGACGTGCACCCGGTAGCTGCCTTCCTGGTAGCTGAAAGATTCTGCCGAAGGGGTGCCCCTGTACATGGTGAAAATCACGTTGTTGCCGTACTTCCACTGCACCGAATTGGTGTCCCAGTTGAAGAGGCTGGTGGTGAAGTTGTTGGAGCTCACGATGCCCGTGCCCACATTGATGAACCCCTCGTAGATGTACTTGTCTGAGGTGGGAGAAGCCTGGTAGATGACTGCAACGTGAAGTCTGGGCTGGTTGCCTGCTCCGGGCCAGGATGGAATGTACTCAATGTCAATTTCCTGCCAGGCTCCGCCTCCGGTGTCCCAGCGTTTGAAGGTGAAAATCGATGCCAGGGTTCCGGGCACATTGTCCAGATTGAAGCTGCCCCCAATGGTGGAGCGGGGTGCAGCCAGCCGCTGTCTGGTTTTCATTTCTGCACAGCGGGTGCCACTGGTGTTGATCTGCATGTTCAGCTTGCCACTGGCCTGTGCCCAGGCGTCCGGGTAGGCGTTGTTGGGGTTGAAGGTGCACCCAAAAGGACTACCGTTGTTGTTGTTGATGCGTTCCCACAGCGAATCGTTGAAGCCCCAATGGGTGAAGTCATCATTGAAACTGCTTCCGTTCCAGCTGGTGCCAGCGGCGGGCGTGCCACTGTCGGCCTGTTTCTGGAAGGTCTCGGGAGCAGGGGCCTGATTGCAGGCAACAAACAGCAGGGCAGAGGTCAGCAGAATGGCTTTTTTCATGGTTGTCTCCTTGAAGCAGCAGAAGGGGGCCGGGCCTCTCTTCAAGGCCCAGACAGGGCGGAATGCAGAATGGGTCATGAAGCCATGGGTCACGACAGAGCGGACCTGCACAATGTTGGAGGTGAATTTTGGCTGTGGATTCACCATACTTCATGAAAAGCCTTTCCGCAAGAGGGAGAGGTGGAGGAAAATTTTGCAGGGATATCCTGAGCAGGCTTCGGCAAGGTGCGGTAGACGAAAATTCAGTGGACTGCACAGTATGGAGCTGAAGGGCATTTGAAAGAAACCGCCAGATAAATCAACGCAGACGGTGATCTGGAAGTGCGCAGGTCACAGACCCCCTTGAAGAAAAGGTTTTCAGATGCTAGGCTGAATTCAGCAAAACCAACTGAAGTTCACTCTGAGGCCAGTCCAGGGAGGGTGAGTATTTTTGATGGATTCCAGACTCGTTTTCTGGGATGAATCGAACATGCCTTCTCTTTCAAGAAAAGCTTTTCAGAGGAATTTCATCACCAGAGAGGTGCCCTGTGATCCCCAGCCCCCGGAAAACCCTGCCCCGCTTTCTGCTCCTCACCGCCCTCCTGACCAGTTGTGCCTCCCAGACGCTGCCACAACCCCCCACTGGACCTGAGTCTGGAATTGCAGGTCTGCCCATCCTCAAAGACACCAATGCAGACAGCACCAATGGTGTCTTCTTCGGGATCTTCCGTGAGCGCCCAAACCACGCCAACACGCCAGATGAGGTTTCAAAAGACCTCAGGTTCAAGCCCGCCACCGTGATGTGGTACAGCTCCTGGAAAGGAAACACTGCGTTCCCCAAAGCAGAAGTTCTGGCCCTCAGCCAGCAAGGGGTGGTGCCCAACATCACCTGGGAACCCTGGGACTGGAGTGTCGGTGTTGATGACCCCAAACAGATCAAGCTGAAAGACATTCTGGACGGCAAATGGGACGCCTACATCCGCAGCTGGGCCAAAGAGGCCAAAGCGGTCAATGTTCCCTTCATGCTGCGCTGGGGACACGAATTCAACGGCAACTGGTACCCCTGGGCGGTGTCCACCAACGGCCAGAACCCCGAAACCTACGTGAAGGCCTACCAGCACGTGCATGACATCTTCAAGGCAGAAGGGGCCACCAAGGTCCAGTGGATCTGGTGCTTCAACAACGCCGATGTGCCCGGAGAAGCCTGGAACGATGTGGCAAAAGCCTATCCTGGTGATGCCTACGTGGACTGGGTGAGCATTGATGGCTACAACTGGGGAACCAACCCCTCCTGGGGAAGCTGGGCCTCCTTCAGGGATGTGTTCAAGAGCGGGTACGACCGTGCCCTGAAAATTGCCCCCTCCAAACCCATCATCATCGGAGAATTCGCCTCCTCAGAAGTGGGTGGAGACAAGGGCCAGTGGATTCTGAACATGTTTGCAGACCTGCCCAAACTCTTCCCCCAGATCAAGGCCATCGTGTGGTTCGACATCCAGAAGGAAGAAGACTGGCGCATCGATTCCTCCCAGATCAGCAAGGAACGCATGGTGCTGGGCCTTCGCAGCAAAGACGTGCGGGGCAACGGTGCAGCCCTTCTGAAGGTTCCCTCCACCTTCACCGCTCCACCACCACCCACCGGAAAAACCAAAACCATTGCCAGCTTTGAAACCCTGTCAGAAGGCAGGCTCACCACTGCAGAGGGGGGCAAGGTGTTCCTCTCGGGCTTCCAGCAAAAACCCGAGAACCCCAGCACCTTCAGCAACCAGGATCAGGGCAATGAACCCGCAGCCGTGGTCTACCCGGCTGGAAGTGGCCTGACCCAGCGGGCAGGATTCGACTTCAACATCAAAGCCCCCAATGACTTCGCAGGGGTGCTGATGAGCCTCGAAGTGAAACCCAGAACCGCAGAAGGGCAACCTGTCTCTGTGGATTACAGCGCCTACAAATCCCTCAGGCTCACCGTCAAAGCCACCGGAACCAGCAAACTGCGTCTGGAATTCATCGGAGCCAAATCCCTGGGCATTCCCGATGGTGGATACCCTCAGGTGTACGTGGATGTGGGACCTGAAGCCAAAACCATCAACGTGCCTGTCAGCAGTTTCGCGCAACCCGACTGGGCCTCTCCCAAAAAGACCACCACCGAAGTGCTGCAAAACCTCGTCACCATCAACGTGGTTGCAGACACGGTGCCCTCAAGCGGCAATGTGCAGGTCGATGATGTGATGCTGGTCGAATAAAGTCCAGTGATTCGTAAGCCTGCACAGATTGTGGGGGTGGGCCAATGGCTCACCCCTGCAGTGATTTTCTCCCTATATACTGTCAAGACAGGGACCTCCCCATGAAGAAACGCAACGTCACCATCAATGAAGTCGCCAGAGCCGCTGGGGTGTCCATCAGCACGGTGTCCCGCATCATCAACGGAACGGCTTTTGTCGCAGAGGACAAACGGGAAGCTGTCGAGGCCGCCCTGAAACAGCTGGGGTTTCAGCCCAACTACCTGGCCCGCACCCTGATCAGCGGAAGAAGCATGAGCATCGGGGTGATCGCCGAGGACATTGTCAGCCCTTACTTTGCAGATGTGATTCGCGGGATTGAGCATCACCTGCTGGACACCGATTACCAGCCCATCCTCAACAGCGGCCACTGGTCCAGTCCTTACGAACTGCGGGCCATTGAGACCCTGATCTACCGCAAGGTGGATGCCCTGATCCTGCTGGGAAGCACCCTGGAGGATTCCAAACTGCTGGAGATCGCAGAACGGGTGCCCCTGTTCATCTTTGGACGGATCGTGAAAGGCCTGGAAGACCGCTGTCTGGCCCTGGACCAGTTCAAAGGGGGGTATCTTGCCACCCGTCACCTGATTGAACTGGGACACCGAGACATCGTGCACATCACCGGGCCTGAGAACCATCTGGATGCCCTGGAGCGGTTGCGGGGATACCAGACCGCTCTGGAAGACAGTGGAATTCCATTTCAGCCTCAACTGGTGCTGCAGGGGGATTTTCTGGAGCGCACCGCTTACCTGTCCACTTTGAAACTGATTGAGAGCCTGAGTTCCTTCACGGCCATTTTTGCTGCCAACGACCAGATGGCCGCAGGTGCGAGGCTGGCCCTTTACCGCAAGGGTTTGCGCATCCCTGACGATGTTTCACTGGTGGGTTACGATGACCTGCCTGGAACGGCCTTCATGTCCCCGCCGCTCACCACGGTGCACCAGCCCACTTACGACATCGGGCAGGCCCTGGCGAAACACGTCCTTCAGGTGATTCAGGAGGAACTTGCAGAGATGCCAGAATTTGAACTTTCACTGGTGGTGCGGGAATCCACCTCAAGGCTGCATCGGGGTTACCGGGTGTGATCGTACTATGAAATGGAGATCTGGGGAGGCAAACCACCAAACCGCCTTTTCCGGTACTCGCTTGGCGTGCAACCCTCTCTGGCTTTGAAACTGTTCGCAAAGTACTGGCTGGAATTGAAACCGCACCTGTTGCTGATCTCGGTGATGCTCAGTTCAGGCTGGCTGTCCAGCAACTGTCTGGCGAGGTTGAGCCTCTGGTGGTTCAGGTAATCGATGGGGGTCATGTTGGTGATGCTCAGGCAGTAATGGGAGAACTGGCTGCGCCCCAGATGGCAGTGTTCCGCCATGCTGTTCAGCGTCCAGGGCTGGTCCAGATGGTGGATCAGGTTGCCCAGAAAGAGCTGCACTGTGCGGTAGGCACCCGGAAGGGCCTGACTGGTGTGTTCCTGCTGGGACAGCAGTTCAAGGGTGGCAAGCACCAGTTCATTCACATGCAGTTTGAGCCTTGCGGCAACCTGTTCTGGTTCCGGCAGCAGCAGGGCACTGCGGATGCGTCCGAAACAACGGGCCGTTTCTGCATTGCCGTGCCACACAGGAGCACTCTGTCTGTCCAGCAGGTCCCTGAGGTGTTTCAGGTCTTGTGCTGAGCAGACCAGCCAATCAGGCCACTTCCACGAATCTTCTTCGACAGGTCCCACGTCCAGCAGGAGCCAGTGGTAGGTGCAGGCCTCCACATGTGGGTTTCCCAGGCGGTGCTTCTGCCAGGGTCGGGTGAGGGTCAGGGTGCCTGGATGAAGAAGCCAGCTGTCCTCTTCCAGTGCAAAGCCCAGCTTGCCGCGCTCCACATAACCGAATTCCAGTCCGGTGTTGTGGTGCCAGTCCAGGCCCCACTGCTGTTTTCTGGGGGCATTCCACATGCCCACCGAGCGCACTTCTGGAACCATGTGTTTTTCAAAAGACCGCCCCGGATAGAGGTCATGTCCCCAGGCCACCAGGTCCAGGGTCCCTGCCCTTGAGGCCGCACGGAGGGGCTCACACGTGTGCTGGCAATACGTGCGCTCGTCATCCCTGGTGGTGGCGGTGCGGTACGGGGTCATGGGCGGGGGTATCTGTACAGTAACGGATCATTGGGATTTTCACAAGGGATTCGTCTTAAGAATCAATCGTGCTGGATGTGTAAAATTTACCACTTGCGTATTGTGCAAGCTTTTTTGATTGCGTTTGCCTAAAGTCAGAGCATCACCTTGCAACTTCACGTTCAGAAACAGGAGGCTTCACTTGTCGTTTCTGGAATTTCAGAACATCTCCAAATCCTACGGTCCGGTTCCGGTGTTGCACGATGTGGCTTTCTCTGTGGAACAGGGGGAGGCCCACGCCATCATCGGTGAGAACGGGGCAGGGAAGAGCACCCTGATGAAAATCCTTTCAGGGTACACCCCGGCAACTTCAGGTCAACTTCTTCTCGATGGTCAGGCCCTGCATTTCCGCAGCAACCGGGAAGCCGAACAGGCAGGCATCGTCCTGATTCACCAGGAGTTCAATCTGGTGGAAGACCTGACGATCACCGACAACATCTTTCTGGGTCGGGAACGGAAAAGAGGCATGCTGCTCGATGACACCACCATGCACGCCGAGGCGAGACACCTGCTGGAACAGGTGGGACTGAACCTGGACCCCAGAACCCGCGTGCGGGACCTGATCATTCCTCACAAGCAACTCGTGGAGATCGCCAGGGCACTGGGCAGGCAGGCCAGGGTGCTGATTCTGGATGAGCCCACCGCCACACTGACCCCCTCGGAAACCGAAATTCTCTTCTCGATCATGCGGGACCTGAAATCCCGTGGAGTGACCCTGCTTTACATTTCCCACAAGCTGGAGGAGGTCAAACAGATCACAGAACGGGTGACGGTCCTCAGGGATGGTCGTTTTGTGACCACCCGTGAAACCGCATCCCTGAGCCAGCTGGAAATGGCCAACCTGCTGGTGGGCCGGGACCTGCAGGACATGTTTCCAGACAAACCCGGGGAGCCCAGCACCAAGAGGGTGCTGGAGGTGCAGCACGTCACTGTTCCCAGATGGGCTACAGATGTCAGTTTTGACCTTCATGAAGGGGAGATTCTGGGATTTGCCGGGCTGGTTGGGGCAGGTCGAACAGAGCTCTTTGAGGGGTTGCTGGGCCTCAGGCCCAGCAACGGAGGCAAGATCATCTACCGGGGAAAGGAGCTGAAAATTCGCAATCCCAGAGACGCATCCAGAGCAGGACTGGTGTACCTGAGTGAGGACCGCAAAGGCAAAGGGCTGCTGATGGACACTTTTTTAAGGCCCAACCTGACCCTCAGTGTGCTCAAACTGTACGCAAAGCCCCTGCTGGACTTTCAGGCAGAACGGCGTGCGCTGGACAACGCCCGCATGGAATACAACATCCGGGCCGACCGGGCAGACATTCCTGCAAGGTCCCTGTCCGGGGGAAACCAGCAGAAACTCGCCCTCGCCAAGATCATGCAACTCAACCCCGAGGTGATCATTCTGGACGAGCCCACCCGTGGGGTGGACATCGGGGCCAAAAGGGAGATCTATTTTCTGATGGCAAAACTCGCCCGTGCAGGTCGCAGTGTGATCGTGATTTCCAGTGAACTCCCTGAATTGCTGGGTCTGTGTCACCGCATCGTGGTGATGCGGCAGGGAGAGGTGATGGGGGTGCTGTCTGGCGAGGACCTCACCGAGTCTGAAGTCATCCAGCATGCCACTGGCGTCAAGAGGGGGGATGTGCATGTCACAGCCTGAGGTCAACAAACCCGTGGTGGCCCCGAGGTTCCGGTTTGATGTCCTGAGTTACGGGCCCTTGCTGGGCCTGATCCTGCTGGGCATTCTGGGGGCTGCCTTGAACCCGGATTTCGCAACCTGGGGCAACATCAGCAATGTGCTGACCCGCACCTCCCTGGTGGGCATCATCGCCATTGGAGCGACTTTTGTGATCATCTCCGGTGGGATTGACCTGTCGGTGGGGTCCCTGCTGGCCCTGCAATCTGGTGTGATGATCCTGACCCTGAATTTTCTGGTCACGACCTTTGGGGCGAGTGTCCCGACCCTCTTGATCGGACTGGCGGCCACGGTGGTTCTGGGATTTGTGGTGGGGCTCCTGCATGGCTTACTGATCACCAAAGGAAGGATTGAGGCCTTCATCGTCACCCTTGGTACGGCAGCCATCTTCCGTGCCGTTCTGACCGAACTGGCCCAGGGGGGAACCCTCACCTTTCAGGACTCCAAACTCGCAGACCTGTACAGCCCGGTCTATTATGCAGCTCCACTGGGCATCCCTGTGCCCATCCTGGTTTTTCTGGGGGTGGCCCTGATTGCAGGACTGATCCTCAACCGCACCGCATTTGGACGGTACGTGCAGGCCATTGGGAGCAACGAACAGGTGGCCCGGTATGCCACGATCCGGGTGGACATGGTGAAAACCTGGGTGTACGTGTTTCAGGCGCTCTGTGTCACCATCGCAACCATTCTGTATGTGCCCAGGCTGGGCAGTGCCAGCAACAGCACCGGACTGGGGTTTGAACTGGAAGCCATCGCTGCCGTGATCATCGGGGGAACTTCCCTGAAGGGCGGCAATGGCAAGATCTTTGGCACGGTGATCGGAGCGATCCTGCTCACCACCATTGGCAACGTCCTGAACATCACCAGCCTGATTTCCGAATATCTCAACCCTGCTGTTCAGGGGGTCGTGATCATCATCGTGGCCTTCTTGCAGCGCAACCGCAAATGACCTGCCACCCTTTCCACATGGAGGAGAAAGCATGAAAAAAGCACTGTTGACCGTAGGACTTCTCATGGCCTCAGCAGCCTTCGCCCAGAACAAGAACGCCGTGATTGGTGTTTCCATCCCCGCAGCGGACCACGGGTGGACTGGGGGCGTGGTGTACTGGGCGAATCGCACCAAAACCGAACTGGAGAAACAGTACCCTGGCATCAAGATCATTGTGAAAACCGCCAAAGATGCCAATGATCAGGCCAACCAGCTTCAGGACCTCCTGACCGTCAACAAGATCGACACCCTGGTGGTGCTCCCCTACGAGTCTGGCCCCCTGACAAGACCCATCAAGAACCTGCATGACAAGGGGGTTTTTGTGACGGTGGTGGACCGTGGCCTCACCGATGAATCTGCACAGGACGCCTACGTGGCCGGAGACAACCCTGGCATGGGCAAAGTCAGTGCAGAGTACCTCGGGAAACAACTCGGTGGGAAAGGGAACATTGTGGTCCTGCGCGGCATTCCCACCGTGATCGACAACCAGCGTGTGGATGCATTCGAAGCAGTCCTGAAGTCCAAATACCCCAACATCAAGATCCTGGACAAGAAATTCGCCAACTGGAACAGAGACGACGGCTTTAAAGTCATGCAGGACTTCCTGACCCGCTTCCCGAAAATTGATGCAGTGTGGGCACAGGACGATGACATCGCAGTGGGGGTCCTCAAGGCCATGGACCAGGCCAAACGCACCGACATCAAGTTCGTGCTGGGTGGGGCAGGCATGAAGGAATTCATCAAGAAGGTGATGGATGGGGACAAACTGATCACCGCAGATGTCACCTACGCCCCCTCGATGATTGCCGATGCCATGAAACTGACCGTCAAGAGTGTGGTCACGGGCAGCAAGATGCCCAAAACCACCATCATTCCATCGGTGCTGGTCACCAAACAGAACGCAAAAAATTACTACTATCCAGACAGTCCGTTCTGAGATCACGCTTCCTGCCAATGGGGGCGAGCCGTCGGCCCGCCCCTACAATTTTGCGTTCATAAAGGGTTCTGAAACCCTTTGTTAAGAAAATTCCCCGCTGGTATCATCTTCAGGCAAGCCTCAGGGTTTACCGTAAACCCATGAAAAAGATGCTTCTTCTCTTTTCCCTGCTGACCGCATCCGGTGCACTGACTGCAAATGCAGCCCCGATGGTCAACTCTCAGGGTGTGATTGTCAACCCATACCAGACGAACCTGCAGGCACAGCTCTGGCTGGACCGTGATGGCAGCATGCCCGAATACGCCACGGGTGAAACCATCCGTTTCTTTGCCCAGTTGAACGATGACGCCTATGTGTACCTGTTCAATGTGGATTCCTACGGGCGCGTGGACCTGATCCTGCCCAACCGTTTTTCTGCCGGAGAGCAATTTGTTCGCGGTGGGTACCAGGTGTCTTTCCCTGACCAGAACGATGGTTTTGAGTTTGAAGTGGCCCCTCCCAGAGGCCTGAATCAGGTGATTTTGCTGGCCAGCAAGACCCCTCTGGATTTTGATCGGGTGGCGGATTTCCGTTTTGGCAACACGTACCGCACCGCTTTTGCGGATTCTGAGAATGAGTTTGTGGACAAGATGTCCATTGTGCTGGGTGACGTGTGGGATGAAGACTGGGTCACGGACACTGTGTTCTACAACGCCTACTGATTTTGTCTCTTGACCTCTCAGGACCTGCGGCTTATACAGCTGCAGGTTTTCGCTTTTGAAAAGACCCAAAACAGGCTATGCTTTGACGGTATGGCTCCACCTGATTTCACCTGGGAGGAACTGCAGGCAGCTTTTCCTGTGGCAACCTGGTCCCGTGCCCAGACGCTGGTGCGGGGCGAGGCTGTGGAATTCACCCGCTGGGTGGAAGACAGAGAGCATCTGGTCAGTGAGGTGCGCAGCTCAACAGACCGTGAAATGTACACCCAGGACATCCTGCTGCGCCGCCAGAAGCACGCCCTGCTGATCGATGGGGAGTGTTCCTGCCCGGTGGGCTACAACTGCAAGCACGTGGTCGCTGCCCTGATGGTGTGGTTTCAGGAGAAGCACTCGGAAGAATCGCTGTTCGAACCGGATGCTGCTCCTGTGCACAGCTCTTTCTCTTTCCAGGACGAGAAGCAGGTGGGCATGATCCGCTTCATCTGGGAGCAGAAAAAAGAACTGAAAGAGCCTTACCTGTCGCAGCTCAGTGCACTGTACCTGCGGTCTCCGGTGGCCGTGGTGGCCGCGATGGGTGAGAAGGTCTGGAAGGAGGTGGAGCCTCTGCTGAAAGTTTCTGGAGCAGGACCGAAGAAAGACACCGACCTGTTGCCCCCTTCCTTTCAGTTGCCCAATGAACTGCGCCTGTGGCTTGAAGAGAGCACAGAGGAACCCCGTGCTTCCAGCCACACGCTGCTCTTCGGTCTGGAGGTGGTGCGCAACCGCCGGAAGCAGCAGACCTTCAAAATCCGCACGTTCGTGGCCCGCAAAGGCAAACAGGGCCTCAAGGACATCAAGCCCTACCAGCCCGGAAGTTCTTTTGCACAATACGTGGTGGCAGACCTGCCCCTGATTCTGGTGCTCGGGCAGATCCAGGACTGGGAAGGCCTCCGGGATCTGGCCCTCACAGGGCACATCCTGACCAGTCTGCTGGAAACGGGCAGGCTTTACCTGCAGGACCAGTGGGACACACCGATCCGGGCAGGTGCGCCCAGGGAAGGCCTGCCAGTCTGGAAAACAGCTGCGGATGGAAAGCAGCATCCGGTGTTGCAGGTGAACCCGCAGGCCAGTGTGGTGCTTCCCCTCTCGAAGCCCTGGTACCTGGATTATGGGACGCTGGAACTTGGACCGGTGGATGCAGACCTGCCCGAAAAAGACTTGCAACGCTTCCTCAGCATTCCTCCGGTGCGCATGGAGCACAGCTCTGCTTTTGCAGAATTGCTGGAAGAGCGCTTTGGAAGCCGTTTTCCTGTGCCAAAAGTGCTTCCCTCGCAGACCATTGAGGCGGTGATGGTGCCCAGATTGACCCTCTGCTCGGACAACCTGAACCTCGGGTCTTACGGCATGGGTCAGCGGATGCACACCGTGCAACTCGACTGGACCTATCAGGGGTACATGGTCACGGAACCCGAGCTTCCGGCCATCCAGCAGGTGCATGGTGGCGTGATTGTCACGCTCCCCAGAGACCCACTGGCCGAGCAGGAGAGCGTGCAGCAGCTCAGAAAAATGGGTCTGGAAGACGCCGAGAAAGTCTACAAAACCCGTCTTCCCGAGCGAATGAAAAACCGCTGGGGTTTTCGCCTCCAGAAGCAAAAAGGTGCTGCAGAAGAGCAGGTCTGGATGGATTTCATCTCGGTGCAGGTTCCCATGCTCAAACAGCAGGGCTGGGACATCCGCTTTGATCCCGGTTTTGATTTCAGGCTGGCCGAGGTGGGCGGCTGGTTTGCAGATCTGGAAGAGGGAAGCGACTGGTTCGGGCTGGAACTCGGGGTGATGGTGGGGGAAAAGCGCATCAGTGTGCTTCCCCTCCTGATGTCCCTGATCCGCTCCATGCCTGCCCACGTGCTGACCGAACAGCTCAATTCCCTGGACAATGATGCCATGCTCTATCCCAGGCTGGACAATGGAACCCTGCTGCCCCTGCCCATTTCAAGGGTGCGCTCCCTGCTGGGCACCCTGGTGGAACTGTACAGCCAGGAAGGACTCCCCCAGGGCAAAGTGCGTTTGCCTCTGCTGGACGCAGCCCGGCTTGCAGATCTCGAAAAGGACCTCAGTCCTGAGTGGTCTGGTGGCACAAGGGCACGGGAACTGGGCCAGAAACTCAGGGATTTTGCAGGTCTGCAGGTGGCCCCACTTCCTGCTGGACTTCAGGCTCAGCTGAGGCCCTACCAGCATGAAGGTCTCAACTGGTTGCAGTTCCTGCGGGAATACGGTCTGAACGGCATTCTGGCCGATGACATGGGCCTTGGGAAAACCCTGCAGACCCTGACGCACCTGCTGCTGGAAAAAGAGCAGGGCCGCCTGAAAAGCCCAGCCCTGATTGTTGCCCCCACCTCACTGATGCACAACTGGGCCTCGGAAGCCCACAGGTTCACCCCGGACCTGAAAGTGCTGGTGTTGCAGGGAACGGGCCGCAAGCAGGACTTTGGACGCATTTCAGAGCATGACCTGGTCCTCACCACGTATCCTCTGATCTCCAGAGACTTCGAGGTGCTCTCGCAGCACACCTTCCACAGCATCATTCTGGATGAGGCCCAGAACATCAAGAACGCAAAAAGTGCCACCAGCAAGGCCATAGGGCTGCTCAGGAGCCAGCACCGCCTGTGCCTGACGGGAACCCCCCTGGAAAACCACCTCGGGGAGCTCTGGTCCCTGTTTCACTTCCTGATGCCTGGCTTTCTGGGAGATGAGCGGCAATTCGCCCACCTGTACCGCAACCCCATTGAGAAGAATGCAGATGTGAACCGCAGGGCAGCCCTGGCAAAACGCATCCGCCCTTTCATCCTGCGGCGCACCAAAGAACAGGTGGCAAAAGAACTCCCCGAGAAAACCGAAATGGTGGTCCGTCTGGACCTCGAAGGGGCACAGCGTGACCTGTACGAAACCCTGCGCATCTCCGTGCAGAAGCGGGTGCAGGAGGAGATCGCCAGCAGGGGTCTGGCCAGAAGCCACATTGCCATTCTGGACGCCCTGCTGAAACTCCGGCAGGTGTGCTGTGACCCCAGGCTGCTGTCTCTGGACGCTGCAAAAAAGGTGCGGCATTCGATCAAACTCGACTGGTTCAAGGAAACACTGCCCAGCATGATCGAGGAAGGCCGTCGGGTGCTGGTGTTCTCGCAATTTGCCACCCTGCTTGGGCTGCTCGAAGAAACCCTGAAGGACCTGAAAATCCCGTACTCCAAAATCACCGGGGACACCGTGGACCGCAAAACCCAGATCGAGCAATTCCAGTCGGGCCAGACCCATATGTTCCTGATCAGCCTGAAAGCAGGGGGAGTGGGTCTGAACCTGACCGCAGCAGACACGGTGATCCATTATGACCCCTGGTGGAACCCTGCCGCCGAAAACCAGGCCACGGACCGTGCCTACCGCATCGGGCAGGACAAACCCGTTTTTGTGTACAAACTCATCACTGCAGGCACACTTGAAGAGAAAATTCTGGATCTGCAGGCCAGAAAGGCCGCACTGGCACAGGGCATCCTGGAAGGTGGGCTTGGGGAGGGGCAGACCCTGACGCTGGAGGATGTGCAGGCATTGTTCGGGTCTTAATGGGGGACTTTCTTAAGTAGTAACTGCTCAGAACCACTGGTTCATTCTGAGTAGTTACTAAAAAGCAAAGGTTCGATTTCTAGGTATGGCCTTTGATTTGTAGTATTAAAAAAGAGAAACCAAATGCTGCATTGATTCTTCGATTTCTATCTTGAAACCAGCTTTTTCTGCAATTCTTATTGCTGCTCCTTCTGCGTCCTGATCAATCCACTTTCTGGTATCGGAATCCAGCTTCAGGGTAAAGGGAACAATATTTGTTGAGTTCATCAAATCAACTGCGGCACCAAAACTAATATTTAATCCAATTGATAAATAGTGTGCGATTTCTGCTAATGAGATGGCCACAATGTCATCGGGGGGAGTGTAATCATCCCAGTCAATGTTATTTTCCCGATCCATGTTGTCTCCTAAGGTAGTTCTCAGAGATTCAAATATTTCAACCACTCAAGCACTAGCAGATTTTTTGATCTGAATGGTTGCTAAAATTCTACAATAAGCCTTGAACTGAGGGCCATGGATTGTTTTAGAAGGAAACTTTTCGTTTTCTCAACATTCGCATCCCCCATTCCACCACCAACACCAGCACCACACCCAGCAAGGCCAGATAGAGGGGTCTGTACACGGCTGGCGTCCACCATCCTCTGCCTTCGAAGTGCTGGGTTCCTGCACGGTATTCCAGACGCTTAGCCCCGAACACAGCTGTGGGCACATTCTGTGTGAGGGCAAGCTGGCTGAGGGTGTCATCAAAAGGGAAGCCTGTTCCTGTGAGCTTGAGGACTTCAAGTTCAGACTGCTCTGATGTGGCTCTGGGAAGCAGATCCAGACCATAACGGCTCTGGATGGGTCCTTTGACCGGAGCGGTGGTCAACAGCTCTGCACTGAAGGTGGCTGGAAAGGTGTCCACCAGGGCGGCCAGTTCGATTTCGTCCATGCCTTTTTTGAGGGGCAACTGGTAGGTTTTGCGGTCCCAGAGGTAAGAGGCATTCAGCAGGAAGATGCTGTCCGAAAGGGCAATGTCAAAGGGCTGCATCTGGGGGTTGGTCAGGTGGGTGCTCTGAGCGTAATTCATCTTCTGGGCTGTCTGGTGGGCGGTTTCTGGTCCAGCGAGGCGCTTGAGAACATGCAGGCTGGCATCAATCCCTGAGAGCACCCCCGCTGAAGTTACCTGCTGTCCTGCATCCACGTATCTGGCATCCCAGGTCCAGTGCACCTGCGGGAACTGTTTTTCCAGCCTGCTCCTGTCACTCCAGTGGCCTGTGGCTTTCTTGCCGTCCAGCAGCCCTGTCAGGGCCAGGGTGTCTGCCCCGGAGCAGATGCTCATGATCACTGTGTCCGGGTGTTTTCCCTGTTTTTTCAGCCAGGAGACCAGAGGGGCATTCTCCTGATCCCGGATGAAGGGAATGTTGGGTACCACCACCACAGCAGGAGGATGGTGCAGTTTCTGGTCCAGTTCCGACAGGGCGTAATGGGGCAGCAGGTCCAGGCCTCCCGTCAGGGCCACAGGTCTGCGCTCGGGGGCCGCAGTGACCACGTTGTATTTTCCAGATGCCGCAAAGACCTGATAGGGTCCCAGCACGTCCGAAACTTCTGAGACATCATCTCCCAGAATCACCACCACGGTGGGTTTGTCGGGGTCAAGTGGGGGTGCAGGGGTGAGGTTGACCTGCTGCTGGGGGGCTTCGGAAAACAGCATCTGGTGGGCTTTCATGGACTGGTACTGCCCGACAGAAAATGGCAGCAGGACGGCGGCCAGCAGACACAGGCTGACCCTGAAGATCGGTTTCATGGTGGCTCCTTGGGTGGGGGTGACTTTATTGCTGGAATTGCATTCTGCTCAGTGAGGGTGAAGTTCCGAAGTGTTCTTTCCAGATGCGGCGAAAGTGACGGGCGTCTTCAAAACCACACCGCTGGGCGATGCTCTCCAGGGTCAACTGAGGATTGTGCATCAGTTGTTTTGCCAGTTCCAGACGCAATTTTTGCTGGTACTCCAGTGGGGTGAGTCCGGTGTGCTGCTTGAAGGCTTTGCTGAGCCCTCTGGGACTGAGCCTGACCATTGTCGCCAGTTCCGGGAGGGTGGTCTTGCGGCCCGGTTGCTGGGCCAGGTGGTCCTGCACCTGATGCACCCCCGAGTGCAGGTGGGTGCGGTAATCCAGGTAGATGCTCTGCTGGCTGTGGCTCCCACCCCGGCGCATGTACAGCACCAGGTAACGGGCCACCCGCGCCGTGAAGAGGGGACCATGCTCCTGTTCAATCAGGGCGAGCGACATGTCCATGCCAGAAGCAATGCCTGCACTGGTGGTGATGTTCCCGTCCTGCGCGAAAAGCACACCGTCTTGCACCTTTGCCAGAGGGTACCTGTGCCGCATGTGCTCAATCAGGGACCAGTGGGTGGTACAGTGACGGCCATCAAGCAGCCCGGCCTCGCCAAGAATGGCCGCTCCAGTGCACACCGAGGCCAGTTGTGCTCCTGCCGCATGTGCCTGTTGCAGCCAGCGCAGTGTTTCAGCACTGAACAAGGGCTGTCCAGCAGCAGGAGCAGACAGTTCTGGGCCTGGGAGGATCACCAGATCGTCTTTTTCAGGCGTGGGAGGTCGGCTGAGGGGTCCCAGGGGCAAGCCCTGTGCACTGATGATCTGGGTTTCAAAAGCATGAAACGAGATCTGGTAGGGGGCTCCATAGAACCTGGCGGTCTCAAAGACCTGTGCCGGTCCGCCCAGATCCAGCAGGTTGACCTTGCTGAGGAGCAGAAAAAGGATTCTGCGGGGTTGTGGGTTCGGTCCTGACATGCTCTCAGTGTAGGTGCGTAAAAACCTTTCTGAAAGGGATTGTTTTTTGAGATGCGGACAGATCAGGCACCGGGTGGGGGCGTAACCCCGGGTTGGGCAAGATGACACTTGCTGTTCGAAACCTGTTCAAGACCGCCTCCCGTGAAACCTCTGGAGAATCCTGCTGGGACGCCATTTCAGCCTGTCTTGTGTTTTCTGATCGGGGACTGGTGTGTTCCTCAGAGAGTGCCTGGTTTTGACAGGAAGCTGATGCTGTGCGGGATAAATGTCCATCTGGTTTGGTTACAATTGTGATCATGAAGCAACTCATTTCCCTGCTGCTGCTGGGCTGCACCGCCCACGCTGCACCCCTGAGCCTCCAATTGACCCTGAATGTGGGCAAAGAGCCCCTGGAATTCACAAAAACCTACCAGAATGCTGCTGGCAACGAATACACCTTCGATCAGGTGAAGTTCTACCTGAGTGAGGTCGCCCTGGTGAAAGCCGACGGCTCAGAACTCCCTCTGGACGGTCTGCGCCTGCTGGATTTCAACCGCTCAACCGGCACCCAGAACATCGAGATCTTCAGGGCAGAGGTTCCTGCAGACACTTACAAGGGCCTGAGGTTCAGCATTGGTGTCCCGAGAGCCCTGAACCACACCGACCCGACCCTGCAAGACGCTCCTCTGGGTGTGGATTCGGGAATGGCGTGGGCCTGGAACCCGGGTTATGTCTTCTTCAAGCTGGAAGGGAAATTCCTCAAAGGGGGAGCCCAGCAACCCTTCTCCCTGCACCTCGGGACCGATCCCTACAAACTGCAGTACAACCTTGCCGATGTGCAAATGCAAAAAATCCAGTTGAACGTGCCTGAAGCAGGCAGTGTGGTGAAGCTGAAACTGGATGTCTCACAGGTTTTTAAGGCAGGATTGAACGGCGAGCAGTATGATTTCAGTCAGGCCAGGTACCAGATGGTGCACAGCGGCCCGGTGTTTGGTGCGGCCTACCTGAACCTGCTTGGTGCCATCACCCTGGAGTGACATGAACCGAATGATCCCACTGGTGTTGCTGGGGGTGGTGTGCATTTCTGCAGCCCCCACCCTGCTTCCCCCGGTGCCTGCCAACAACCCCATGACGCCCGAGAAAATCAAACTCGGGAAGAAACTCTTCTATGATCCCATCCTCAGTGCAGATGGGAAAGTGTCCTGTGCCAGTTGCCACAACCCTGACCTGGCGTTTGCAGACCATCAGGCTGTGTCTCCAGGGGTGGAGGGCCGCAAGGGGGTGCGCAATGCGCCAACCCTCACCAATGTGGCTTTTCGCAAGAGCTTCTTCTTTGAGGGGGGAGCAAAAAGCCTGGAACTGCAGGCGATGGGCCCCCTCACCGACCACAATGAGATGGCCTCGGATGTGGATTCCGTTGTGAAAAAACTGAAGGCACATCCTGAATATCCTGCGCTCTTCAAAGAGGTGTTTCAGGCTGCGCCCACCATGCAGCATGTGGTGGAGGCCATTGCCAGCTTTGAGCGCACCCTGATCAGCAACAACAGCCCATTTGACCGCTTCCAGCGTGGAGACCTGAAGGCCCTTACCGATGCCCAGAAGCGCGGGATGGAACTGTTCTTCGATCAGGCGGATTGTTTTCACTGTCACACCGGGAGCAACTTCACCGATGAACTTCCGCACAACACTGCCCTGAATGTCTTTGATGAAGACCAGGGTCTGGCCCGTCTCACCCTGAAAGACGAGGACATTGGTAAATTCAAGACACCCACCCTGCGCAACATCGCCCTGACTGCCCCCTACATGCACGATGGCAGCAAGGCCACGCTCAGGGAGGCGGTGGAGCATTACAACAAGGGTGGAGAGAGCAACCTGAACGCCGATCCCCTGATGCGTCCACTGGGCCTGACCGACGACCAGATCGATGATCTGGTGGCCTTCATGGAAAGCCTCACCGATGAGGACTTTGTCAGGAACCCCGAATTCAGGGAGGCGAAGTGAAAAAACAACTGGCAATGCTGGTCCTCATGGGCCTGATGGTTTCGGCGGTCCCGACACTTGCCCACAATGGTTTCACAGGCGTGGGCACCACGCTGTCTTACAAGACCGATCCTGCACCCCTCAAGGCCACAAAGGAGGGCATGGTCCGTTTCCTGTTCACCCGCGAGAACCAGACCCAGATCCAGGCGAAGGAATGCAGTTGCACCATCCTGGTGTACAGCGGCATTCCCGATCCCAAGGTGCGACCTGTGGCGGTGGGCAAGATCCAGCAGGACAAAGAGAGTCTGTTCTTCAAATTCACCCCTCCTAAGTCTGGAGTGTACACGCTGGTGCTGGATGCCAAGCCCACAAAGCACGATGATTTTCAGGTGCTGAAAATGTACCTGCCGCTGATGGCAGAGTAGACAGTTGTCGATTCACAGTGAACAGTTCACAGCAGCCAACCCGCTGTTGACTGTCCACTGTGAACAGTAAATTGCTGCCCAGAACCGAAATTCGTTTAAAACGTAATTTGCTACTGTAAATTCATCCAAAACAAAGCTAGAATGGAAGGGATTTTGATGGCCCGAGCATCCACCCTGACTTTTGACCGGGGCACCCTGATCCTGCATCCCCCACCGAAGGGGCATGACTGGGCTCAGTTTGTGCACTGGGACGAACGCATCGAGAAATTTCGCCTGCCTGCCCACCAGTACCGTGCCTTCCTGGAAGCCATGCGGAGCGCTGGCATTGAAGTCAAAGACCAGGCCCGCAACTTTCAGGACCTGAACCTGTCTTTGCCGGAAATCCAGCCCTTCGAGCACCAGCAACAGGCCCTTGCCGCCTGGAAACAGGCCGGACGAAGGGGTGTGGTGGTGCTGCCCACAGGCTCTGGAAAGACCATCCTGGCCTATCTGGCCATGCACTCCACTCCCAGAAGCACCCTGATCTGTGTCCCGACCCTGGACCTCATGCACCAGTGGTACGCGGGCCTCCTCAAGACCTTCCCTGAAACCCAGGTGGGTTTGCTGGGAGGGGGCAGCAGAGATGAAGCCCCGATTCTGGTGTCCACCTATGACAGTGCGGCCATTCATGCAGAACGTCTGGGAAGCCAGTTTGCCCTGCACATCTACGATGAGTGCCACCACCTTCCCACCGAGTTCTATCAGGTCATCTCCGATTACAGCATTGCTCCATATCGTCTGGGGCTCACGGCAACACTGGAACGCTCAGATGGTCGGCATGAACTGCTGCAGACCCTGATTGGCCCGACAGTCTACAAGCGCACCCCCGAACAGCTTTCAGGTGGGGTTCTGGCCCCTTTCCGTGAGGTGCAGATCAAGGTGACCCTCTCTGCGGAAGAACGGCAGGAATATGACCGCCTGATTGCAGAACGCAACAGCTTTCTGCGGGATCAGGGTATCGGTCTGGGAACGCTGGATGGCTGGCAACGTTTTGTGAAGCAGAGCGCCCGTTCAAAAGCTGGACGTGCAGCCATGCTGGCCCACCGCAGTGCCCGTGAAATTGCTTTTGGAACTTCGGGAAAACTGCGGGTGCTTTCAGACCTGCTCACAAGGCATCAGGGGGAGCGCACCGTGATCTTCACAGACGACAATGCCACCGTTTACAAGATTTCCGAGCAGTTCCTGATTCCAGCCATCACCCACCAGACCCCGGTCAAAGAACGCCATGCCACACTTGAAAGGTTCCGTTCTGGCGATTACCCGGTGATCGTGACCTCCCGGGTCCTCAATGAAGGGGTGGATGTGCCTGAAGCCTCCATTGGGATGGTGCTGTCAGGCACCTCCACGCAGAGGGAATACATCCAGCGTCTCGGGCGAATCCTGCGCCGCAAGGAAGGCAAAGAAGCGATCCTGTACGAAGTGATCAGCGAGGGAACTTCTGAAGAACGGGTGTCTGACCGCAGGAGAGGCGTGGAAGAACCCAGAAAGCCTTCTACCCCTGTCAAAGGGCTGGAACAGGGAACCGTCGATCTCACTGCCCCAGTGCGCTGGGAGGACCTGTGAATTCAGCGAATCAGCGTGCGGGGGCAGGTGGAACGCAGGAAGGTGCTTGTGGTGGTGGTGGCTCCTGATGGAGACCGGTAGTGACAGAGGTGCCCAGTCACACTCCCATAGATGTCATAACTTTCTCCGATCAGGGTCCAGATCTGGATGGATGAATAAAGCTGGGCCTGGGCAGGCGTTCCAAGAGCGAAAAGGACCATGCTTGCAGTCAAAACGGTGTGCAGTTTTTTCATGTTCATCTCCTTGAAAATAAAATAATTTGTCTGATGTCTTATGACAATTAAATTTTCACAAAATCAACCCTGTTGATATTGAGTGCCATTTGAAAACATCTCGAATTTCTGCTGAGTGAAAGAGAGGAACCCTCAACCATGTTGACCAGTGAACTCCTGCAATACACCCTGAAAGACGGGCAGGTGCGACCCAAACAACTGAAAGCCACCCCCAAAAACCTCGATCTGGCCCGGGAAATCATCGAAATCTTCGAACAGCATGTGGGTTTGATGCGCCGCGATCTGCAGGAGGCCCTGCAAACCCTGGAGGGGGAAAGCACCGACTACCGCACCAAACGGGGGCTCGCCCACATCCTGAGCACCGAGCACTCCACCTTCGAGCCGATCACCCCCCTTGAGCCCATCCAGCTCAGGGAAAGGGTTTTTCTGCATGCTGCAAAAAGGGGTCCCATCGACACCCACTCAGACCAGACCTTGCAGGAACTGGCACACCAGATTGGGCAGGAAGTTGGACTGGTGCTGACCGCCGACCAGATCCGTGAAGGCCTGTATGCAGACCTGCCAGAACGCCACTACCTCACCAGCTTTGAGGCACCGGACCCTGAAACCCTGCTGGACCGCTTCAACACCGCGCAGGCCCAGGGGATTTTCTACCGGGCCTATGACCTCAAACTCACGGCTTTCCGCAATTCTCAGGCGGAATACAAGTACCTGTTCAAGTTTTTGAAGCTCTTTGGCCTGATGACCTACATCGAAGGGGATCAGGACACCGGATTCACCATCACCGTGGACGGCCCGACCAGCCTGTTTTCGGCCAGCACGAGGTATGGGCTCTCGATGGCAAAACTGCTTCCGGCCCTGCTCAATGTCAGCAAATGGAACCTCACGGCCACCCTGAAACCCCGGTCTCTGGACATCATGTCCGGAGAAGACAGCCTCAGTTACTCGCTGGATTCCCAGTGTGGTTTGCGCAGCCACTACAAAAAAGGACAGATCTTTGACAGTGCCCTGGAAGAATCCTTTGCCACCAAATGGCAGAAAGCCAAAACCGAGTGGGTGCTGGAAAAAGAGGTGGACCTCCTGCCTGTACCGGGCAGTGTGATGATCCCTGATTTCCGCATCACCCACCCGGATGGGCGCAGTTATGTGCTGGAGGTCATTGGTTACTGGCGTCCAGAGTACCTGAAACGCAAATTCCAGCAACTCAGAAAAGTGGACTGCGAGAACCTGATCATCGCTGTCTCAGACCGCCTGAATCTGGGAGAAACCGGGGTGGACCTCAAGGACCTCCCGGTGAAGGTGGTGTTCTTCAAAGGGTCTCTGCAACCGAAAGCTGTGCTGGAACTGCTGGAAAAATAAAGCATCAGATGGGGCACTGGCTGGAACAGGCAATCTTGAGCATCCCGTTGAAGGTCAGGGGACCCAGCAGCAGAGCCATCCAGAGGGTCAGAAAGACCCTCCCGATGGTCCCGACATCTCGCTGTCTGTTGCGCACCAACAGGACCAGGGTGACCACCAGAAGGATCATCCAGACGACCACTGCAACGATGCCTGTGTACATGAGGAAAGCAGGGACCAGCAAGCCGAACAGAAACACCCAGAAGTTTACAGGCAACAGACACAGGAGCAGCAGGCCAAAATAGAGCAGTGGATTGAAATGCGCTGGAGGCTTTAAAATCAGCGTCACCAGCAAAAAGGCGACCAGAAACAGGCCGATCAATATTGGAATGGCCTGTGGAAAATCGAGTGTCATTGACCTCAGCGTAGGACAATATTTTTCTGCCTTCTTTTTGACTCTGCCTGCGTGCCTCGGAGACGGCCCGAATCAAAACTGAGTCGCTTGCTTTCGCGGCCTTCTTGCTCCTGTTGCGCGGTCCAAAATGTTTAGGACCGCTGAAGCGCCGTTTTGCGCTGAGTCGCTGCCTTCTGCACCAGGCCATCGGCCCTGGGCTCTCGGCTCATTACCCCCGGGTGGTGCCAGCCTACCCACCCTGGAGGTACGTTTGTCCCGAGGAGGCGATGAACGTGAACCCAGAAGGCGTGAAAACCTACGACGCAATTGTGATTGGTGGAGGTCCCGGCGGTTATGTGGCCGCGATTCGTGCAGCTCAACTGGGCCTGAAGACCCTGGTGATCGAGAAAGAGACCCTGGGTGGTGTGTGTCTGAACTGGGGATGCATTCCCAGCAAGACCCTGATTCACTCTGCCCGTCAGGTGGACCACCTGCGTTCTGGGATGGCAGGCATTGAGGTGTCGGGCCTGAAGATCAATTACCCGGAGCTCCAGCAGCGCAAATCAGAAGTGGTGCGCAAACTGACGGGCAATGTGGCGTTGCTGCTGAAGGGGAACAAGGTGGATGTCCTGTCCGGGATGGCTGCGTTTGAAAATTCCAGCACCCTGACTGTCACCACCAGAGAAGGAACAGAACGGGTGCGGGCCACCCGAGGGATCATTGTGGCCACCGGTGCCCGTCCCATTGAGCTTCCTGCCTTCAGATGGGACCACCAGACCATCCTTTCTGCGAAGGAAGCAGTCAGTTTGCAGGAGGTTCCTGAACGTCTGGCGATCATTGGTGGTGGGGTCATTGGCATGGAAATCGGCATGATGTACCAGTCTCTTGGTGCCGAAGTGACCATCATTGAGCAGGGAAACCAGATTCTTCCGGGCAACGACAGTGAGGCTGCAGCCCTGATTGCTCGCATTTTCACCCAGCGAGGGGGGACACTGCTCACCCAGGCTGCTGCGCAGGGCTGGACATCCACTGCTGAAGGTCCTGTGTTGCACGTGAAACATGGCGCAAAAGACCTGGAGATATTTACCGGTAAAATTCTGGTGTCAGTGGGATTTCGTGCCAACACTGAAGGGTTAAACCTGCAAAATACAGGTGTACAGCTTGATGAACGAGGCCACATCCTCACCCAGCCCAGCACCCGCACCGATGATCCCATGATCTATGCCATCGGAGATGTCAGCGGTGGACCTTACCTTGCCCACAAAGCCAGCAAAGAAGGAGAAATTGCAGCAGAGGCCATCGCTGGTCAGCCCTCCACCCGGGACTGGGTGGCGATCCCAGCAGTGACCTTTACTTATCCAGAAGTGGCCACCGCAGGCCTCACCGAAGAGCAGGCCAGAAGCAGGGGCATTCCAGTGCGGGTGGGACGCTTTCCCCTCAGTGCTTCAGGACGGGCTCTGGCGATGGGAGACCAGATCGGGTTTGTGAAGCTCATCAGCGATGAACGCACAGACCGCCTGCTCGGGGCAACCCTGGTGGGGGCAGAAGTCAGCGAACTGATTGGAGAAATCCTGATTGCGCTGGAAATGGGGAGTTCCATGCAGGACCTGTCCCTCAGCGTGCATCCTCATCCCACATTGTCTGAAACCCTGATGGAAGCGGCAAAACACGGCCACAAGGAAGCCATTCACATCACCAACCGGAAATGACCCTTTGACCCAGGTCCCTCGCTGCCTCCCGGCTGCTGACCCCCAGTTTCTCGTAAAGGTGTTTCAGGTGGTACTTGACGGTGTTCACACTGATGCCCAGGGCCTCGGCCATCTGCTGGTTGGATTGCCCGGCAGAGAGAAACTGCAGCATGGTGCGTTCCCGATCAGAAAGGTCAAGCAGAGGAGGAGCAACCCGCAGGGTGTCCAGTGCAACTGCAGGCTGGATGCCCTGTTTGCGGGCTTCCCGGAAAAGCAGCAGCAGGGCACCTTCTGAAAGACCAACCAGGGGAAGGTAAATGGGTTCAAACTGCACGGTCTGCCAGAAACTCCGCGCTGCAAGACGGGCTTCAGAAAGCTTCTTCAGGCGCATCAACACATCCACTTTTGTGGCTTGCAGGTAGACCTGCTCTGTGGCGGAACCTGCTCCAAGCTGCCGAAGCGCCTCAGAGGCCCGCAGATGGTCTCCCAGATCCAGCCTGCACCGCACCTGCAGCACACCTCCCATGAATGAAGCCGCACCAGAAAGCAATTCCAGGGCCTGCAGAGGATGTCCCTGCAACAGGCGCACCTGGGCCTGGATGCTGGGTGAAGTCTCAGGGAGGGCAGCCACAGCATCATTCAGAAAATGCTGTCCCAGCAGCAAAGCATCTGCAGATTGTTGCAACAGGTGGGCATGGTAGGTCTTTTCTGCCCACCTTCTGGCCTGCTGCGCAGATTGCACCGCCTCTTCCGGGCGAAGGGCCAGCAGACACAGCTGCGCATGCAGGGCTCTGGCATGGGCGACCAGGGGCCTGCAACGATCAGGATGCTGGCTGCCCAGATCAAAAAGCTGCCTGAGGGTCTGTTCTGCCAGACGAAGTTTCAGGTGATGCACCTGACCCTGGGCCTGCATCAGGAGGGTCAGCAGGGATTCACAGACCAGACCTGCCTGCAAAGTCTGCCCCAGCAGCTCTCTGAAATAAGCGTCTACAACAGCGAAATCTTCCCGCAGGGTTTTTTCCCTCCCCAGTCCAACCTGGGCAAGGTGCCTGAAAAAATGCCGGTGGTCTGCGAGCTTCAGGGCCTCCGCGCGGCTGAGTGTGGCCTGCTCTGGGTCTGGGGTCCACCATGACAGCAGGGCATGGGCTTCAGACTGGAGTTGTTCCTCTG
The DNA here is from genome assembly GCF_007990775.1 of Deinococcus cellulosilyticus NBRC 106333 = KACC 11606. Taxonomy (NCBI): domain Bacteria; kingdom Thermotogati; phylum Deinococcota; class Deinococci; order Deinococcales; family Deinococcaceae; genus Deinococcus; species Deinococcus cellulosilyticus. The sequence continues at coordinate 248,709 of NZ_BJXB01000001.1, read as the reverse complement.
AAGTCAGACAGAGGACCCCTTTCAGTTCTCCGAGGCTGGCCCTGTATGGGGTCCCTCCAAAAAACGCCATGTAGCTGCGGATCAGGATTCTTCTGGCCTCCAGTGTTCCAGAGCAAGGCTGGCCGAGCAGTTCATGAAAAACCTCATGGATCTGCTCGCTGCACCCTGCAAGCAGCAGGTCCTGCAGGTGGGTGTGCAACCACAGCAAGGCACCCTCTGATGTGAAATGCTGCTGCACCAGGGTGAGGGCTTCATGGTATTTGTGGTCATCCAGCAGAAGGTTCAGGATGTCCTGCAGGTACGCAGGAGAGGTGTGCTGGAAAGCCTGCAGCAACAGCAGATGGTCCCGCAGGCCGGGAACCCACCTCCAGTGTTCCTCGGTGCCGCGAAACAGGCGTTGTAGCACCCAGCTGGAATTTTTGATTCTTTGGGCTTGCTCTCTGCCCAGCAGGTAACCTGCCATTTCTGGGGTGATTTCGGAAAGTGGAGCGAGTTCAGCAAGCCCCTGTTTCCCTGGCAGAACCTCCTGTTCCAGAAATTCATGCAGCATCAGGCGACTGCCCTGCAAATCCAGATGCATGGGATGAATCCAGCCCATCCATTTCTGCTGTGCATCCAGAACATCTTCTGGAGCAAATCCAGACTGCAGGCCCCACTCCAGGGCCTCTGCTTCGCTGAAAGCCAGTTCTTCGCTGGACCAGACCTGTACATCACGCTGGTACGTCACCCTCCTCAGGGCTGTGTAAGGAAAGTTACGTGCAGCAAGCAGGACAGATTGTTCGGCGGGCCAGCCCAGCACTTGATGTTCCAGCACCTGTGGGTCCATCCGGTCTGCATCATCCAGACACAGGGCAGCCGGATGCAGAATCTGGAAAGCTTTCAGGACAGCCGTTTTGCCATATCCTGCAGGAGCATGGAGCACCTGAATCGCCTGCCGCTGAGAGAGACGATTCAGCAATTCATGGCGTGGCAGGTTATTCCTGGGCATGCTCCAGGGCGCTGCTCAAGAGCTCTCTCACGTGGTGGTCTGCAAGCTGGTAGTACGCCACCCTGCCCTCCTTGCGGTAACGCACCAGCCTTGCTGTGCGCAGGAGGCGCAACTGGTGGCTGGCATTCGACTCACTGATGCCCACCACCTGTGCCAGATCGCACACGCAAAGCTCCGTGCTGGAAAGGGCAGAGAGGATTTTCAGTCGGGTGGGATCTGCAACAGCCTTCAGGAGCACAATGGCCGCCTCCAGGCTGGATTCCTGTGGCAGGGCAGCCCGGGCGACCTGAACGGCGTCAGGATGCACGCAACTGGTTTCACACACGTCTTCTTGGGCAGGAACGGTCATTTGAGACCAGTATACCTGATCAGATGTTCAGCAAAAGTGCAGTGCGGCACCTGGCAGCGGAATTTCAGGGCTCTGCTGGGTCGATGTCACTGGAAAACCGATCCACCCTCAGCCGTCAGCACAAACCTTCTGTCAGCGCATCTCCCACCTGTTGCCTTTTCAATTTTTACAGCAAAAAGAACAGAGCAGAGAATCCTCTGCTCTGTAAGGTTCAGGTTTTATCGGGTTTCGCTGTATCCACCAGAGCAGGCTGCGCCGGGTTCAGGGGCGTTGGTGCTGCTCTGGGCATAGGTGCTGATGAACTGTCCAATGCGTTTGTCATCTGCACTGTCCAGCTTCAGCATTTTTCCCCAGGCAGCGAGGGCAACCTTGCTGTCCAGACCTGGAAAGGGGGAAACCAGGGTATAACTGTTGGACTTGGCGGCCTGAATCAGCTTGTCCACTTCTTCTTTTGGAAGGTCAGGCTGGTAGGTGATCCAGACTGCACCGTGTTCCAGAGAGTGCACAGCATACTCATTGTAGAGGGGTTTTTCGTACACGCCGCAGTTCTGCCAGATGGGATTGTGTTCTCCTCCCACCGGAGGGGTCTGTTCGTAGGACAGCTGTCCCTCTTTGTGGCCCTGTGCGACCTTGAAGCTCTCGACGCCTTCAATGTTGCCCGAATTGTTGTTGCATGCGGCCAGACCGATCAGGCCTGCGACCAGAAGAAGTGTGCTGTGGATGCGTTTCATTCCAGTGTCATTTTACCCGAAGTGTAAAAATTATGGTTTCAACTGGATGAGAGACCAGTCAGACGCCTATTTCCTGAGCAGACGCAATGCGTTGGCAGTCACGATCATGGTGGCTCCGGTGTCTGCCAGAATGGCCATCCAGAGGTTGGTGTACCCCATCAACGTGGTGACCAGAAAGACGGCTTTCAGGCCCAGGGCAAAGGTGATGTTCTGTTTGATGTTTCCCATGGTGCGTCTGGACAGCACAATCAGGGCAGGAACGTCGCGGGCCTGGTTTTTGAGCAGGGCAGCATCTGCAGTTTCCAGGGCCACTTCGGTGCCTCCACCCATCGCGATGCCCACAGTGGATTCAGCAAGGGCAGGAGCATCGTTGATGCCGTCTCCCACCATCGCAACCCCACCCTGTTCTTTGCGGCTTCGGATCACCTGCAGTTTGTTTTCGGGCAGGAGTTCAGCCTGCACCTCCATGTCCAGTTCACGGGCAATGGCCTGACCTGTGCGGGTGTTGTCCCCTGTGAGCATCACAGCCTGCACCCCAAGCTGTTTCAGTTCCTGAATGGCAGACCTGGCATCTTCCCGGGGTTCATCCCGAATGGCAATCAGGGCGAGGGGTGTCTGTTCACGCAGGAGCACCACCACGGTTTTGCCCTGCTCTTCCAGAGAGGTGATCTGGTCCCTGAAAGGAGACAGGTCGGTCAGGGTGCTTGCATGGTTTGGAGAAGTGACCTGATGCAGAACCCCGTCCAGCAGGGCAGAGACCCCTTTGCCCTGCAAAGCCCTTGCTTGCTGTGCCTGAGGCAGCGTCTGTGTTCCAGCTTTTTCAAGGATGGCTTTTGCCAGCGGGTGGTTTGAGCCTTGCTCTACCGCAGCAGCCAGAAGGATGTTCTGTTCTGCTGTTCCCTCCAGTGGGATCACATCGGTGACCTGGGGGCGATTGCGGGTCAGCGTTCCGGTCTTGTCGAAAGCCACAGTTTTCACTGTTCCGAGGGATTCCAGGGCTGCTCCCCCTTTGATCAGCAGTCCTCTTCTGGCCCCAGAAGCAATCCCTGATGTGATGGCTGCAGGTGTGGACAGCACCAGGGCACACGGGCAGCCGATCAGCAGGATCGAGATGCCCTTGTAGATCCAGTCGAGCCAGTTCTCTCCCATGAGAACAGGGGGAACCAGTGCAGTCAGGGCAGCAGCAAGCACGACCAGGGGGGTGTAATAGCGGCTGAAGCGGTCAATGAAGCGGGCCGTGGGAGCTTTTGACTCTTCTGCCTCTTCCACCATGCGGATGATGCGGGCGATGGTGTTGTCCTTTGCTGCCCTGTCCACCCGGACCAACAGCACGGCTTCCAGATTGATGGAGCCTGCAAAAACAGGGCTGTTCACCCCTTTGTTGACGGGCATGCTCTCTCCAGTCACCGGAGAATCATCAATGCTGCTTTCCCCTTCCAGAATGGTCCCATCTGCGGGGATGCGACCCCCAGGGGAAACCCGCACCACCTGACCCACCTGCAGGGATGCCGCCGGGACTTCTCTGGCCTGACCATTTTCCATCACAGTGGCGGTTTTTGGGGCCAGTGCAGCCAGGGCTTTGATGCTCTGTCTGGCCCGTCCTGCCGCCACCCCTTCGAGCAGTTCACCAATGGCGAAGAAGAAGACCACCACGGCCCCTTCTGCCTCTGCGCCAATCAGGAGGGAGGAGAGGGCGGCCACACTCACCAGCATGTTGATGCTGAAAGGGTCTCCAAGGCGTGCAGAGGCCACGGCTTTTTTGAGCAGGGGCCACACGCCAATGAGGGTGGCTGCAATGTAGAACCATTTTGAAAAAGCAGGAAGCCCAAAGCCCAGCAGGTAGGCCACAGCCAGCAACAGTCCGCTCTGGATCACCAGTTTTCCCTGTCGGGTCTGGTGCCAGGGTCCTTTTTCATGTTCATGCACATGCCCTGCATGCTGGTGTTCTGCGTGGGAGTGGGCAAGATCTGGGGTTGTGCTCTGGACGCGCTGCTCCTGACCGTTCTCGGCTTTCAGGCTGGGAGCATAACCCATGTCACGCAGGTTTTTCTCCAGGGTGCTCCGGGGGGTCTGGGTTTCATCGAGGTCCACTTCCAGAATCTGGGTGGTGAAGCTGGTCCTGCGAACCTGTGCTCCGGGAAGCCTGCTGGTGGCCGCCTCCACTTTTTTGACACAGTTGGCGCAGTCCATGTCATCCACAAAGTAGGTGAGGGTGGTCTGCCGGGCTTCGCTCATGACCTCACTATATATGAACAGTTATTCATATATCAAGACCTGGTCTGGGCCAGCCTGGGGAAAACCCTGATCTGCGAGCTGGAAACCTCCTTTCTCAAAAGCCCGAAGCATTTCATAGAATGCGTACACCTGCTCCATCCACAACGTGTTTATCGAAACATTTCTTCTCTTTCCCTGTGAAGTGCAGGGATCTCCCAGGAGCCCACATGACCCAGTCTGAAATTCACAGTGTCGCCATCTACCCAGGAATTGGAATTGCCCGAGTCGGCAACTCGGATGAATACTTCATTGCCCCAGAAATTCCAGGTGCCCTTCCCGATGCAGGAGGAAGCTTCAAGGGGCAGGACAAAAAGGTCAAGCGTCAGGCAGCACGGTTCCGCATCTATGGCCTGGACGAAAATGGTGTGCCTGTCAGAGAAATCACGGCTGAAGAAGCCACCATCACCTGGAGGGTGGAACTGGCCAACCTGAAGCCCGGATGGTACCAGTTCATCAACGCCATGGACCTCGGAGGCCTGTCCAAGAGTGCTCCCAAACGCAACTCTGGCTTTCAGGGGGAGGACCGCAAACAGATCATCCTGACGCCTGGCAGCAAAAGCATCTCGGGCGTGAACCAGTCCGGGACAGACCACGAATTTCACGGCAGTTACCTGACCCAGGACGTGTACATGGGAGAGTTGCGCACCGACGACCAGGGAAGACTGCTGGTGCTTGGCGGTCATGGAGATGCCTACTCGGCAGTACCGGGAGCCCGACCCATCACCTTTGCCAACAACGATGGCTGGTGCGATGACGTGTCTGATGGTCCAGTGCGGGCCACCGTGCAGATCGGTGACCAGACCTTCGAAGCAGAACCCGGTTATGTGGTGGTCACCCCACCCAATTTTGCCCCTGGCCTGCATGGTCCCTTGACCATGCTGGACGTGGTGCATAACCTGTACCAGGACATGGGATGGTATGTGGCCCCAGCAGAGCCTTCTTTTCAGCGGGATGTCCTGCCCATTTTTCAGCGCCTGACCGCCAACCAGTGGGTCAACAACGGGGTGTTCATGGCTTTCGGTTATGGCTCTCCCCTCAACTTCGAGGATGCAAACCTGATCCAGCGCCTTGCTGACCCTGGTGAAGAGAACCAGGCTTTCAGACAGCGGATTTTTGAACTGTTCCGCCCTCCGACTGCGGACCACCGCATGGAAGATTACGCTCCACCTTTCTATGGAGATGGGTTCGGCGAAGCCACTGCAGAGGACTTCCTCAATGACCTTCCCCTCACGCCCCTGATGTACGCCACCCTGCAGAAATGGGCGTCGGGTGCATTTGTTTCTGACCTGAGCCAGCAGGAACAGACGGATTTTAGTGGTCTGGAACCTGCTGCACAATGTGAGGCCCTCAATCAGGCCGGACTTTATGACTGCCTGGGAGGACCTTTCCACCCTGGCATTGAGATGACCTGGGTGATGCGCCGGGCCAACATGTGGAAAGCCCCCTACCGCCTGAACCTCCTCCCTGAAGGCGAACTTCCCAGCCTGGATTATGGCGAGGTTCTTTATCCTGCCGTGTGCCTCAACCCTGAACAGGGACCCCTCAGTGCAAATGGTCCCGGCTCCCTCACCCGATGGATGGGTGTCCCCTGGCACACCGATGAGGCCTCCTGCGCTTCCGGGTATGATCCGCACTTCTACGTGTCCACCCCGAGTTTCTGGGCCGCACGGGTGCCAAACCAGATCCTCAGTGACGCTGCCCTCCCGGCCCTGAACCAGTCCGACCTCCCTGAAAGGCAGGCCATGAAACGCTTTGCCTACAGGCAGGACTGGTACCGGGACATCCAGGGCAGCAGTTATTATGACCGCATCAACAACATGATCCACGAGTGGTGGGAACTGGGCATCATTGAGCCCACCGAGGTGCAGCGCGAAGGTTACCCTTCCAGAATGTGGCTGGAAACCGGACGCAACGAAGCCCTGACCGGAACCCCCGACTACAGCCTGAAACTGATCGAGAAAGCAGAAGCCTTCAGCCAGCCGCACAAACTGCGCATGAAACTGCTCTCTGCAAAACCCGCAGAGGGCCGCAAGTTGCCCCGCCGCGTGTACAACCAGTGGAACAGGTAGACCTGCTCATTCTGGGGTCAGGGCCTGCAGGGTGCGCTGCAGCAATCACCGGGGCTGCCCTGGGCTTGAAGGTCCTGGTTGTAGACCGCAACCCTGCAAGCCGAAAAGCAGGGGATGCCCTGCCCCCTCAGGCTGCTCCCATCTTGCAGAAACTGGGGGTGGTTCCAGATCCAGCATGGGCCACTCCCACAGCAGGGCTACAATTCCAATGGGGCAGTGAAACCGCTGGAACCACCTCTTTCGCAGGTCTGCATCGGCGTTTTGGTCTGGCCCTGAACAGGCCAGTTTTTGAGGAGCATTTGCGACAGAAGGCTCTGGAGGCAGGGGCCTGCATTCTGACCTCTGGCCCAGAAGGATTGCAGGAAACGCCCCAGGGCTGGACCCTCAAATTGCAGGAGGGCACCGAAATCCACGCCAGATGTGTGCTGGACGCCACAGGCAGACAGGCGTGGGTCGCAAGGCAGCTTGGGATCAAACGACACTCCCTGGATGCTCAGGTGGCTCTTTATCGGGAAGTGGACAGCACAGATGGACCCCCCTGGATTCAGGTGACAGCTGTTGAGGAGGGCTGGTGGTACATCAGCCAGTTGCCCCATGCCCGCAGTGAAATGTTCTTCACCCTCCCAGAATCTCCTGCCTACCTCGAAAAAATCCATCAGGGAGGCTGGAAGGTGGCCCCTGCCAGTGTGACTTTTCTTTCCCAGGTTGCAGGTGAACGCTGGCTGGCTGTTGGAGATGCAGCGTTCACTTTTGATCCCATTGCTTCGCAGGGGATCAGTCAGGCTCTGGCCAGTGGATACTATGCGGCCTGTGCTGCCAGAGACCTGTTGCAGGGCAGAAAAGAAGCCATCCTGGCCTACACCCTGACCCTGCTGAAGGCCACAGAGGGCTTTTTCAGGGAGTGGGCAGGGATTTATCAGGCAGAGCAGCGGTTTGGTGGGTCCATTTACTGGCAGCAGAGGCACAACCTGAGATCTGTACAGCTTCCCTGGTGGCAGCAGGCAGAACTGTTCACATGGGTTCAGGCCAGATGATGGACAGGTGGGTTCTGGTTCATCGGGCCGTCTGCACACTGCCAGCCTTCACTGCCGCAGACTCTGGACAGAGAAAGTGCTCTTTTGCTGACCGCTAAACGATGCTGACCCCGGAGTCTGCCAGCAGCACCCGATTTTCCGGAAGCAGGTTGGTGAAGACCACCGGAGTGATCAGGGAGGGCACCTTGTCGCGGATCTGCTGCAGGTTCACGGACAGCAACAGGTCACCTGCTTTGACCCGGTCTCCCTGTTTGACATGGGCCTTGAACCCCTCACCGCCCAGATGCACGGTGTCGATTCCGACATGGATCAGGATTTCGTGGCCGCTGTCTCCCAGCAGGGCAACAGCATGCATGGTCGGAAAAAGGGCCTCGATGGTGCCGTCACATGGGGCATAGACCTCACCATCAATCGGGTCGATGGCGAACCCATCCCCCATCAGTTTCTGGCTGAACACGTCATCAGGGACCTGGGCCAGAGGCAGGATGCGGCCCCGCATGGGGGACTGGATGAACACCCCTCCTCCCACCTGCTGCACCTTTCTGGGGGTCACTGGATGCAGCCTTTCCCCGTGCATCAGTTGATGGATGTCGTTGGACAGTTGCTCACTCTGGCCCCCAAACACCACCTGCAGGTTCTGTCCGAGCCGCACCACCCCGACAGCCCCAAGGTCCTTGAGGCGCAGGTGCTGCACATGCTGCATGCTCTTGACCCGGATGCGCAGTCGGGTGATGCAGGCTTCAAGGTGCTCGATGTTGCTGCTTCCTCCCAGCGCGGAGAGCACTTCTGAGGCAAGCTGTGCCGGGCTCTGGGTGGGGAGCAGGGGTGGGGTGTCGTCGTCCCTGCCGGGGGTGGGGATGTTCAGGCGCACGATGGCAAAACGGAAGATGAAGTAATACAGCACTGCGTAGGTGGCCCCCACCGGAAGCAGCAGCACTGGATTTTTTGCCTGTCCCCACAGCAGCACATAATCAATGAACCCGGCACTGAAGCTGAATCCGAGTTTCACCTCCATGGCGTTCATGATCAGGAAAGCAAGACCGGTCAGCACGGCGTGAATGCCGTACAACAGTGGAGAGACAAACATGAAGGCAAATTCGATGGGTTCGGTGATGCCGGTCAGAAAAGAGGACAGGGCTGCAGAGAACATGATCCCTGCCACCTGTGCCTTTTTGCCGGGCTTCGCGGTGTGCACAATGGCGAGTGCCGCAGCAGGCAACCCGAACATCATCACCGGGAAAAAACCTGTCATGAAGAGGCCTGCGCTGGGGTCGCCCCCCAGAAAGCGGGCACTGTCTCCGCGCACCACATCCCCGGAAGCCGTCACATAGTCTCCGATGCTGTACAGGAAGGGGTTGTTCCAGATGTGGTGGATGCCGAAAGGAATCAGCATGCGGTTCAGGAAACCAAAAAGCCCACTGCTGACTTCCGGGTTGCTGGCCGTGACCACGCGGGTGAAGTCATCGAGCCCGGTCTGGATCGGGACCCAGATGTACGCCAGGATGGTTCCGACCAGGACAGCAGAAAGGGCCGTCAGAATTGGGATGAACCTTTTGCCTGAAAAGAAACCCAGCGACGGATGCAGACGGATGGTGTGATACCTGTTGTACAGCACCGCAGACAGAATCCCGATCAGCATGCCCCCGAAAACGCCCGTGTCGATGGTCTTCACACCCATCACCTGGGTCATGAAGCTCCTGCCGAAACTGGTTTTGAGGGCATCAAAACCAATGAGTTCTGCGATGCTCCCCATGGTGGAATTCATGACCAGGAAGCCCACCAGTGCAGCCAGTGCAGCGACCCCTTCTCCTGCGGTCAGGCCAATGGCGACCCCAACGGCGAACAGCAGGGGGATGTTGTGCAAGATGGCATCTCCGGAGCTGAGCATGATGCTGGCAATGCCCTGCGGCAGCCAGTGGTGGCTTGCAGCATGGGTGCCGATGCCCACCAGCAGACCTGCTGCAGGCAGGACGGCCACGGGCAGCATCAGTGCCTTGCCAATCTGTTGCAGTCCCGCAAAAAGCCGAGTGGTGTCGTCCTTCATGGTCCTCCGGGTCAGGCGGTGCGGTGGATCAGAAAGGCAGGTGGAGGGGCAAGGAGATCCACTTTGGGTGTTGTTTTCATTCTAATCCGCCAATCACTTTTCGGATATTCCTGGCCTCTTCTGCCCGCGCTTTGACCACTTCCGGAACTTCTCCAGCGGCGGCGGCAACCCCTGCCAGGATGGTGCCTTCCACCAGAGGGGCCTCCGCGATGTACACGGGCCTGTCCCTGAATTTTTCGGAGGCGATGCGGGCGTTGAGGCAGGCACTCCCCAGGTCCAGCAAAAGGACTGCCCCTTCATGTTTTTCCAGGGCCTCTTGCAGGGCCATTTCGATTTTGTGGGCACTGGTGCCCACCCCCCCATGATCGGTGCCTCCCACCGCCCAGAGCTGGTGTGGGGTGCGGGTCATCTGCAGGGTCAGTTCCAGGACGGACTGGGCGAGTTGCTGGGTGTGGGCCACCACCACGATTGCGGTTGACATCATGCGCCTCCAAGGGTCTGGGTTCGGTGCTTGAGCCAGGGGATCAGGGCCGGGGGCACGGACAGGGCGTGAATGCCCAGGTCCCACCAGAAGGAGGTGAGCCTGGGGTCGAATGCGGCCTCGCCACACACGCTGAGGTCCAGTCCAAGACGGGCCGCCTCTTTGGAGGTGTGTTCGATCAGGCGTTTGAATGCAGGGCTGCAGGGGTTCTGCAAATGACTGGTGTCGTTGCTGGTGCGGCTTGAAGCGAAGAAATACTGTTGCAGGTCGTTGGTGCCGAAACTGATGAACTCACAGCCTTCTGCACGGAATTCGGGCAGGGCAAATGCTGCAGCGGGAACCTCCAGCATCATGCCCAGCACAGGCATGTTGTCCCTTCCTGCGACCTCCTGCACCAGCTGTCTGGCTGCGGCAAACTCTTCAGGGGTGGTGACAAAAGGGAACATCAGGCGCAGGTCCACCCCCCGAAAACCATTCAGAATGGCCCGGATGTGCTGCCGGAACCTTGACGGGTCTTTCAGGCTGAGCCGGATGCCCCTGAGTCCCAGCATGCTCTGGTCCAAGAGCCCGGTGTGAAGCTGGGGGGCAGGCTTGTCCCCACCCAGATCCAGGGTGCGCACTGTGACGGGAAGCCCATGCAGGTACCTTGCGATTTTTTCGTACAGAGCGGTTTCTTCATGCAAACCCAGGAGGTTGGCATCAGAGCCGTGCAGGTATTCGGTGCGGATCAGGCCCACCCCGTCTGCCCCCAGTTCTGCGGCCAGAATGGCATCTTCAATGCGGTTGATGTTGGCCCACACCGAGCGTTTCTGGTCCCGGTAGAAAACAGGGCTGCGGTTGGCGGCCAGATCCAGTTGCTCTGGTGGGAAGTGTTCGTAGGTGTTCTGCTGGGGACTCACCTCCACCCAGCCTTCAAAGGCATTGAGGATGGCGGGGGTGGCTTCTGGGTCTGAGGGCTGGTTTTTCACGATCAAGGTGGGAATCCCGAAACTGCGGGCAATGATGGCCACATGGGCGGTGGGCGAGATGTCACACAGCAGCATCCCCGACAGACGGTCCCTCCACTCGGTGAGTTCGAGCAGGCTCACATCCTGGGCCAGCAGAATGGAGCCCTCTGGGGGAGTCATCGGGGCCTGGAGGATGCGGGTGAGGGTCGCTGCCACCTGCAAAATGTCCTCACCCCGGGCACGCAGGTAGGGGTCATCCAGTTGAAACAGCGGATCAGACAGCTGCCTCGCAGTGCGTTCGATGGCCTCCCCCAGAGGGGCATGCTGGAGGTGCTTCAGGACGAAGTGGTCCCAGGAAGGATCAAGCGCAATGGCCTGATAGGTCACGCGAAATTCTTCTGGCAGGGTCTCCAGCCGTTTCAGAAAGCCACCACGGGCCTCCTGGAAATCCTCCCAGGTGCCGGTGACGGGGTGGTCGGGTTTTTCAGGGGACCAGAGGGTGCCGTGGGCAATGCCGGGCATGACCGGGGTGCCTTCTATGCGCATGGGGAGCCTTTCTTCAGTGCGTGGTGCCAGGGAAAACCCTCGGGCGGGAACACCTCAGCGTAAAGAAAAATGATCAGAACTGTCAATTCATGTGCAGAACCGATCAAATTCAGATCAGCACCTGCTGATTGAAGTGCCCTTGATGCTGCAATTTGCCCCCAAACACCTGAATGTGCAGCGCAGTTTCTGCTCGAAATGATCAGAGTTGTGCTACCGTTGAAGCATGCTCACCGAGCGCCACCACGATCTGCTCAAACTGATCGAGACCCGCAAGGCCCTGCGGGTCGAGGAGATCGCCGACCTGCTGGGGGTCAGTCCGGCCACCGTGCGGCGGGACCTGCGCACCCTGCAGCAGTCTGGCATGCTCAAACGCGTGCGTGGCGGAGCCACCACCCCCAGAAACGACATCGGTTCCCAGGGCAACCTGATCGAACCCCTCGATGAGGATTTTGCCCGGGCCATGCTGCAGGACATCAGCACCGGAGAGGTGATCATTCTGGAAGGGGAGAGGGTCGCCCCTGCCCTGGCCTCCTTTTTGAAGGACAATCCCAGACGCCTGACCATCATCACCAACCACCTGCAGGCCGCCCAGATGCTGCAGGGCACCAGCATGGATGTGATTCTGCTCGGAGGGCAGTTGCACCCCAGAGGCTACACCCTGCCGGAAGTCAGCAGCCAGGACATCCGCTTTCTGATCGCCAATCAGGCGTTCATTGAAGTCGAGGGCATTCACCCGCAGGCAGGCATCACGGTGTCCAGTCCAGAACCTGCCCGCTACAAACGGGAACTTCTGGGACACAGCATGCGCAAAAATGTGATTGCGCTGGGCCGCAATTATGGCATCTTTCTGCCTTATCGGGTCAGCAGTCTGGAGGAACTGGACACCTGGTACACCGACCAGTTGCAAAACCCGGTGCAAGTGCCTCAGGGTCTGAAGGTCATCGAGGTGCACGGTTGATTTTCACGCATCAGGTCAGAGATCCTGCAGGCATTCATGCCCGACCTGCTGCCCTGCTCTCCATTGCACTGTCAAAAATCGGAGCCCGGGTGAAAATCACCCACCAGACCCGCACTGCTGATCCCAGAAGTGTCATCCAGATGCTCTCACTGGGGGCTTTGCATGGCAGCGAACTGCAGGTGGAAGTGCAGGGCACACCAGAACAGGCGCTGGCCGTTCAGCAAGAGTTTGAGACCCACCTCTAAATCAAACTGACGTTAAGCACCTGCCCCTGTGCGTCCAGTTTGCACTGCAGTGGAAGCGACGTGATGGCATGCGCCTCGTACCCTGCTTCAAAGACGGTGGCAGTGATGGAGAAAATGCCCGGTTCGCTGCCCTTGAGGTGCAGCAGGCATTGAAAGCGTGCCTCGGGCTCCAGATCGAACAGGTTGGCCAGCACTGGACTGATCAGGCCCTGAGAAATGGTGAGGCCTTGAATGGAAAAATCCAATTCATGGAGCTCTGGGTCGTTCAGCAGCATCTGGACGCGGGCCAGGCCCACACTGCTCACCGGGATCTGCACATGGATGGTGCCTGCCCCTCTGGGAAAGGGAAAAGTGAGGAGGTTCATGCTTTACTTTACTCGAGTTGTTTATTTCATCCAAGGGGTCTGAATCAAAAGAAAGCTCTTTGCAGAAATGATTTGATGGTTTCAAGGCGTGTCTGCTCCTGAGCAGGGGCTGAAAATGAAATCAAGTTTCGGGTTAGATTTGTAAGAAATTCAAAGGGTTGGTGAGGCCTTTTACAGTATGTCTGCACAGGGGAGAGGACAATGGAGAAGTCTTCTCAATATCTCCTTCTTTTTGCATTCTGCCCTTCCGTCCATGCAGAAGCCCATTCGTGTCACATGAGGAGGACACCATGGAACGACTCACCGCCGTGTTTCCGAGCCAGCGTCAGGCCCGATGTGCCATCACCGAACTCAGGGAGATGGGCATCTGGGACACCCTTTTGTTTCACATTCAGGTGCAGCAGGAAAAAATCAGCCAGCAGGAGGTCCGTCATGGCACATTAAGGGGACTGGGCTGGGGGGTGCTCAGTGGTCTGGTGTTCGGTGGAATGGCCGCCCTGATTCCACAGGTGGGCCCTGTCTTGCCTGCCGACCTGTGGGCCACCTTTGTGGGTGCAGGTGTGGGAGGTCTGCTCAGCGGCGGTGTGATCGGGGGAATTGCTGGTGCACTCACCGGTGCTCTTGTTGAAGGCACCTGGCAGCAGGAACACCGCAACCACCAGAAGGAACTCGAAGGGGACAGGGTATTGATTGCTGTGGAGATGTCGAGCCTGAAAGAGGAGTCACGGGTCAGTCAGGTGCTTTACAAATATGGAGGTGAAGTCTACAACCTTCAGAAGATTTGAGTTGCCAGACTTTGTTTTCAGGAAGCACTTTCACAAAAATGATCTGGGGCTGAATCACTGCTGAAATGATTGGTGTGATTTATTATAATCTTAAGACAAAAATAAATCACTCACGAGACTTTAAATAATTGTCATGAATCATCTGCAATAATGTGCCTAGAAACAACCGATCGCAAGTTCACCCCGTCCAGAAAGAGGATGGCAGCTGAACCATCAAAAGAATCGGTTGTTCTCTATGTAAGGAGGAATAAACATGGATCGCATTACCGCTGTTTTTAATGACCGTTCTCAGGCCGAGCAGGCCGTCAATGAACTCCGCCGCCTGGGTGTTGCTGACACCAACCTGTCCTTTGTGGCCCGTGGTGAAAACGACGCCGAAAACATGATGGGCCAGGAAGTCAATGACGGTGCAGGCAAAGGCCTCGCCATCGGTGCAACTGCAGGTGCCCTGTTCGGCATTGCTGCAGCCCTGATTCCCGGTGTGGGACCCTTCATCACCGCCGGGGCCCTGGCTTCCACCCTGGGCTCTGTGGCCGGTGGTGCGGTGGCCGGTGCCGTGGTGGGTGGAACCACCGGAACCCTGGCAGGTGCTTTTGCAGAAGCCGGTTACAAGAAAGACGAAGCCGAGTTCTATGAGCGCTCTGTCAATGAAGGCAACGTGCTGGTGGCCGTGGATGTTGCTGATGGTGCCCAGAGCACCCAGGTTCGTGACGTGCTGAACCGTTTCGGTGGCCGCACCTACGCTGCCCCCACCGTTTAATCAAAGCCAATCCTGTGCCCCTCCTGATCTTCAGGAGGGGCATTTTGCAGCAGCATCGACCATGCTCTTTTGCGGCGGATTTCCTCACCTGAGTGCTGGTTTTTCTTAATCGATGGAATTCATACAAAGTTAATGAGATGAAGGGCACATTTGTGTTTTTTCTTTCCAAGAGCCGGGTTTTTGCAGATGAGGAGCACAATTTCTGGGCTTTTGCAGTGACACGGCAAATACACATCTCACACAAGTTACTCCCATAATGATGCCATGCCGTTGCTAGACATGCTGACTGCCGCTGGACCCCTGCTGTGGATTCTCATTCTGCTGTCCATATTTGTGGTCTACCAGATCGTTTACCGCATTCAGGTCCTTGCAAAGCTCGACCCCAATGTCAAACTTCTTCAGACGCAGGTGCATGCCGCCCTGATGCAGAACAACCTTTCAGGTGCCGTGGATGTTGCCGCAAGGGCAGACCAGCCCAGTGGCAACGTGATGCGGGCAGGTCTTGAGCGTTACCCTGCAGGCCGGGACGCCTCACAGGCCGCCATGCAGGACGCCACCATGCTGGAAGAAGACCGGGTGTACCAGGGCATCAACACCCTGGGCATGATCGCCCAGATTGCCCCTCTGCTGGGTCTGCTGGGAACCGTGATTGGGATGGTGCGTTCCTTCCTGGTGTTCGCCCAGACCACTGCCCCCACCCCCACCCAGCTCTCCACCGGGATCAGTGAGGCCCTCATCAACACCGCCGGGGGTCTGGTTGTGGCGATTGTGGCCTACGTGGGCAGGCAGATCGTGCGCAACAAGGCCGACGCTGTGATGTTGCAGGTGGACCGCTCCCGTGAATCCCTCAGCAGCTGGCTGGAAGAGTTCCGCCTGCGCCAGAAAGGCGTGCTGACCGGAGTGCCTCTGGGCAGCTATGAGCCTGAGCGCAAAGTGACCAAACCCAGCAAGGTGACTCAGGCATGAGACGCCCCCGCCGCCGTGAGGCAGAACAGGTCACCTTCGATTTTGCCCCGATGGTGGACATTGTGCTGCTGCTGGTGATTTTTTTCATGCTGACCAGTCAGCTGATGAGCCAGGACCGCACGGTGCCGCTTGATCTTCCCACCGCATCCAGCAGTGTGAAAGACGCCTCCAGAATTCCCACCATCAGCATCCAGCAGAATGGGGCCATCTTTCTGGAAGGCAAGCAGGTGACCCTGCAACAGCTGCAGGATCGGGTCAAGGGTGCAGTCAAAGGCAGTGGTGGCATTGTGGCCCTGCGGGCCGACAAGAACAGCAACTATGGTGTGGTGGTCTCGGTGATGGACACCATCCGCAAGGTGGGGACAGTCAAGATCGCACTGGCCACTGAGGAGAAGTAACGTGACCCTCGCTCTCCCCAGAGTGCTGAAGGACACCGAACGCAGAAGGGCAGCCCTGATCACTGTCGCGCTGCACCTCGCGGCTGGCTTTGGCCTTCTGCTGGTGCAATTTCGGGCCACAGAGCAACAGAAACCTGTCACCCAGGAATCTGCCCTTCCTCCGCTGGAAATCATTGAACTGACCGTCCCGAAGACGCCTGTGCAGGTGCCCACCCCACCCAGAACCAGCACCTCCCCTTCTGGACAGACCAGCACCTCTCCTTCTGGAACCCTCCCTGGAACCAGAGAAGATGAGGATGAACTGGAGAACCTGCCTCCTCCCACACCCATGGGAAGTTCATCGGGTCTGCCTGTCCCTGAGACCACCCCAGCCCCTGAGACGCTCCCTGAGACGTCGGCAAGGCCCAATCCTCAGACTTCAGGAGAAGGCACACAGACCACCACGCTGCCCCAGAACCGGACAGATACGCAATCGTCTACAGGGGCTCCGGTGCGTCCAGGAGAAACAGCAAGCACCGAAACGGCAACAGGTCGCAATCAGGCTGAAAGTGCCCCTTCTGGCACCGTGTCTGCTCCTGGCCGTGAAAGCACGGAAACCGGCAGCACCTCTGCCGTGAACCGTTCCACCCCTGAAACGGGCACCTCCACCACAACCGCCAGAGGCACCAGTGGCAGCACCACCCCGGAAACCACCACCGGATTCAGCCGTCCCAACACCCAGGCTGAAACCGAGGCGCTGAATTCCTGGTATCGCAATGCTCAGGTTCCAGAGGACACCACCACCGGGTCCTTCACCCGGCCCAACAGCACCACAGAGAATGGCAGCACAGCCTCGAACCGTCCGACGGGAACATCCCAGACCGACACAGGCAACACTGCTGGACGCAGCAACACCGATGGCACGGGAATAGACGGCACCGTGAACACCAGCCGTCCAGATGCCGACACCAGCACCGTTGCAGGCACCACCGGACAGAAACAGACGGTGGGGCAAAACACCCCTCAGGGACAGGCACAGTCCCGACCTGAGCAGGGGAACACCCAGGAAACTGGAACCACCTCCGGGAAACCCCAGACCGCTGTGACCGGGCCTTCTGGCACCCAGAGTGCTCCGACAACCCAAACCACCCAGGAACCTGAAGGACAGACTGCGGGTCCTGCCCCCAAAACCGCCACTGCAGATGCCGGGACCATCTCGACCACTGCTCCCAAAACCAGCACTGAGCCTTCTGGTTCCACCACAGCCACCAGTGCCCCCAAGACATCCACAGTGGATGCTGCTGAAACGGGCACCACCTCGGCCAAGCCCTCAGGCAACAATCCGTCTGAAACGGCAACCACCTCTGTGAAACCGGGGACCAACCAGCAGAACACGGGCACTGCACCCAACACAGCTCAGGGCACCCGCACCACACCTTCCAACACCCAGGAGACCACCACAACCCCTGGACCATCTGGTGTGCGGGGGCAGCCCAACAATGAAACGGCTTCTGCGCCCACCAGCACAGGGGTCAGAGGATCTTCCACTCCAGAAGGCACGTCCACCACTGTGGCCCCCAAAAATCCAAACGGCGGCAACTCCACCTCAACCACCTCCAGTGTGAACCGTCCCAACCAGGGGGGAACCCCGGACAGCACTTCCACAGCAACCACGGCCCCCAAGAGCACAGGCACCTCTTCTGGACCTTCGGGCACGGTGGACAATCCCACAAGCACCCGTCCACAGACCAATCAGGGTACAGTGGCTCCCAGCACCACAGGCAAAAACACTGCAGCCCCGGCATCCTCGGCCAAACAGATCACCTGCACGGCCCTGGTGGATGCCAGAGGTCTGGGGCTGGAGCGCACCCCCACAAGTTACGTGTTTGACAGCAAGATGCAGCAACTCTGGCCCGACAAGGTGCTGGTGCAGGGGGTCTCTACGGATCTGGTGGAAGCAGGCCTGCAGCAGTATTTCACCTCGGAAGAGCAGGCGCGCCAGAACGGAGCACTCGATGGAGACGTGTACAGGTACAAAGCTGCAAAAGCTGTGGGCTACTACTCCAAAATCAAAGAGAACGTTGTGCTCAACGATGCTGATGTGAATCGTTTCCTTCAGGTGAGCACCAGATGCCGTCTGGTGTACCTCAAATAACACAGGTCAGGTCCAGACAGAGCCGCCTTTTTGTCTGGACCAGGTTTCAAGTCTGGACCAGGGACCTTTTTCCCGGTTCACTGATGTTCATCCAAGGAGTGTCTATGCGTAAAATTCTGATCCTCACCTCCCTGTTCGCTGGCGTTGCGCTGGCCTGGACCCCCACCCTGGACGCCACCACCACCAAACGCATCATTGACAGTGCGTATGGCCGTGCTGATGAGGTCAGCACCTTCCAGACCCTGGACCTCACGGTTGCCGAGGGCAAATTCAAGTCTGGCGATGTGGTCAAGGTGGTCGATGGTGGTCCGCAATGCCTCGCAAACTGGCTTAAAGCCCCAAATGATTTCTCCAAAGGCAGTTACCCAAAAACCATCACCATGACCGGGCAGGCCGATGATGTGTTCCTGGCGGCCACCGATGCACGCAACCAGTTCAAGAGCCCACCCAAACCCGAAGAGCTCATCAAGGCCCAGACCCTTCCCGGGGGACAACTCAGGGTGTACCTCACCATGACGGGCCTCAAGGAAGAAAAACTGCGCAACGCCTACACGGTGATGATCCGCAACGGCAAGGGAGCCCCCACTGCACCTGCCAAAAAGATCCTGGTCACCGACTGGCAGAAAGGGGCAAACAACCTGTGGGAAGGCAGCATGCTGTATCAGTTTGATGTCAGCAAGGCTGGCGTGGACCCCAATGGCAAGCTGTCCATCCTGATTCGCAACGAATCCGAGGACAACTGTGCTTTTGAAGTCACTGCGGACCTCTCCACTTTCCTTTAAGATCTTCATGGTTTTCTGGGACCTGAGACTTTGTCACCTCAGGTCCCGTTACATTCGGGTCAGATCACCTGGCATTGTGTAACGATTGTTGCAGCAGCCCATTGCAGGAAAATGCTGACGCAGAGCTCAAAATATCATAAAATTATCATTTTTCTGGACCGTTCTGAAATTGTGCGCAAAATGTGGGAAAGGTTACCGACCCCCCGGGTCAGACCTTTAGGCTGAAGTATGCCCGCCATTCAACCGGGACAGAAAGCCCCCGCTGTATCCGGTGACTCTGTTCTTTACCAGCTGAAAAACCAGACGCATGACATCCACACCGAACTCGAAAACACGCTGAACCTGCTTGAACTGAAATCTCCGGCGGCTTATCAAAAACTGCTTTGCTCTTTTGCAGCACTGTACCAGACGCTGGAACCCCTGGTGTATGAGAGACCGGAATGGCAGCAATTGCAGGACCTGCAACCCGAACGCAAACTTCCCTGGCTGGAAACCGACCTGGGTTTCTATGGCCTGTCTCTTCCAGCCCCTCATTTCACCGTTCAGCTTTCAGGCTGGCAGGAAGTGCTGGGGGCCGTTTATGTGATGGAAGGCTCCACCCTGGGAGGCCAGCTGATCAGCAGGCACCTCCAGACCCTCGGGATCACCCCTGAAACTGGGGGACGCTTCTTCAGTGGGTACCAGGGCAGAACAGGGGCCAGGTGGAAGCAGACAAGACAGCTGCTGGAATCCCAGTGCACGGACAGCGACCGGATGGTGCAGGGTGCCCGCCGCACGTTTGAATTCTTTTATCGGGGGCTTGCATGAAACCCCTTGAAAATCTGGACCTGCTTCCTCCAGACAGCCCCATAGACCTGACCAACTGTGACCGTGAGCCCATCCACACCCCCGGTCTGATTCAGCCCCATGGTGTGATGCTGGTCATGCAGGAAGAAGATTTCCGGATTGTGCAGGTCAGTGCCAATGTGGACGCCCTGCTGGGTCTTTCTCCCGAGAGACTGCTGGATGTGACCATTCAGGAATTCATGGGCGAGGAACAGCTTCGGGCCTTCCAGGAGGCATTGAACCGGGACGATCTGGAAACCAACCCGCTTTTTGTTTTTCCCTTGCGTTTCAGCCATGGAGTGCTTTTTGATGCCGTGGCCCACCGCAAAGACGGCTGGGTGATTCTGGAGCTGGAGCCCACTCCACCCGCTGCAGAATGGTCGGACCGCTACCGCCAGATGAGCAGCATCATGAACCGGGTCAGTGCCGCTCCCACCCTGCAACAGGCCTGTGAGCGTCTGGCAAGAGAGGTGCGGCAGCTGACCGGGTATGACCGGGTGATGATCTACCAGTTCGCCCAGGATGGCACCGGGCAGGTGATTGCCGAGGAATTTTCACAGGGAATGGAGTCTTTTCTGGGGCTGCGCTACCCGGCCTCTGACATCCCGAAACAGGCCCGTGCATTGTACGTGATGAACCACATCCGGGTGATTGGCAGCTCGGATTACACCCCGGTTCCTCTGCTCTCGTACCAGGGTCAGGGGCCGCAACCCCTGGACATGAGTTACTGCTATCTGCGCAGTGTGTCCCCCATTCATCTGGAATACCTCAGGAACATGGGGGTGGGGGCATCCATGTCCGTGTCCATCCTCAAAGATGGGGAACTGTGGGGCCTGATTGCCTGCCACCACAACAGCCCCAAGGTGCTCAGTTACAGCGTCAGGGCCATGTGTGAGTTTCTGGGCCAGATGCTGAGCCTGCAACTGTCCAGCAAGGCAGACCATGAGCATGGTCAGCTGGAAAAGAACATGCAGTCCAGTGCAGCCAGAATTGTGGAGTACCTCGCGAGCACGCCGCAGGTTGAACACGCTTTTCATGACCTCGCCCAGGAACTTTACACCCTGGTGCGCTGTGAAGGACTGGTGGTGGTCAGTGGGGAACGCATCACCACCCTGGGGATGGTGCCCTCGCAGGAAATCCTGAAGGACTGGATTCCCCTGATCGCCGAAAAAGGCCGTGTGTATGCCACCGATCACCTGAGGGAGGAGTGGGCTGAACTGGATTTTGGCAGCAGCGCAGGGGTGCTGTCTCTGGTGCTGTCCAGAAGCCATCCAGAGCTGATCCTGTGGTTCCGCACAGAAGTGGTGCAACAGGTCACCTGGGGGGGAAATCCTGACAAGATGGTTTCTGCAGATGGGGAGCGCCTGTCTCCCCGAAAATCTTTCGAAGCCTGGCAGCAGACAGTGCATGGCCGCAGTGAACCCTGGCTGGACATGGAGACCTCGGCGGTGCGAGAACTGCACAGGTCGTCACTGGACGTGGTGCTGCGCCGCACCGAGGAATTGCAACAGCTGAACGCCAGACTGGAAAAATCCAACACCGAACTCGATGCCTTTGCCTATGTGGCGTCCCACGATCTCAAAGAGCCTCTGAGAGGGCTGCACCACTATGCGGTGATGCTCTCTGAAGATTACATGGACCAGCTGGAAGACGATGCCAGACACAAACTGGAAACCATGGTGCGCCTCACCCAGCGTCTGGAAAGCCTGATCGATTCACTGCTGAGCTACTCCCGGGTGGGTCGGGTGGACTATGCAGTGCGCAAGGTGGACCTTCATGAAGTGGCCCTCGACACCATTGACCTGCTGAAACCCAGTCTGGAGCGCAGAAATGCCCAGGTGCTGATTCCACGCAGGCTGCCCGAGGCGGTGGCAGATGCAGTGCGCCTTGGGGAGGTTTTCAACAACCTCATCAGCAATGGTGTGAAATACAACCAGAGCCCGGTGCCCACAGTGGAACTGGGCCACTTTGAAGCGCAGGAAGCTGCAGAACATTTTGGAGCAGACCTGACAGGTCCGGTGCTGTATGTCAGAGACAATGGGATCGGGATTCCAGCCCAGCACTTTGAGACCATTTTCAGGTTCTTCAAGCGCCTGCACACCCAGGATGCCTATGGCGGAGGGACCGGGGCAGGGCTCAGCATTGCCCAGAAAATCATCGAGCGGCACGGGGGCAGGTTGTGGGTGGAATCTGTCGAGGGACAGGGCAGCACCTTCTATTTCACACTCACAGGACAGGGGTAAGACGTGCAGGGACGGCAGATTGTGGCAGTTGAAGACAGTGACCAGGACCATGACGTGTTCTGCTGGGCCCTCAAACGCTCAGGACGAAAGAATCCTGTGGTTCGCATTGCCACTGGAGATCGGGTGATTCCCTTTTTGCAGGAAAAGGCCACCGAACACTGGCCCTTTGTGATGGTCCTGGACCTCAACCTGCCCGGCATGGGCGGCCTGGAGATCCTCAGGACCATGAAGGCCGACCCTGTGCTCAGGACCATCCCGGTGATCGTGCTGACCACCTCTGAACACCCCACAGATGTGGACACCTGTTACAACCTGGGCGTCAACAGTTACCTGAAGAAATCCCTGGACACCCTGAATTTTGTGAAAGACGTGCAGGTGATGATGGACTACTGGCTGGACCGTGTGGTCCTGCCCGAGCAGGTGCAGCCATGGACGGCCTGAGAATCCTGATTGTCGAGGACAGTCCCACCGATGTGGAAATCCTGCAGCGCCACCTCAAACGTCTTGCAGACCTGAATCCCACGGTGATCCATGCGTCTTATGGACACGATGGTCTGCGGAGCGTGCGGGTCGCTGAGGTGGACCTGGTCTTTCTGGACATCCAGCTTCCGGACATGACGGGTCTGGAATTCCTGGACCAGCTCCAGGACATGGTGAAAAAGCCTGCTGTGATTGTCCTGACGGGCAGCGCCGATGAGACCACAGCAGTCTCAGCCATGAAGGCAGGAGCACTGGACTTCCTGAACAAGAATAAATTGAACGCCAGCATGCTGGAACGCACCATCAAAAATGCCCTGGAAAGGCACCAGCTGCAGACCGCCCTGCTCAGCACCCAGGCTCAACTGAGCACCATGATTCAGGAGGCTCCCGTGGGCATGGCCCTGCTGGACCCAGAGCTGCATTTCCTGCATGTGAACAGCACCCTGGCAGAGCTTGCAGGCCGCAGGGCTGAAGAGATGCAGGGAAAACACTGCCGGGACATCCAGAGCCCACTCATCCAGCAACTGGAGTGGATGTGCCAGCGGGTGCTCTTCTCCGGAAAAAGCTACCGGGACCTGGAAATCAACTCCATGCAGGGGACCGACTCGAAGCACTGGCTGTGCAGCGTCTACCCGGTGAAAACCCAGGCCGGGCATGTCCAGTGGGTGGGGATCACCGTCACCGACATCACCCGCAGCAAACAGACCTCCATTTTGCTGCAACAAAGCCAGTCCCGATTGAACATGACCCTCGAAGCGACCCGCGTTGGAACCTGGGAGTGGGACAGCCGAACCCGCAAGATCAGCTGGTTTGGACAGACCGACAGGATTCTGGGGTTCCGGGGGAACTCTGGAGACACCAGCATGGATCACTTCCTCAGCCAGGTGCATGGGGAAGACCTGCCCCGGGTGAAAGAACAGCTGAAAGCAGCCATCCGGGAGGGGGAGCCTTTTGAACTTGAGATGCGTGTGCTGCGTCAGGAGGGGACGGTTCGCTGGATCATGAGCCGGGGACGGGTGGAGCATGGGGCCAATCACACGGTGATTTCGGGTGCCCTGATTGACATCACGGATCTGAAAGAGGCTGAACTTGCCCTGCGGGAGATTTCCCAGGCCCAGCAGCGCTTCGTGAACGATGCGGCCCATGAACTTCGGGCGCCCCTGACCGCCATTCAGGGCAACCTGGACCTGATCCACCGTTACTCCAACATGCCAGATGAGGACAAAGAAGAAGCCCTTGCAGATGTGGCCAGAGAAGCCACCCGCCTGAGCCGCCTCGTGCAGGACATGCTGGCCCTTGCCAAGGGTGACTCTGGCGCATTGATCCGCCGTGATCCTCTCGACCTTGAGGAGGTCATTGCAGATGCGGTGCAGGCGGTTTCCTTCCAGTTGCAGAACCATCAGGTCACCATTCAGCTGGAGGGCATCACCGTCATGGGGGATTACGATCGCCTGAAACAGGTGATGGTGATTCTGCTGGAAAATGCCGCCAAATACACCCCCACAGGCGGCACAGTGGCTGTGGGGGCCAGAATCCACAATGAGCACGCATGCATCTGGGTGCAGGACAGTGGAATGGGCATCCGTGAAGAGGACCTGCCCAGGGTCTTTGAGCGCTTCTATCGGGGGCAATTCTCCCGTGAAGCTGATCCTGGGGGGACCGGACTGGGACTGCCGATTGCCAAATGGATTGTGGAGGCCCACGAAGGGACCATCCACCTGACCTCCTTGCCCGGCCAGGGCACCACGGTGTCCATTGAACTGCCCCTGCTTGATCCCGAAGAAGACCCTGTTCCCTCAGGGGAGATAAGCCGGTAGGTTGAGGTTGTAACACACTGTGGCGCACAGGCGAATGAGCTCAACTGTCACCTGCAAACTGTCCTTGTTGAAGGCCTGATTGCTGACGAAATTGTCGAGGTTCAGGTGTCCATACACCTTCCCCTGGTGGGTGATGGGTGCATTCAGGGTGCACTGGATTTCACCAAGCCGCCCGGATTCTTCAAAGACCTCAATGCGGTCAGGATCACCTGAGACCTCTGCACTGAAAAAAGACGTGGAAGAAATGGTGGGAACCTCCCGGAGAATGCGGGGAACCCCATTCATCCATTGTTCTCTGCTGCTGCCATACCAGATCAGTTGTGCCTGCGGGCTCAGCTCCAGCCCCAGAATGTCATCTTCAAAGCCCAGTTGCGCCACCTTGATGAAAGCCTGTCCATCCCACAAGTCCAGGCTTCCGGCCTGGGCGCTTGGAACCATCTGAATGGCATAGTCCAGCATCAGTTGCCAGTATTCAGGCCCAGGAACCTGTTTTGCCAGCAGCACATCCAGGGTGGCCCCCATGCCCCGGATCACTGCATGGCGGTTGATGGTGCCCACCAGATGCCCGTGGTCTGACTTGCCCCGGGAACGTTTCTGCTCATACATGCGTTCGTCGGCGAGACGGGTGAGGATGCGGGCATCTCCTGCGGATTCCCTGGGATGGAAAGCCACCCCTGCACTGATGTCCCCTCCTCGAAACGGGCTGCTTCTCAGTTGGGTGCGGATCTCCTGCATGGCCTCAAACACCACGTGCACCTCTGCTGCTTCCAGACCCTGCAGGATCAGGGCAAATTCGTCCCCACCGATACGGTAGGCGCGGTCTCCGGTTCGCAACTGGGATTGCAGGGCAACTGCCACCAGTTTCAGAAAGGCGTCTCCCTGTGCATGGCCGTGCAGGTCATTGAAGGCCTTCAGTCCATCCAGATCGAGAATCACCAGAGCCAGAGGAGCTTCCTGCTGGGCAAAGTGTTTGAGGGCCTCTTCAAAGGCCCGCCGGTTGCCCAGCCCGGTCAGCAGGTCGGTGTATGCAGCATCATGCAGTGCCTGATAGGAGGAGGTGAACTGCAACAGTTTCAGACCCCACAGGTCAGTGCTGGGAATGGGAACCATGCAGGCTTCAACGGTGAGGATGTTCTGTTGGGCGTGCTCGAAAGACACCTGATGGTCTGGTCCGAGGTGAACCCGGACCTCTTGCTCTGTCTTCAGCAAAGCGCGCAGGCGTTCACCCTGGTAGATGAGCATTCCATCTGAGTTGACAATCCCATCCAGAGCCACAGCCTCACCTTTTGAACATCGGAAAGATCCTCCAGTCAGGAGGGGTTTGCAAGTGAATGCGTACTGTGTCTTTATTTATAACATGTTTACGGAATTTGAAGCGTTTTAAATCACAGAAAGTGCCCCTTTTAGAGCTTTTGTTTTTCATTTTTCAGAAACCAGAGCATCACGCACAGATGTGAACGCTCCCATTGTTGTGTTTCCAGAAGGGGTGTGTTACCGGGGCAAAGTCATGGTGAAACAGGTGCCCTCCCCAGGGGTGCTTTCCACCCCAATGGTGCCCCCATGCGCCTGCACAATGGATTTGCAGATCGCCAGACCCAGACCGCTGTTGTGACCGCTTCTGGATTCATCCGCACGGTAAAAACGCTCGAAAATCAGTGGGAGGGCTTCACCGGAAATGCCACTTCCGGTGTCCTCCACCGTCAGGATGGTGGTGGTGTCCGTGCTCTGTGCCCTGAGCAGGATCTGCCCTCCTGCGGGCGTGTGCTTGAGTGCGTTTCCAATGAGGTTTTTCATGACCTGCAGCATGCGGGTCGGGTCCATCGGGGTGGGAGTCACGTCCGGGCCCACTTCACTGACCAGTTTGACACCAGCGGTCTCAGCCAGATGATGGAAGGTGTTCTGGGCCTCCTGCAACAATTCTGCCGGGTCCAGAGGCACTTTTTGCAGTTGCAGTTCACCCGCATCTGCCAGAGACAGGGTGCGCAGGTCTGCGACGAGTTCAGACAGGTGCTGAGCCTCCTGATGCAGCGTTTTCAGGCGCTCCGGGGTGGGTTTCAGGGTGCCTTCCTGCATGGCCTCCAGGTAACCCCTCAGCACGGTCAGGGGGGTCTGCAGGTCATGGGCGATGTCCGCAGTCATCTGCCTGCGCAGGTGGTTGGCATGGTGCACCTCATGGCTCATGTCCGAAAAGGCCACCAGCACATCCCCCAGTTCATCCTGTGGAGGGGAGTGCAGGGCAGGAGGGGTCTGACCTGCACGCATGAGTTGAATGGCCTCCGAAAGTTTCCTGACAGGCCCGAGCAGCACCCGTGAAAGCAATGCACCCAGAACCACCGAACCGACCACTGTTGCCAGCATGGCATACAGAATGGCCGTGGAAATCTGGGACAGCACATCCCGCTCTCCTGGTCCAAACCCCCTGGGTCCCGGTCCATTGTCCCGCAGAACACTGTCTCTGGGCAGCAGCACCAGTTCACCAATCACCCGACCATCCACCAGCAGTTCTGTGCTGTGCTTCAGTGCATCTGGTGGCAGCACCACCCCGGGTTTGTACTTCTCGTTTCCGGCCATCACCCGTCCAGAAGGATCAGCAACGACAAAAACCGGACCCTGACCGGGACCGTTCCTGGGAATTCTGGGAAGGCCTTCTAAAGACTGGTTCTGGCGGTAATACTCCTGCACGAAGCTGGCATAATTGCTCAGAAGCTGCTGGTCCTGAAACTTCCCAAACTGCTGCCCTGTGACGTACCGGGCAAAAAAACCCACGCTCAGCACGCCCAGGACACTGACCAGCACAAAGGCCCCCATCACCTTCCAGACCAGAGAAATGCGCATTCATCCCTCCTCGGGATTGAAACGGTACCCCACCCCAAACACCGTCACGATGTGTCTCGGTTGACTGGGGTCCTCCTCAATCTTGCTGCGCAGGTTGCGCACATGCACATCAATGGTCCGCTCAGAGGCCAGGGCGTCCTCCTCCTGCAGCCGGTCCAGCAATTCTGTGCGCTTGAAGACCCTTGAAGGCGACTCCAGAAACACGCTGAGCAGGTCAAACTCCGAACGGGTCAGGTCCACCGTTTTGCCAGAAACCTTCACCACTCGGGCCTCCCGGTCCAGTGAAAGACCGGGAAACTCAAACACCTGTCTGCTGGGGGTTCCCTCGGTGCGGCGCATCACCGCACGGATGCGGGCCAGAAGCTCCGCCATCGAAAACGGCTTGGTGATGTAATCGTCTGCACCGAGTTCCAGACCCAGCACCTTGTCGAGCTCCATCACCTTCGCCGTCAGGAAGATGATCGGGGTGTCCGAAGTTTTGCGGAACGCCTTCAAAAACTCCAGACCATCCATCTCCGGCATCATGATGTCCAGCAAAATCAGGTCCGGCGGATGGTGGCGGGCCGTGTACAGCCCCTCCCGCCCATTGTTGCTGCAGATCACCCGGTAGCCCTGTTCCGTCAGGTACTCCTTCAGAAGATCCCGCACCCCGGCATTGTCTTCAACCACCAGAATCGTCCTCATGTCTTGATGTTATTCGCTTTCTGTGAAAGGCGCAGGGTGTGCATTTGAGAGCACTGCAGGTCAGATCCCCCTGCGCCGCACTGCGTTCGGAGCTGTCTCCCTTAAGGAAGGGGGACTGGGTGTGCCTCTGAAACGGTTTCCAGCTGAGACAACCACCAACCCCCTTCTTCAAGGCAGGGGGGATTTACCGTGCCCCCAGCTCGATGATCACTTTCCCACTGCCGCGTTCCACCACTGCAAATTTTGCTTTCTGGGCTGCGGCGTCCACTTCGGCTTTCTGGGCGGTGCTGTCAAAGGTGGCTGTGGCTTTGCCGCCATTCAGGGGGTCACCATCGTAGAAGGTCACTTTGCCGCCACCCAGGAGCCCGAAACCTCTGCGGCCTTCCTGAGGGGCTTTCATGCCCTGCTGGCCTTGCTGGGGCTTTTGCAGGTTGCCGGGTTTGCCCTGCCCACCGTTGGGTCCACCTGGGCCTCTGCTGTCCCATTTGCCGCCCTGGCCATTGGGTCCGCCATTCATGTCCCCCTGAGGGCCTCTGGGTCCACCCTGGCGGTCATCTGGACCCTGAGAAGGATCGGGCTGTTTGCTGAGGTCGATCACGTGGCTGCCACGGGGGTCTTTGACCACTGCGAATTTTGCGTTGTCTGGTGCATCGGCGAAAGGTGCAGTGCCACGGGTGGGTTGTGAGGTGACGGTCCTGATCAGCTTGCCGCCGTTCATGGGATCGCCGTCGTAGTAGGACACTTCCAGTTTGATCTGGGCCTGAGGACTGTTCTGGGTTTGCTTCTGTCCTGGCTTCTGGACCTGCTGGGTTTGCTTCTGGGACTGTTTTTGTGCGGTGGTGTTGCTGTTGGCCAGAGAGAAAGAACTGGCACTGGCGAGAACGAGGAGAGATGCGGTCAGGTATTTGCGAAGGTTGGTTTTCATGGTGGTGTTCCTTTCAGGTGCTGCACCCTGGGGTGCCGTTCACCTTGATGGGAAGTATGCACTGGGGGTTTTAAGGGGTTTTTTGGGAGTTGTTAAGATCCTGAGTAGATCAGGGCCTCTTGGTCTTTTGGTCCAGAACTGGCACCATGGAGGAACTTTGATGCCTGACAGGAAACGCCAGACATGCTGATTCTGAACACCAAACTTCACCGCCCTGATCCCGGGCATCTGCAGGTGGAGCGCTCCCGTTTGCTGGACAAACTGCAGGCTGGGCTGGACACTGGATGCAGGCTCACAGTGGTTTCTGCTTCTGCAGGTTCAGGAAAAACCACCCTGGTGAGCCGATGGGTCGAAGGGTGTGGCCGTCCTGTGGCGTGGCTTTCCCTGGAACCTGCCGACAGCGTGCCGAATCGCTTTTTGACTTACCTGATCGCTGCGGTTCAGACGCAAGTTCCAGATTTTGGGATGTCTTTGCTTTCCGTGTTGCAGGCCCCCCAGCAGCCTGTGCTGGAGTCGCTGCTCACGGTGCTGGTCAATGAACTTGCTGCCCTCTCCACACCTCTGGTCCTGGTACTGGATGATTTTCATGTGCTGGATGATCCACAGATGGATCGGGTCATGGATTTCCTGGTGAAGCACCTGCCTGCAAACATCCATCTGGTCCTGATGGGTCGAGAAGATCCGGGCTTTTCACTGGGTCGCCTCAGGGCTCAGGGGAAGGTGAGTGAACTGAGGCTCGCGGACCTCCGGTTCACGCCGGAAGAAACCGGTCAATACTTCAGGGAGTGCATGGATTTGCCCCTCTCTGCAGCAGAGGTGACTGTCCTTGAAGAGCGAACCGAGGGCTGGATTGCCGGTCTGCAACTCGCGGCCCTGTCTTTGCGGGGTCAGCCTGACCTGGAACAGCGGGTGGCCCAGTTTTCTGGAAGCCACCGTTTTGTGCTGGACTATCTGATGGAGGAGGTGTTGCAGGGGCAGCCTGAAGAGGTGCAGCAGTTTCTGCTGCAGACCTCCATTCTGGAGCGCATGTGCGCGCCACTCTGCGCAGCGGTCCTGGACATGGACCCTTCAAGTGCCCAGGGCATGCTGGAGCATCTGGAGCAGGCGAACCTGTTTCTGGTCCCCCTGGACCATGAGCGCCGCTGGTTCCGTTACCACCACCTGTTTGGTGAACTGTTGCGCCAGCGTTTGCAGCACACCAGAGACCCGGAAACCGCAGCCCTGCATCTGCGGGCCAGTGGATGGTTTGAGGAACAGAACCTCGGTCTGGAGGCATTTCAGCATGCGTGTGCTGCCCAGGATCTGGACCGTGCAGAAAGGCTGGTGCTGGGCCGGACCATCCCGCTGCATTTTCGGACGGCGGTAGATCAGGTGCTGGACTGGATGGCTTCTCTGCCTGCCTCCGTGCTGCACCAGAGACCCCTGCTCTGTGCCATGCACGCCTCTTTTCTGCTGGTGAGGGGGCAGACCCGTGGGGTGGCTGAAAGTCTGGAAGTGGCAGAAAAGGCCATGCTGCAGGCAGATCAAACCCCTGAATCCCGGAACATGCTGGGGCAACTGGCTGCCATGCGGGCCACCCTCAACCTGACCCGTTACCGTCTGGATGAGGTCATGGTGCATGCTGACCGTGCATCTGAACTGCTCCCTCCAGAAAACCTTCCGTTTCGTTCTGCTGCCCTGTGGGCACGCGCCTGTGCCCTGCTGGAAAAAGGCGCACTGAACGACGCTGCCAGAACGTTTCAGCAGGCCCTGGACCTCAGTGAATCGGTCAAGGATGTGTTTTCGGTGATCCTCTCGGTGAATGGCCTGGGCAGGGTGCAGGAACTCAGGCACCAGTTGAATGTTGCGAAAGAGACCTACCTGCGGGCGCTGCATTTGGCAGGGGAGCCTCCCCTCCCGAATGCAGCAGAGACCCATCTGGGGCTGGCCCGGATTGCCTTTGAAAGAAACCATCTGGAGGAGGCCTGGAAGCACGCCCATCAGAGCCTTGTGCTGGCCCACCAGTACGACAGGCAGATTGACCGATTTCTGCTCAGTGAAATGGTGCTGATCCAGTTGCACCTTGCCCAGAGGGATCTTGAGGGTGCCCAGGCGAGACTTTTGCAGTGTGAGCAGAAGGCCGCAGAGGGTTTTCCGCACCGATTGGCCGAACTGCAGGCCCTTCGTGTGAGGCTCCTGCTGTTACAGGGAAAGCTGGAGGATGCAAAAAGCCTTGCCGATCGGCTCGACCATGCACCCAGTCAGGCACAGGTGGCTCTGGCCCAGCGAAAACCTGCTGAGGCACTGGATCATCTTGCTCCTTTGCCTGGACAGGCAGAGGTTGATGGCTGGACCACAGAGCGCCTGAGGCTCACCTGCCTTGAGGGACTGGCTTTGCATCAGCTGGGACAGCAGAAAGCTGCTGAACAGGCACTGGTCTCTGTGCTCGCTCAGACCGCTCCTGAAGGCAGCATCCAGATGTTTCTGGAAGCTGGACCTGTCATGCTATCACTGCTGCGCCAGATGCAGGGACGCATGCCTGCCCACCTGCAACCCCATGTGCAGCAGATTCTTGCTGCTGCTGTAAAATCTTCATTGCAACCTGCCCCCGTCCAGCAAGGAGAGGCCCTGTTCGAGCCCCTCAGCAAACGCGAACAGCAGATTCTGGAACTGGTGGCCCAGGGCCTGTCCAATCAGGAAATTGGAGAACGCCTGTTTCTGGCCCTGGACACGGTGAAAGGTCACAACCGCAACATCTTTGGCAAATTGCAGGTGAAAAGCCGCACCGAGGCCCTTGTGCGTGCCAGGGCACTGGGACTGCTCTGATCCTCAGAGCATACAGTTCAGGAACCAGGGTCCTGCTGCATTTCCTGTTTGCGTTTGCGGTAGGCACGCATGGCCATCATGGCTCCGCAGGGGTTCTGGCTGCAGAAGGTTCCTGCACCATTGCGGGTCCGGTCATAGAAGGCCGT
Source organism: Deinococcus cellulosilyticus NBRC 106333 = KACC 11606 (assembly GCF_007990775.1). Classification (NCBI taxonomy): domain Bacteria; kingdom Thermotogati; phylum Deinococcota; class Deinococci; order Deinococcales; family Deinococcaceae; genus Deinococcus; species Deinococcus cellulosilyticus. The sequence goes on along the minus strand of NZ_BJXB01000001.1, from coordinate 217,093 downwards.
CTGGCAGGTGTCGTTTCTGCAGGCTTTCATGCGGTTCCAGCGTCCTGAGAGCACCAGTTCGGTGATGGCCGCCAGAATCCTGCCCAGAGCTGCACGCCCTCCCTGATTGTGAGGCACAAGCTGCACATCTCCGGAAGAAATCAGGGTCACCAGGGGATGGTTTCTGGTGAGGCGTTGCAGGCTTTCTGTGGCCTGCTGCAGTTCAGATGCCTCCATTTCAGCATCGTTGAGGTGGGACAGCAGCAGAACCACAAGAGCCGACCTCAGGTGTTTTGCTTCTTCCAGGTCTGTTTCGGTGATCTGGTCACTGGAACCAATCAACTGGTGCTGGACCAGCCACTGTTGCAGGGCTTGAAGGTGATCAAACTGTTCTGGCTGCAGTTTATTGGGTCTGGTGTTGACAAAGGACAGCACAAGTTCTGCTGCTGCATCGGGTTGCAGCAAGGAGGTGGGGGTGGGGCTCACCATGGCTTTCATTGTACGGAAAGACCTGGCAGGCACTGTGATGCACATCCGGGGTTGACAGTTATGTTCTAACCCTCTATGCTCATAACCATGACTGAACAAAACTTTTCCAGACCATCCAGCAGCACATCCACAAGAACATGGTTCATCACCGGTGCCTCCAGCGGTATTGGACACCACCTTGCCCTTGCCGTCCTGAAGCGTGGCGATCAGGTGGCCGCTGCTGCTCGCAATACCGCAGCCCTGACAGATCTTTTGACCGATTTTCCAGATCAGGTTCTGCCCCTGACCGTCGATGTGCGAAGCGAAGCGTCCGTACAGGATGCCGTGCAGGCAACGGTGCAGCGGTTTGGGCGCATTGACGTGGTGGCAAACAATGCCGCCTACGGCCTGTTCGGAGGGGTGGAGGAAGCCACAGACCAGCAGGTGCGTGACATCTTCGACACCAACGTTTTTGGGGCAAGCAACGTGTTGCGGGCCGTTTTGCCCGTGCTCAGGGGGCAGCGTTCTGGACACATCCTGCAGGGGTCCAGTGTGTATGGCCTCACTTCACATGCAGGGGTGGGCCTGCTCGCAGCCACCAAACACGCCCTCGAAGGCCTGACCGATGCCCTCCGAGAAGAAGTGGCCCCTCTGGGCATCCATGTCACCCTGATTGAACCGGGCATGACTGCAACACCGTTTCTGGCCAATCTGCAGGTTGCCACCCCCATTGCAGACTATGACGCCACCGTCCGACAGGTCCAGCAGGCCATTGGTGCCCTTCCGCCCACAGCCTTTCTGAACCCTGCATTGCTTGCTCAGACTGTGCTCATGGCTCTGGATCAGGACACCCCACCCACACGTCTGGTGCTGGGAGAGTCAGCCCTGAATGCAGTGCAAACCACCCTGGAAGGACGCCTGCAGGACCTGAAGCAATGGCAGCCCCTCACCCTTGCTGCCGCAGGAAAAACAGTCCAGCCTGTCTGAAGTCATCTATACCCAGGAACCCCTGATCTGCAGATCAGGGGTTCTTTCTTTGAACAGTGTTGTCACCCCCAGCAACACCCGGAACAACACTTTGGTGTCTGTTGCTTTCTGGTCCTGACTTCTATCCTGGTTTTACCGGGCGCAGACCGTCTCAGCCCTCTCCCAGAGGCACATGACCTGCTTTTCCTCAGGGGAGGGCAGACCAGGGTCTCATGCTGCCCTGAGGTGAACCTTGAAGAACCTTCCAGATGCTTCCCAGATGGGAAAATACCAGATTCGGCTGCAGGGACAGCTCGGGCCGGAGTGGTCCTGCTGGTTTCCTGGGTTTACCCTCACCTCAGGTGCTGGAGAAACCCTGCTCAGTGGAGTGGTCGAGGATCAGGCTGCACTTTACGGACTGCTCAGAAAATTGCGCGATGTGGGCTTGCCTTTGCTTGCCCTGCAACGCCTGGACTGAAGTCGGTCTGCGCCCAGAAAGGATGTTCTCATGTCACCCCTCCGAACCCGTGCACGCATTGTTGGATTTCTCTTCATTCTTGCCGCTGTGTCCTCAATCATTGGGCTTTTGCTTTACGCACCCATCCTGAACCACAGCGATTATGTGGTTTCTGGAAAACCCGTACAGGCCCAGATTGCCACCGCCGCCTTCATGGAGGTGATTCTTGCCGTGTCCATGATCGGGATTTCCATCTGGATGTTCCCTGTGGTGAAACGGTACAGCGAAACCCTCGCCATTGGCTATGTGTGTTTTCGACTCCTGGAGTCCACCATTGTCATTGTAGGCATCCTGTGCATGCTCTCTGCGGTGACCCTCGGTCAGGCCTTTGGACAGATGGGAGCAGAGCAGACCGGGCCTTACCTGGTGGTGGCACGCATGCTGGTGGCCGTGCACGACTGGACCTTTCTGATGGGGCCAAACACGGCACTGGGCGTCAGCACCCTGATGATGGGCTTTGTGCTGTTTCACACCCGACTGGTGCCGCGTCCCATCGCTGTGCTGGGTCTGGTGGGTGGGCCACTGATCTTTGTTTCCTCAATTTTGGTGATGTTTGGCCTGTACGGGCAGACCTCATCTGTCGGAGCAGTTATGGCCCTGCCTGTGTTCCTGTACGAGATGAGCCTGGCGATCTGGCTCATGGTCCGGGGTTTCAACCCCGAGGTGACCCGCAACTGGCAGGACAGTCCCCGTCTGGTCAGTGCAGTCTAAAACTTTGATTCTCTGCAGCAGGTGCTCTGCTGCGTTCAGGAAGGTGATGGTTGATGCAGGCGATGGTTTACAGAAATTATGGTTCCCCCGATGTGTTGCAACTTGCAGAGGTGCCCCGACCCGTCCCGGGCGAGGGTGAGGTGCTGATCCGGGTTCATGCCGCTTCGGTCAATGCTGCCGACTGGCGTCTCTTGACCGCGAACATCTTTCTGGTCCGGTTGAACGCTGGCTTCTGGCGGCCAAGAAGGCAGGTGCTGGGCAGGGATTTTGCAGGGCGGGTGGAAGCGGTGGGAAAAGGGGTTCAGCGTTTCCGCCCCGGAGATGCAGTCTTTGGCACCCAGTCCCATTTTGCCGATGGTGCTTTTGCAGATTACGTCTGTGTGGCTGAAAATCTGCTGGAGCACAAGCCCGGCAACCTCAGTTTTGAAGAGGCCGCTGCAACCCCACTGGCAGGCATCACTGCCCTTCAGGGTTTGAGAGACATGGGCGGGTTGCAAAGGGGCCAGCAGGTGCTGATCCAGGGGGCTTCTGGAGGAGTGGGAACATTTGCCGTGCAGTTGGCAAAAAGCTTTGGGGCGGAGGTGACGGCTGTATGCAGCTCTCGCAACGTGGAAATGGCCCGCAGGCTGGGCGCAGACCATGTGCTGGACTACACCCGCGAGAACTTCACCACCAGTGGAAAGCGTTTCGATGTGATTCTGGCCATCAATGGATACCATCCCCTGCAGGCCTACCGGCGTGCCCTCAAAGAAAAGGGCCGCTATGTGATGGTGGGTGGCTCCGACAGGCAGATTTTTGAGGCCCTCTTACAGGGACGCAGGCTTTCCAGAAAAGACGGACAGCAGTTCGGGGTGCTCACGTTGCAACCCAACCCTGCTGATCTGCCCTACCTCAGGCAGAAACTGGAAATGGGGGAGATCCGGCCTGTTCTTGACCGGACCTACACCCTCTCTCAACTCCCGGAGGCCATGCGGTCTTTTGGTGAGGGTCGCACCCGGGGAAAACTGGTGATCACCATGCATGGCAGTCTGGCGGCGGATTGATCCTCCGCAGGTCATTTGATCTTGTAAGGCCTTTCGCCTTCCCGGAACGCATACCGGGTTCGCATGATCACATCCTGTTCATAGTTCCCGAAGCGTCTGCCAAAGAGGTTCAGGCCACCAGGGTGTCTGGCATCGGGTTTGACCCCGATCCGCACCTCCACATGGTTGGCCTCTTCGATTTTCAGGTCGGTGGTGGTCACTGCAGAGATCTTTTCCCCATCGATGTAGGCCCCTTCTGAAGTGATGCGCCAGCGTTTCAGCAGACCGTGGGTGGTCTGGTCCAGAGACCACCAGGCCGGGGTCAGTTTGGCTTTCACACCACCGAAATCTGCAGGGCTGGTCCAGGTGCCCACTTCGGTGCCATTGACCCACAGGGTGATGTCACTGGGCCAGTCGAGGTCGTATTCCGGGGCTTCCGAGCAGATTTCCATGCTGATTTCGACTTCGGTGGCCACCGAGCCGTAAGGGAGGTTGTTGGGGAAGTCGTACTCCACAAAACCGGTCCGGAACCAGATCAGCTGGGCATAGACGTGCTCGGGTTCATAGAAACTTCTGGGATCATCGATCAGGCCAATGTATTTGCTTTCGCTGGCCAGTCCGCAGGTGGGTTTGACTTCGAACTTCTTGTAGTTGCCGATGGGCATGGAGACTTCCACCACGTCCTGGTCTGCTTCGATGGCCACGCCGGGCAGCTTGAGCAGGATCTCATCGTAGTTCTTGGAGATCATTTTCTGTCTGCCGCGCGTTCCTGGCATGTACTGGATGTTCAGGAGTCCGGCATCCTCAAGCTGTTTGAGGTTGAAATTCACGGTGGAGTGGGGAAGACCCAGAGCCTCGGTGAGGGCGGAGACATTCATCGCCCGGTGCGAGAGCAGGCTGAGGATGAGAAGCCGGGTGTCGGAGTTGAGGGCAGAGAGGACTTTGAGGGCTTCTTCTCCCTCGACCACCAGGGTTTTGTTGCGGGCGATGATCATGAATTCTCCTGAACAGGGTTGAGAAGTGCTCAGACCGGGAAAGGTTGAGGGTGTGCTCTGAGTGTGTCCGAAACTGTGGTAATTATACAAAAAGAATTGACATAAACGACACGGTGTTCTCTCCTGGCCAAATGGATCAAATTCGCTAAATAGATGTTTTTTCGATCCAGACAAAGAACTTCCTGTTTCTGGCTCCAGAATTTGACGGATGTGATTTTTCAAATTCTGAAAAAATCAAGAATTCTGGGTGGTTTCGCTTGAAAATGTAACAAATTGTTACACAACATCCAGAAAACTGGTATGAATTGAAAATCTTCTGTGGGACATCAAATGAGCAGAGTGGTTGGTGGAAGTCTACAGGGTCTCCTGAAAGACTTTCTTTCGAAACCAGAAAACAGAAAGTCGAAAAAGGCGTTTCAGAAGGTGTTTTCTATCTGAAACGGGTCCAGAAATTAAAGTCTAAAAATGTTGACATGAATCAATCGGGGTTGTACCATTCGGACAGGTCACGAAAACCTGAGCCTTTTGTGAAACATGTGGTGTGCAGAACAGCAGATGTGCTGCCTCTGTTTGCCCTGTCTGCAAAGGAATTGCTGGCATTGTTCCATCTGGGACAGTGCAGGGGAGTCTATCATGAAACAACAAAAGTTGATGTTTTTGGCAGTGGGTTTGACCCTTTCCGCTTTCACTCTGGCCGCAGACACGGGTCTGCCCAAACTTGCAGTGAAGGCCAAATACAAAATCGGATTTGCACAGACAGAAAGCAACAACCCCTGGCGCATTGCCCAGACCAAAAGCATGCAGGACGAGGCCAAAAAACTGGGCTGGCAACTGGTCTACACCGATGCTGCAGGTTCTGCTGCCAAACAGGTGGCAGACGTGCGCAGCATGATCGCCCAGAAGGTGGATGCCATCTTCCTTGCTCCCCGTGAGGAAAAGCCCCTTGCTCCGGTGATTCTGGAAGCCAAAAAAGCAGGCATTCCGGTGTTCCTGATTGACCGCAATGTGGACCAGAGCCTCGCCAAGGCAGGAACCGACTACGTGACCTTCATCGGATCGAACTTCATTGAAGAAGGCAAACGGGTTGGGGAGTGGATCGCCAAAAAGACCAACGGCAAGGCCAACATCATCGAACTTGAGGGCACCACCGGGTCAAGTCCAGCCAACGACCGCAAAACAGGCTTTGACAATGTGATCAAGAAATACCCTGGCATGAAAATCCTGGCCTCCCAGACCGGAGATTTTGCGCGCGATAAAGGCCGCCAGGTGATGGAAACCCTGCTGCAGGCCCACCCGGAAGTGAATGTGGTATACGCCCACAACGATGAAATGGCGATTGGGGCCATCGCTGCCCTGGAAGCCGCGGGGAAAAAGCCCGGTAAAGACGTGCTGGTGCTGTCCATTGATGGGGGCAAGGAAGCCGTGCAACTGGTGGTGGATGGCAAGATCGCCTATGTGGTCGAATGCAACCCCAAATTTGGTCCCAAAGCTTACAGCACCCTCAAAGATTATGCTGCAGGCAAGAAAATCCCTGCCAAGATCATCAACCCGGACCGTGAATTTCACGCTGGAAACGCCAAACAGCTCCTCAACACTGCCTACTGATTCCTCTTCCCTCCTCAACCCATCTGGCCTTTTTAAAGGCCAGATGGGTTGACCAAAGGAGAACCATGACCCCATCCCAGTCAGAACCCCTGCTCACCATGCAAGGCATTTTCAAAGCTTTTTCCGGCACCCTGGCCCTGAAAGACGCCTCACTGGTGGTCCAGGCCGGAGAGGTGCACGCCCTGATCGGGCAGAACGGTGCAGGCAAATCGACCCTCCTCAAAATTCTCACCGGAGCCTACCGCAAGGACTCCGGAAGCATTCATTTTGATGGCAGAGAGGTGCACTTCAGGACCCCTCTGGAAGCCCAGAACGGTGGCATTGCCACCATCTACCAGGAAGTGAACCTTGTTCTGAAACGCAGTGTCAGCGAAAACATCCTGCTGGGACGTGAACCCAGACGCTTTGGTCTGATTGACTGGAAAGAAATGCACCGACAGGCCGAAGAGGTCCTGCAAAGCATGGGTCTTGCTCTGGATGTCAGGCGCGACCTCGGCGAGTACAGCATCGCGACGCAGCAGATGGTGGCGATTGCCAGAGCAATCTCCCAGAAAGCAAAACTGGTGGTGATGGATGAACCGACCAGTTCGCTGGACGAATCCGAAGTGGAAACCCTGTTTTCGGTGATCCGCAAACTGAAAAGTGAAAATGTCGCCGTGATTTTTGTGTCCCATTATCTGGATGAGCTGTATGCCATCTCGGACCGGATCACCGTGATGCGAGATGGCCGCACTGTCCACACCGGACCCATCCAGGACATTGGCAAGTTTGAACTGGTCGCCAAAATGCTCGGGCGTGAAATTGATGAGATGGAACGCCAGGGACGCACGGGCTTTGTGACCTTGAAAAGCACCGTCAAAGAAGAAATCCTGACCGTGGAGCAGCTGAAACGCGCGCCCAGACTGCAGAATGTGCACCTCAGTGTTCGAAAGGGTGAGATTCTGGGTGTGGCCGGACTGCTGGGCTCGGGTCGCACAGAGACCGCCCGCGTGCTGTTTGGGGCAGATCCAGCAGACCAGGGGACCATCCGCTGGAAGAACCAGCCTTCAAAAGTGCGCTCCCCGCAGGGAGCCATTCGTCTGGGGATGGGATTTTGCAGTGAAGACCGCAAGCAGGAAGGCATCATCCCGCACCTCTCGGTGAGGGAAAACCTCACCCTGGCTTTGCTTCCCCGCATTGCGAAAGCTGGAATCATCGACAGCAAAGCGCAGCAGAAGATTGTGGACAAATTCATCTCCCGGCTGGGGATCAAATGCTCCTCTCCAGAGCAACCCATCCGGGAACTCTCCGGAGGGAACCAGCAGAAAGTGCTGCTGGCCCGCTGGCTGTGCATGAACCCGGATCTGCTGATTCTGGACGAACCCACCCGTGGCATTGATGTGGGGGCCAAAGCAGAAATCCAGCAGCTGATCAGCGATCTGGCTGAAGACGGTCTGGGGGTCCTGATGATCTCTTCAGAACTCGAAGAACTCACCGAGGGCTGCCACCGGGTGGTGGTCCTCCGGGATGGGGAAACCGTGGCTGAGCTGCACGGAGAAGACCTCAGCGAGAAACACATCATGCATGCCATGGCCGGAGCAGAAGGGGCACAGCATGCTGGGCAGTAACACCATGAAACCCAAGAACAACGGACCGGAGCGGAAGTTCAGCTGGCAAACCTTCTTGCAGCAGTATAGTGGCATCATCACCCTGCTGGTGCTGTTCGTGTTCAATGCAATCTTTACCCCGCACTTTCTGTCGATGCAGACCCTGAACATCAACTTGACGCAGGTGGCGACCATTGTGATTGTGGGGGTGGGGATGACCCTGGTGATTGCCACCGGAGGCATTGACCTCTCAGTGGGGTCCCTGATGGCGATTGCGGGTGCCCTTGCACCAATGATTTTCATGTCAGAAGGACTGAAGGACAGCCCTTACGGGATCGCCCTGGCTTTTGTGCTGCCTGTGCTTGCAGTGACCCTGCTCGGCCTGTTCAACGGTTTGCTGGTCAGCAAGTTTCAGCTTCAGCCGATCATTGCCACGCTGGTTCTGTTTATCGCAGGCCGCGGCATTGCCCAGGTGCTCACAGGGGGCAACCTGCAGACCTTCACCAATCCGGCCTTTCAGTACATCGGGATGGGCAAACCTTTCGGGATTCCCTTTCAGGTGATCCTGATGGTCCTGATTGTGGTGCTTGCGGCCTGGATGCTGCGCAAAACGGTGCTCGGAAGGCACATCCTCTCGGTGGGTGGCAACGAGAAAGCGGCCAGATTGAGCGGGGTACCCATTCAGGGCATCAAGTATGCCGTTTATGCCATCAGTGGGCTGCTGGCAGGCATTGCTGGTCTCATCACCATCGCCATCAATTCGGCCAGTGACGCCAACCAGGTGGGACAGAACATGGAACTTGATGCCATTGCAGCCGTAGCGGTGGGGGGCACGCTGCTGGAAGGTGGAAAAGCCACCATTGTCGGGACCCTGATCGGGGCACTCATCATCCAGCTCATCCGGTACACCCTGCTCGCCAAAGGGGTGCCCGATTCGGTGGCCCTGATCGTCAAAGCGGGCATCATCGTGGGTGCTGTGGCCCTGCAACGCAGCAGGAGGGCATGACATGACCACAGCAAGCAGACCCTCCATCAAACCCCTGATGGCCATCAGCAGACAGGGCGTGCTCATTGCCCTGGTTCTGCTGATGGTGTTCGGTGGGTTCCGGTATGAGGGTTTCATCAGCGAGTACAACATCGAAAGTGTCCTGAGGTACAACAGCATGTTTGGCCTGATTGCCCTGGGCATGACCTTCGTGATCATCACCGGAGGGATTGACCTCTCGGTGGGAAGTGTGATTGCGCTGTGCAGTGTGGTGGCTGCAAAACTGAGCCCTGAAGGTGCTTTCCTGGGGCTGCTGGTTCCCGTGCTGGTGGGTGCCCTGATCGGGTGCATCAATGGAGCGGTGATCACCCGTCTGCAGATTGCACCTTTCATTGTCACGCTTGCCACCCTGCTCGGGGCAAGGGGCCTGGCCTTGCTGATTTCCAACAACCAGTCGATCAGTGTGGAGGTCGCCGGAAGCTTCATCCAGATTGGGCAGGGAGATTTCCTTGGATTTCCCATTCCTGCCTGCATCATGCTGCTGGCCTTTGTGATGGGAGGGCTGGCCCTCACCCAGAGCCGCTTTGGACGTTACGCCCTTTCTGTGGGAGACAACGAGGAAGCGGCAAGGCTGATGGGCCTTCCGGTGGACAGCACCAAATTCTGGGTTTATGTGCTCTCTGGTTCCCTCTCCGGGCTTGCCGGGGTGATTCTGGCCTCCCAGTTTGGGGCCGGTCAACCCACCGAGGGGGTGGGCTGGGAACTCTCGGCCATCGCTGCTGTGGTGGTGGGAGGGACGCTCCTCACCGGAGGCGTCGGAACCGTGTGGGGCACCCTGGTGGGCGTGCTGCTGCTCGGCATGATCTTCAATGTGCTCAATTTCGAAAACGGCAAGGGGTTCATCAACCTGTCGGTCTACTGGCAGAGCGTGATCCGGGGTTTGTTTCTGCTGCTGGTGGTCATTTTGCAGAGCAGACTGAGCCGGAAGAGGGTTTGATCGGGTCCCTGCAGAGCCTACACATTTGACCCTTTTTGTTGCTGTTGTTCCTTTTCCAACGGGCATGCTTTCCCTGAGCTTCTGATTTCCATTTCGGGTCCAGTAGAACAGGTTTTATTCGTGCTCTTCCCAGTTTCTGGCCCGATCCACAGCCTTCTTCCAGCCTGCGAGAAGTTTCTCGCGGGTTTCTTTTTGCATGGACGGTTCAAAGCGCTCATCCACCTGCCACTGTTTGCTGATGTCTGATGTCCCGGACCAGTACCCCACCGCCAGCCCTGCCAGATAAGCTGCACCGAGTGCGGTGGTTTCGGTGACTTTTGGGCGCACCACGGGCACACCCAGAATGTCGGCCTGGAACTGCATCATCAGGTTGTTGCGTGAGGCCCCTCCATCCACCCGCAGTTCTTTCAGTTCAATCCCGGAGTCCTCCTGCATGGCGTGCAGCACGTCTGCCGTCTGGAAACAGATGGATTCCAGGGCGGCACGGGCAATGTGGGCACGGGTGGTTCCACGGGTCATGCCCAGCAGGCTTCCTCTGGCATAAGGGTCCCAGTAGGGGGCACCCAGACCCACAAAAGCAGGCACCAGGTACACGCCGTCTGTGGTGTCCACCGTTGCTGCCAGGGCTTCCACCTCACTGCTGTCCCGGATGATGCCGAGACCATCTCTCAGCCATTGCACCGTCGCACCTGCCATGAAGACACTGCCCTCCAAAGCATAGGTCAGCTGTTCATCCCTCTTCCAGGCCACTGTGGTCAGCAGGTTGTTCTGGCTGGGAATGGCTTCTGTTCCCGTATTCAGCAGCATGAAGCAGCCCGTTCCGTAAGTGTTTTTCGCCATTCCGACTTCATGACAGGCCTGTCCGAAGGTGGCGGCCTGCTGGTCCCCGGCAATCCCTGCAATGGGGATCTCGCCTCCGAACAGATGGGGGAGGGTCTGCCCATACACCTCACTGCTGGACCGGACTTCAGGCAGCACACTGCGGGGAATGCTCAGGATCTCCAGCAGTTCATCGTCCCAGTCGCCTGTGTGAATGTTGTACAGCAGTGTTCTGGAAGCATTGCTGGGGTCCGTGACATGCACTTTCCCTCCGGTCAGCTTCCAGACCAGCCAGGTGTCGATGGTGCCAAAGGCCAACTCTCCACGCCCTGCACGTTCCCTGGCCCCCTCCACGTGGTCCAGAATCCATTCCAGCTTGGTGCCTGAAAAATAGGCGTCCAGCACCAGACCTGTTTTCTGCTGAAAGACCTCCGCCTGGTTCTGCCGGCGCAGTTCATCGCAACGCCCCGCAGTCCGGCGGTCCTGCCACACAATGGCATTCATGATCGGCTGACCGGTCTCCCGGTCCCACACCACTGTGGTTTCCCGCTGGTTGGTGATGCCAATGGCAGAAACATCCCGGGCAGAAATGCCCAGGTGGGCCAGCACCTCACTGGTCACCCCCACCTGCGTGCTGTAGATGTCCAGGGCATCATGCTCCACCCACCCTGGGCGGGGAAAAATCTGCTGGAATTCCTTCTGGGCCACCCCTCGCACCGAGCCTTCATGGTCAAACACAATGGCGCGGCAGGACGTGGTGCCCTGATCAAGAGCAAGAATGTAGGTCATGGGGCTCCTTCACCTGAAACAGGTCCACATCTGAATTCAAAACTGCACTTCCTCTGAAAGTACCCCCTGTTGAGCAGTGCGTCAATGGGTGTGAACAGTTGTTCAGAAGGGGCGGGGGGGTGGTGGGCAAGATCCCCCCGCGCATCGCTGACGCTCTGCGGTCCCCCCGTCAGCGTTGGGGGGTTGTTGGGATACTCACCTGGAGGCCATCCCAGACGACCTGCAATCCCCCTTAACAAGGGGACAGTTCCGAGCAGCGCGAGAAGCAGGGGGATTTAAGCCTCAGTGCTCCCAGACAACAAAAAATCCCCCTTTGTCAAGGGGGACAGTTCCGAGCAGCGCGAGGAACAGGGGGATTTTACCCTTGCAACAACTTCCCGACCAGTTCATTCACCAGTTGTGGGTTGCCCTGCCCTCTGGTTTCCCGCATGACCTGACCGACAAAGAAGCCCATCAGGCCGGTTTTGCCCCCACGGTAGGCAGCCACCTTGTCGGGGTTCTGGTCCATCACCTGACGGATCACAGCTTCCAGTGCGCCGGTGTCGCTGACCTGCTTCAGGCCTTTTTCCTCAACAATGGCACTGGGGTCTTTGCCTGATTCGAGGGCTTCTGCAAGCACATCTTTGGCAATGCGGTTGCTGATTTCGCCGCTCTGGATTTTGCTGACCAGATTTGAAAGCTGATCCAGCGTCACCGAGTTGCGGCCCTCGCGGATGGCCCCAGACAGGTCGGTGATCACCCAGCTTGCCAGCACAGACATCTGGTCTCCAGCATCGGCCAGATAAGCCCTCAGCTTCCCGTCACGGGTCAGGGTCAGGGCCTCAGAGTCATTCAGGCCTTTTGCTTTGAAGGCATCCACCTGGGTTTGCTCTTCAGCGGTCAGGACCACTTCGTTTTTCACCTGAGGCTTGCTTTCTGCCTTCTGCTTTCTGCCTTCTGCCTTTTGCCCCTTGCCCTCGGCTTTTTTCTCCGCAAAAGAGTCCTTCAGCGTCACAATGCGGTTGAAGACCAGCCCTTCAGCAGTGCTGTCCTCGGGGTCCTGCCAGTAATACCCCACACGCTCGAACTGGTAGCGGGTGTCTTTGCTGTCCTGCAGAACACTGGGTTCCACAAAGCCCTTGAAGACCTTCAGGGAATCGGGGTTCAGGTAATCGGTGAAATCTCCCTCTTCAGCATCAGGGTTGGCCACGGTGAACAGACGGTCATAGGCACGGAATTCTGCAGGCACGGCTTTCTCTGCGCTGACCCAGTGAATGACGCCTTTCACCCCTCTGGGACCGTCTTTGCTTTCAGGGTCGTAACTGCACAAGAGTTCGATGATGTTGCCGTCATCGTCCTTGACAATGGCCTCACAGGTGATGTTGTAGGCGTAACGCAGACGGGCCTTGCCCCCCAGGGTCAGGCGCTGGAATCCGGGGGCGGCCTCCTCCATGAAATCGTCCTGATCGATGTAAATTTCTCGGGTGAAGGGCAGTTTGCGGCTGCCCTCGTTGGGCACATCATGCGGCCAGTAGGGGGCATCGAGTTCTTCCAGATGATTTTCAGGCAGGTTGTCGATGACCACCTTCAGGGGCTTCAGGACAGCCATGACGCGGGGAGAGATGAAGTTCAGGTCATCTCGAATCGCTGCATCCAGGGTGCTCAGGTCCACACGGGAATTGGTCTTGGAGACCCCCACCCGGCGGATGAACTCGCGGATGGCCTCAGGGCGCACCCCTCTGCGGCGAATTCCAGAGATGGTGGGCATGCGAGGGTCGCTCCAGCCACTGATCACTGGGGCCTCGAAAGGCTTGTTCCAGCCGTCCAGGTAGCGCCGCTCTGCCATGATGATCAGTTTGCGCTTGGAGAGCACGGTGTTGTCGAGCACCAGACGGGCATTCTCGTACTGGTGGGGACGGGGGTTCTCGGGGAAGCCGCATTTGCCTTTCAGGCTGTCCAGAAGCCAGTCGTAAATGGCCCGGTTGTTCTCGAATTCCAGGGTGCAGATCGAGTGGCTGATCCCCTCAATGAAATCCTCAAGGGGATGGGCAAAGTCATAAAGGGGGTAGATGTGCCAGCCTTCCCCAACATGGTAGTGCGCAGAGTGCAGGATGCGGTACAGCACAGGGTCGCGCAGCTTCATGTTCGGGCTGCCCAGGTCGATTTTCCCACGCAGAACATGGGCACCTTCGGGGAACTCGCCTGCACGCATGCGGGCAAGCAGGTCGAGGTTCTCCTCCACACTGCGGTCCCGGTAAGGGCTGGGGGTTCCTGGGGTCTCCAGATTCCCTCTGAGCTGACGCATTTCCTCGTCAGAGACGGAATCCACGTAGGCGTTCCCATCTTTGATCAGCTGGATGGCGCACTCGTAGTACTTCTCAAAGTAGTCCGAGGCGAAAAGCACCTGAGCAGGTTTGAACCCGAGCCACTCCACATCCTGACGGATGGAGTTCACGAACTCGTAGTTCTCCTTCTCAGGGTTGGTGTCATCGAAACGCAGGTTGCACTGCCCCTCATAATCGAGGGCGATGCCAAAGTTCAGGCAGATGGCCTTGGCGTGACCGATGTGCAGGTAACCGTTGGGCTCCGGGGGAAAACGGGTCACCACCTTCTTGTAGCGCCCTGCAGAGAGGTCGCTGTCAATGATCTCGGTGATGAAATTGGGACTGACGTGTCTGGCGTCTGTGAGGTCGCTCATTGTGCGTTACAGGATACCACCATCGGGCCAGAGAAGAAAAAGCCATATGCCGTAGGCTGTGTGCGCAGAGGGCTCGCCCTCAAACAGCATCAACAGCCTGAGGTGCCAGAGATCCACAGATTCCTAGTGTTGAAGACGCAATTTCGAGCTCTCCAGAATGGAGAGAAACACGGGCAGGGCTGTCACGGGCACCAGCAGCACAAAACCCTGCACCACATTCCCGGAAAGCTGCAGCACGAACATCTGGTGGGACTGTCTTTCTGCTGCCGTGCGGGTGATGCAGTCCAGCAAGTCCTCTTCTTCCAGATCTTCGTGGTTGTCGGGCACACACCCGAAGACTTCATCGGCCACTCGCAGCAGTTCGCGCCTGGAGAAGCTCTGGAACCGTGGCCCGAAAGGCTGGTGCAGATCTGCCAGCTGGCAGCATTTGGTTGCGATTTCCAGCGGCACATCATACACATGGTGGGTCACGAGGGATTGCATGGGTCTCCATTCCGTTCCTGCAGTGCAGGTTCTGACCTGATGATGCCACCTGAACCATTGCTGAACCCGTGCCTCCAAGCATGAAAGCTTTTTAACTGTATTTGCTCTTGCAGACTCCTGAAAGGCAGAGCGACTTCAGATGATGGCTTTGAGAGTCCCCTGCCTTTCAAGGCCATTGGGGAAGCAAACCCCAACCATGAGGCAATCATGCAGCCTTGCTTACACTGCACTCCAGATCAGTTCAGGCACCCGAACATGCCCTGACCGTGGAGGCACACATGGACATCACCGCAACAACCCTTAAAGACCTGAAACCCAGAAACCGCCGCATTTACAACGCTGTGCAGAAAGATGCTGTCACTTTCCTGCAGCATGCAGACCGCACCGGGCAGAGCAGCACCCGCGTCATTGTGGAGCTTGCGGTGGGAGGGGGCAACAGCCTGCATTACCACCGGGATTTTGAGGAGCGTTTTGAGTGCATGCAGGGACAGCTCAGCCTGCAGGTGGGCAAGGAAATCCTGACCCTCAGGGCAGGAGAAAAGGCCGTGGCTCCTCCTGGAGTGCTGCACCGCTTCTTCAACACCACAGATGAAGTGTGCACCTTCAAAGTGGAACTGGTGCCGGGCCACACCGGATTCGAGCAGGCCCTGATGATCGGTTATGGACTGGCAAATGATGGTCAGACCAATGCCCAGGGCATCCCCATCAACCTGCAGCATCTGGCGGTCCTGGTGCACCTTTCTGGGACCGTTCCCGCAGGACCGCTGGGCATGTTGCTTCCGCTCTTTTCAATGATTGCGAAGGGTGCCATTCGAAAAGGGGTGCTGGACCAGCTCATGCAGAAATACGGGATTTGAACCGAACAAAAAAGAGCCCTGCACGATTCACAGGGCTTTTTGGTCAGGAATCTCAGGACTTCTGAACAGGTGTCGCTTCAAACTTGCGGCTCGGTTGCACGTATTCTTCCTGTGCAGCGATCAGTTGAATCTCCCTGGTGCCCCTCTGGTGGGTAAGGTCCAGCAGCGCATACAGTGCAGACACCGCATTCTCCAGACTGCTTTTGACATCGCGGGTCTTCAGGTAGTTCCCCAGGAAGAGGGCCGCAATGGCATCTCCGGTTCCGTTTCGGGGCGGGTCCAGAGGAATCATGGGGGTCTGAACCAGCCATGCCCCCTCATCTGAAACGGCCAGGGTTTCAATGTGGTCTTTGGAGGCATCCTCGCGGATCACACTGGTGACCATGACAATGCGGGGTCCATCCTGGTGAATCTGCGAACGCAGCAATTCCACGGCAGCCAGAATGTCCTGCAGGGTGGTTGCGGTGTGTCCGGTCAGGAGTTCGAGTTCAAACTGGTTGGGGGTCACGATGTCAGCGGCCTTCACGGCCAGGGCCTTCATCACGTCTGGGATTTCGGGGCGCACAAAGACCCCCCGGCCCACATCCCCCATCACAGGATCGCAGCAGTAAAGGGCTTTCGGGTTGGCCTCCCGCACACGCCGCACCGCTTCCAGAATGGCGGCCACGGTGTTGGCATCTCCCATGTAACCGGAGAGCACCGCATCGCACTCAGCCAGGGAAGTGCGCTCCGAGATGCCCTCAATGATTTCCCGCACATGCTCGGGAGGGAAGACCATGCCCTTCCATTTCCCGTACCCGGTGTGGTTGGAGAACTGCACGGTGTTGACCACCCACACGTTGAACCCCATGCGTTGCAGGGGGAACGTTGCAGCGGCGTTCCCCACATGTCCAAAAGAAACCCAGGACTGAATCGAGAGGATGTTCTGCTGTTGTCTTGAAACTTCAGTCATGGCATCCAGCATAAACCATCACATGTAAGACGCTTCAATGAGCTGAACCCCATCATCCGTGAACTGCAACTCTTCAGCGCTGTGCTGGAAAATCGTCTGGATCAGGTACTCCGAGAGCATCTCGGCGGTGTCCAGTTGTGAAGCATCGGTGGCAGAGTTGCTGTAGGTGCCCAGTGCAGTGGAGGCTGTGATCACCAGGGCCTCGTACATCTCCTGCCGGGTGGTGTCGTCCAGTGAAGTGAAGTTGGGTTCGGCAAGGAGGGTGCGGTTCAGGGCAGCAAAAAGACCTTCCTGCTGGGGCTCGGTCAGTTCAATTCCGGTCAGGATGTAGTAAGAGACGTAAGTCGAGTACACCATGGCCCCCACCACATTGTTTTTCAGGCGGGCGTCCTGGGAGGCCACCTGCTCATCGTACACCTGCAGCAGTTGCTCAAAGATGTCCGCTGCCTGTTGCTGGTCCACCATTGAAGGGTCCAGCGTCGCTGCAAGCTTCTGGGGGTAGATGTGCGGTCCAGGAGTAAAACCTGCATCTTTTCGGGTCACCTGAGAAGTCAGCTGAGGGTTTTCGGTTTTCGGCTCCGTGGTGACTGCCGTGTTTGCAGGACGTGTGATTTCCGTCTGGCCCTGCCTGCCAAACAGGCTGTCCCGGTTCAGGTTGTTCAGCACAGACTGCCCCTGCGTGGCCCCGATGGGGTTGTTGATTTTGCCTCCCAGACCTCCAGCAAACTGGGCCTGGGCCACGGACCACATGCCCAGCAGGACCAGTCCAGCGGTGATGGCTTTTTTGAATCGTTTCATGAGACCTCCACAAGATCAATCCCAGATTAGATCTTTTTTGGAGGTTTGGATGTGACAGCGCAGCAGGAGGCAGAAGGCAGAAGGCAGAAGGCAGAAACTTGTCACCACCCATGTAGGGGCGCAGCGTGCAAGGAGACCAGGATGCGGTCTCCTGTTTTGCACAAGACAGCACGCTGCGCCCTCGTGGCAGAAATCTCAATCCACCACTGTAGGGGCGAGCCGTCGGCTCGCCCCTACAGCAATGCGTTTCAGGGCCTCATTTGACCTTCTGCAGCACACCCATCAGGGCCGTCACCTGTCCTTTGAACGGGTCCACAGTGAAGGGGTTTGCAGCGGTCATCATGGCCTGGAAGCCCCCGAAGCCACGGTTGCCTCCCTGACCGCCCTGTCTGTTCTGCCCTCCCTGCCCATTCTGGCCATTGCCCTGGAATTGTCCGCCCTGACGGTTCTGTCCATTTTGCCCTCCCTGCCCATTCTGTCCGTTCTGTCCTCCCTGACCGGGTCTGCGGATCTGCTGTTTGTCGATCCAGGTCAGCTGCGGATCGGTGAGCACATCTTCAATCTTGCCGAGCAGGGCGTCTGCATCCTGGGGTTTCAGGGATTTGCGGGTCTGGATGTCTTTGATGATGGGGATCAGTTTGCTGGCCTGCGTTTTGGTGATGGTCAGCCCTTTCTGCTTGTGCAGTTCTGGAAGCATACGCAGGGTGCGGGAGAGGTCCAGCACAGGCTGAAAGGCCTGCATCCTGGCCCGTTGTGCTGGATCAATTTGGAACTGGCGTTGCCCCTGTCCTCCCGGATTCTGTCCCTGGTTCTGCTGGGCCAGGGCGGGTGTGGTGAGGAGCAGAAGGCTGATGAAGAGGAGGTGTTTTTTCATGGTTTTCCTTTCTTACTCGTACCGGAGGGAATCCACAGGATCGAGGCGTGCGGCACGGCTGGCAGGGTAATATCCAAAAAAGACCCCGACCACCACCGAGAACGAGAAGGCCAGCAGCATGCTGGTGGGCGACATCACGGGGGTGATGTTCAGGAGTTTCCCAACTCCGTTTGCGAGTCCCAGTCCAATGGCAATCCCGAGCAGGCCCCCTCCCACGGAGAGCACCACGGATTCGGTCAAAAACTGGGTGAGGATGTCTCTGGGTTTGGCCCCCAGGGCTTTGCGGATGCCGATTTCGCGGGTGCGTTCGGTGACCGAAACCAGCATGATGTTCATGATGCCAATGCCGCCCACCAGCAGACTGATTCCAGCCACACCGCCCAGAAAGAGGGTGAGCGTCTGGGAGACCTGGTTCACACTTTCCAGAGCATCGGCCTGGTTTTGCACCTGGAAGTCGTAACTTGTTGGATCACTCTGCTCATGTTGTGCGGCCATGATTTCGGTGACGGTGTTTTGCAGGTCCTTGAGGGTTTTCTGGTCCGGTCCCTGAATGTAGATGTTGCTGACGGTGGGGTTGGAGGTGCTGGATCTTGATAGGCGTTTCTGGAAGGTGGAGAGGGGAATCAGCACGCTGTAATTGGCGTTGGAGAATCCAGCATCCCCTTTGTCTGGCAACACGCCCACCACGGTGAACGAGATCCCACCAATGCGGATTTTCTGCCCGATGGGGTCCACATCTGTCAGCAGGTCCTGTGCAACGCCATATCCAATCACTGCGGTGCGTTTGCGGGTATCCACATCTGTCTGGGTGAAGAAAGCCCCTTTCTCCACAGCCGAGTTGCGCACCGTTGAGTAATCGGGCCAGGTTCCAGTGACCTGCACATTCAGGTTGTTCTTGCCGAATTTGATCTGGTAACGTCCCTGGCTGACCGGGGCAATGCCTGCCACCTGGGTTCCGAGTTGCCGCTGCAGGGCCTCCACGTCTTTCATGGTGATGCTCTGGCGGTCCCCAGATCGAACAATGCCCCCTCCACCGGTGTTTCTGCCCCCAAAGTTGGGACCGACAGTGAGCAGGTTGGTTCCGAGGCTCTCCAGGGATCGGGTGATGTTGCTGGTCGAGCCCTGTCCGATCATCACCAGGGCGACCACGGCGGCCACCCCGATCACCACCCCCAGCACGGTCAGGGCCGACCTGAGGGGATTCCCGATGATGGCTTTCCAGGCGATGCGGAAAATCACCCCTGGACCGATGCTCCGTCTGGAAGGCTTTGAGGGGTGCGTTCTGGAGGTGGTTCTGGTGCTGCTCATGCGTGTTCCACCTGCGGACGCTCGATGTTGCCATCCCGGATGCGGATGATGCGCCGGGTGCGCTCTGCGACTTCCATCTCGTGGGTGACGATCACCACGGTCACCCCTTCCTGGTTCAGGGACTCGAAGAGGTTCATCACTTCATGGCCGGTTCGGGTATCTAAAGCTCCGGTGGGTTCATCGGCCAGCAGCAAACTTGGGTTGGTGGTGAGGGCACGGGCAATGGCCACCCGCTGTTTTTGCCCCCCAGAAAGCTGAGAGGGAAGGTTTCTCCATTTGTCTGCAAGCCCGACTTTTTCCAGCAGACCCATGGCGATCTCTCTGCGTTCCCGGGCTCCCATCCCTGCGTAGGTCAGCGGAACCTCGACGTTCTCCAGAACATTCATTCTGGAGAGCAGGTAAAAGGCCTGAAAGACAAAGCCAATGTGCTGGTTTCGGAATTCGCTGCGCTGGTTTTCGCTGAGCTGGGTGACATCCTGACCACTGAGGAGGTACTGACCTGCAGAAGGACGGTCCAGCAAACCAATGATCTGCATCAGGGTGGTTTTGCCAGATCCAGAAGGTCCGATCAGGGAGACCATTTCACCCGGGTCGATGGTGACATCCACCCCTTTGAGGGCTTCAAAGGTGTCCTCACCCATCTTGTAGATTTTCTTGACCTGCCGGATGTCGACGACGGGGGTCATCTGCCGCCCCCGAATCCTCCACCAAGTGGAATCCCGAAGCCTGCTCCGCCCCGGAAATTGTTGCCAGTGTTCTGGCGGTTCTGTCCTCCCTGACCGTTCTGACCACCTGCTGCAGAAGCGGTGGTGGGCAGAACCACGTTCTGCCCGGGCTCCAGGCCCGATTCGATCACCACGTTGCTGCCATCGTCGGGTCCCGTGGTGACCCGCACGGCCTCGATGCTGCCATCCTCTTTCTGCACGTTGACGTAAGACCGCCGCCTGACCGTGTCCACCGCTGTTTTCGGCACCATCATTGCGCCAGGCACTTCCAGGGTGATGATGGTGGATTCTGCACTCATGCCCGGACGAAGCACCCGATCCGGGTTTTCCAGCGTGACCGTGGCATTGAAAACAGCAATGTTGTTGGAGATGGTGGCAGAGGGGTCCACCTGGGTGACTTTCCCTTCAAAGGTCTGGTCGGGGAGGGCATCCAGCGTGACTTCCACCCGCTGTCCCACCTTGACCTTGCTGATCTCGGTTTCATCCACCTGCACGGGTACCTTGACTTTGCTGTCGTCCTGTAAGGTCAGCACGCCACTGTTTGCAGAGACCATGGTGCCATCCGGGCTGTCCAGGGTGCTGATCACCCCCGAGATGGGGGCAAAGATTTTGGTCTGGGCCAGGTTGTCCTGGGCGGTCTTGATGGACAGTCTGGCCTGATCCACGGCAAGCTGGGCACTCCTGATGTCCTGCTGTCCGGTGGTGCTCTTGGTGGAGAGGTTTTCCCTTGCACTCGCCAGGGTCAGTTTCGCATTTGACAGGGCGCTCTCTGCTTTCTGCACGGCGTTTTTCGAGTCCTGCAGGGCCTGAGCACTGATGCCTCCAGCGTTGTAGATGGTCTGGTTGGCTTTCAGGGCAGCGGCGGCGGTGTTGTAATCGGAGAGCGCATTGTCGTAGCTGATCTGTGCACTGGTGATGCTTTGCTGCTGAGAAAGGATGGTGCTGCTCTGGTTGGTTTTCAGGGTGTCGAGTTGAAGCTGGGCTTTCTGCAGGGAAATCTGGGCGTCGGTCACGGCCTGCTGGTACTGGGTGGGGTCAATGCGGGCGATGAGTTGCCCCCGCACCACCCGGTCCCCCACGTTTTTCAGTTGCTGCACCTTTCCCGAAACATTGGATTTCACGGCATAGGTGTTGCTGGCCTGCAGGGACCCTGGACCCTCCACGGTGATCTGGAAATCCTGCGTGGTGACCTGCGCGGTCTGGATCTGGGCCACCGCAGTTTCGGCAGGTTTGTTTTTCTGGGTGGTCCAGTACCAGCCTCCACCTGCGCCCAGGGCCAGCACAACGCCTCCTGCAATCAGGAAGCCCCGGGTGCGGGGTGTCACTGGGGGCCTCCCAGGGTGTTCAGGGTGTCTGTTCCCGAGGCCACAGCCAGGGCCGCCACAGCTTTCAGATAACTGTCTCTGGCCTGCAGGTAGGTCTGTTCTGCTTTCAGGGCTGCCACTTCAGACTGCCTGAGCTGGTAGCGGGCAATGGTGCCGTTTTTGTACCTGGCCTGATCCTGCTTGAGGGTCGCCTGGGCGTTGTTCAGGTCCTCCTGGCTCACCTTGATGCGCTCCTGGGTGCTGCTGACATTCTGGTAAGCGTCCTTGATGCTGCTCTGTGTGCTGGTGCGCTGGGAGGCCAGGGCACGCTGTGAGGTTTCCAGCGTGGCTTTTGCACTGTCCAGGGTGCTTCTGGGGGTGTAATCGTTGTCCGAGAACTGCACGTTCATCTGGGCGATGGTCACGCTGTGGTTGTTCTGCAGCAGGGTGGGCAGTTTGCTCTCGGCGTTTTTCAGCAGGTCACTGAGGGTGTAGGAGGTGACTTTCAGCTGGGGTTCGCTGACCGTGAAGGTGTTGGCCAGAGCTCCACCTGTAAATGCGTCCAGTTTCTCTTTCAGAACAGGGAAATTCGCCTGGGCGTTCTTGTGATCCTGCTGGCTGGAGTTGAAGGTGTTCTGGGCCTTGCTGACGTCCAGTTGTGTTGCATTTTTGGTGGCCAGCTTGGCTTTTGCGATGTCCAGGTTCATCTGGTCGAGGTCAAGCTGGGCTTTGAGGACGTTCAGGTTCTCCTGCGCTTCCAGCACATTCAGGTAGGCGTTCAGCACGTTCTGGGCCACCTGCAGTTTCACAAAGTCCAGCTTTAATGTCTCAAGCTTCACGCTCTGCTGGGCCTGGGTCAGGGGAAGAATCAGGGTGCTGGGGTCCTCGGTTTTGGCCTTCAGGTCGGTCTGTGCGGTGGCGAGGGCTGTTTTCTGGTTCGCCACATCGGTGCCCCGGTCCAGGGCCAGTTTCAGGACGTTCTGAAAGGTCACGGTTGTGTTTGTCTGTGCAGCAGCCAAGCCGCTGGCCAGAAGGGCCATCACCACAATGCTTTTTCTCACAACACTCCTCCTCGGTAGGTCTGTCCTGCTGCATTCATCAGGTCCAGGTTGGCGGTCAGCAGGGAAACCTCTGCAGCGGTTCTGTCTTTTTCAGCCTGTGCCAGTGCGATCTGGGCAGACGTCAGGTCCAGTGGGGTGCTGAGTCCAGCCTTGACCCGTGCCTCCGTGACTTTCAGGTGCTCGGCGGCAACAGCAAGGGCACCGCTGGCATTCTTGACCTGCAAGGCCGCCACCTGCACGCTGGCGTATTTCTGGGCCACATCCAGCAGGGCGCTCTGTTTTGTGCTTTCCACAGTGGCCTGTGCCACCTGCACAGCAAGTTGATTGGCCTGAATGGTGGCGTCCTGGCTGGCGTCCACAATCGGGATGCTTGCGGACAGGCTGAATTTGTAGCCTCCAGGGCCTCCATCCTGAAACGCATAACTTGCACTGCTGCTGAGCACACCCGTCTGCACGTTCAGGCTGACATCCACCCCGAATGCACCGCTGCTGAGTCCAGTGGAGAGGGTCCCTGCAGGCCTCCAGCGGTCTTCCAGGGCATGATTCAGGGCGTCCTGGGCAGCTTCCAGCTTGAGGGCTGCTTTCTGGAGGTCACTGCGTTGCGAGAGGGCAAGGGCGTTCCACGCCTCCAGGGTGCGTTCAGGCAGACCTGTGAGGACTGCTGCCGTGTATTCCCCTTCAGGGATGGGCCTTCCCAGGGTGTTCGAGAGGGTGGCCCGGGCTGCATCCAGAGCATTCTGGGCTTTCAGGGTGTTCACCTGGGTGGTGCCGAGTTTCTGCTGGGCCTGGAGCAAGGCCTCCTGGGCAGCGGTGCCCTGATTTTTCTGTTGCTGCACCACCTGAAGCTGCACTTCTGCCAGCCTTTGATTCTGTTTTGCGAGTCTGAGGTCCAGTTCGGCCAGCAGGATGCTGTAATACCCTGAAATCAACTTGCTGGTCAGGCTGTTTCGGGCGTCCTGAGCGTCCAGCAATGCTGCCTTGTAATTGCGCTGGGTGGTTTTCAGGCTGTCAAAAGCACTTCCCCAGGGCAGTACGGGCAGAGACACCCCCAGGTTGATACTCCCGCTCTGCTGGGTGCTGGTGAAATCTGTGGTGTTCAGCGAATAATTGCCACCTGCAGTGACTTTCAGATCCAGGGCTGCCTGTGCTGCATTGAGGGTCTGCTGGGCCTGTTGTTCACTGAGCGCCAGGTTCTGTCCGGCAGGAGAAGCGGGAATCAGGTTCAGGATGTCCTGCGGTGTCACCGGAGCCGCAAGGCTGTGAAGGGACCCCATCAGGAGGAGCAGGGTCAGGGGACGTGTAACACGCACATTCTTACCTCCACGTCCCAGTCTGGCCCCGGGTGGTGGAGGGGCAGTGGAATCTGTGTGGAGATTTGATGGAGGGTCCAATCATGTGCGGAAGACAGCAGCTTGAGGTGAGACCTTCTCAGGGGTCTTGCAAAAAGAGGTTCAACAGAAACTGCAGGAGAATCAATTCTCCTGCAGCAAAAAAGAGGGATCAATGCCCAGCCATCAAACTTTCAGTTCCCCACCCAGAGACTTCAGTTTGTACCGTGCCAGGGCCAGATTCGCCCGGTCTTTCTGCAGCACGAGGTACAGGAAGAGGGGGGTGTTGGGAATCAGGTAGATGATGTGGTACTGGTTGTCCAGGGTGATCAGGATGTCCTCGATCTGTCCCTGGATGCCCAGGCTTTTCATGGTGCGCAGTTTCGCACGGACCACGTCCGTGTTGCCTCCGGCGGCGAGTTCGAGATTCATGCCCCCTCCGGCAGTGCCGAGGGCCATTCCGCTGTTGTAGTCCACCAGGGCTGCGGCGGTGGCTCCGTCGATGGTGCTCAGGGAAGATTCCAGGGTTTCTTTGATGCTGGCCATGTTGTAAACCTCACTTTTGACAGGGGCTGCTTCTGCAGCAGGAGAAGACGGAACAGGTTCCTGCTCGGGTTGGGACGGTGGCTGTGGGGTTTCGGGGCCTGGTGGGTCCATGGCCCGTCGGGTGGGTCGTTTGAAGAACATGGGGTCCTGTGAGCCCTCCTGTGGGATTGCGGCGTGATCAGGGGTGCCGGAAGGTGCCGCATCTTCCAGCAACAGGGTGGCAAGTTCAGGGTTGATCGGGTGCGGGAGAAGGGCGGGGAGGCGTTCCAGAAACACCTTGATCCCATGCCAGGACAGCATCTCCAAAGCCGCTTCGTAACCCTGGGCAGGTCGGGATTCAACTTTTGCGTCGATCAGGATGCCCTGTTCCAGATGGAGGCGGCCCCAGTGGTGTCCAGCATGGACCCGCACCATCACGCTTTTTTTCTGACGGGCCAGAAGCTTGAGCACCTCCGTGAGGGAAAGCTCCTGCCCGCTGAAGGGAAAGGTGGCTTTCATGTGTTGCTCGATGCTGGAGCACAGGGTGCGCAGGTCCGGGGCTTGCAGGATGGTGATGTCCTCAAATTGATTTTTGAGGTCCAGAACATCCAGTTTTGGATTCGAGGTGAAGAGCATGTAGGCGCTGTGTGGCCAGAGGGTGCGGGCCTGATCCAGCTGGGAAGACAGCCCCTTGCCCTGGGAGGGCACTTCCAGCACCACCAGGTCTGGACCCTGTGGGAAATCCATTTGCAGGGCCTGATCCATGTGGGTGCAGGAATGGACCAGCCATTTGCTTGCAGAGGCCACCGATTGCCTGAGCTTTTCCTGCAGCATCTGGGCAATCTCAGAAATCAACAGCAGATGAGGAACAGGAGCCAGGATGGCATTAGACATCGATTGCCCCTTCATTTGATCTCACAGTTGATCCTCTGCGTTTCATGTATATGAAACTATCAGATAAAATAATCGATGTCAAAGTTGTTATGAAAGCGTGATTACAATTAATCCTTGTAAGTGATAATTTACACATGATACCCTGACTGTTACCATTTAATGACATTTGAGGTCAATCTTATAGGTTCACTATATATGAAAAAGTTGGTTTTTGGTTGATTGTTTCCGTTGAATTGTGTTGCCCAATACTTATGTCATGAAAGCGTAAAGAGTGTAATGATATGCATTCAAACTGTTACCATTCTGATGGATGCAGGTCCTGTAAATCACGCAAAAACCATTCTGGATGACAGCAGGTCCTGGACCACATAAGGTTGCAGTTCATCACCTCTGTGTTCAACCTCCCAGAGGGAAAGCAAAAAACTGGCCTCTTCCAGATCAAAGGAAAGGCCAGTTGGTGGGTTGAAGTTCAGTTGACGGGGATTTCCTGCAGATGTTCCAGACCCGGCACAGCCTGGAACTGACAGCCATTCTGGAATCCAAAAGGACAACTCACAGGGGGAGGCAGGGTTGCAGAAGCAGCAGGATCTCGGGGGCAACAGCCCTGACCTGCCTTGATGCTTTCAGCGAGCTGCACCGTCTCCAACATGGGAGTGTCTTCGATGTCCTGCTTCAGGAAATGCAGGAAGCGGCGGTAGTGCGCGATTGCTGCATAGCGGTCCTGGGCAACGGCCAGACAGGCCATCAGGCGCTGGTGGTGGTTTTCCCCCAGAAACGGGTCCGTTTTCAGGGCCTGATGGAGAGCATTCACCGAAGGCAGGCAGTCGCGGGTGAGGCAGTGCAGATCAGAAACCTCCATCAGCACCTTCAGGTAAGCCTGCTGATGCTGTTCGCGGGCCTCTTCCATCCAGCTTCCCTGCAAACCTGCCAGGAAAGGACCCTGACAGAGCTTCAGGGCTTCATGGAGCCTGTCCAGTCGGGCCTGACCACCGAGCAACTGGGCTTCATTCACCAGGGTGTAGAACTGGTGCAGGTCACTGGATTGCAAGACCTCAGGAGCAAGCTGCAACCGCCCCTGCTGTTCCCGAAGGGTCCCTGTGGCTCCCAGGGCAGAGCGGATGCGGTGCAGGTTGACCCGCAGGCGGTTGTTGACTGCGGGGGTGGCTTCTTCCTCCCAGAGGTCCCTCAGCAGGTCCCCTTTGCTGCGCCCCTCTGGGTGACTCAGCAGGTAGAACAGGATGTCCCGGGCACTTTCAGAGTGAAAGGAAACGTCCTGCTGCAGATGCTGCACCTGCGCCGTCCCGAGGGTCAGAATGTGAAATTCGTGCATGGCGCACCTTCCGTGGAGGTCTGCTGCCATGAATCGGGCAGCCTGAGAAGCCTGTAAAGCTGTAAATTCCTGAGACCATTGTACGGAACGGTAGATTTCTCTGCTCTGACGGAGGATTGTTAAGACAAATTCACATTTTCACCGACCATTTCATCAGGAGGTGTCTGTTGATGCCTCCTGATGAAACGCACTTCAGCTCATTCATGCAGGCGCACCCAGGCCCTGAGCCACCCGATCCACTGGTCCAGCCATCCCTGTGAGGTGATCCAGTGGGTGTCTGAGCGCCCACTTTCCACCAGATCCACTTCTACCCCCATGATCCACAGGTGCTGGGCGGCGGCCAGATGGGGAAGGGCCCTTCTCTCGGCTTCGTCCAGGGGACGCACGGACTCGTATCCCTCCAGGTAGGCCTCAAACACCTGTGGGAACTTGCGGGGTTCAAAATCACTGACCAAGGCGGTGGACCACAACAGCACGGCAAGCTCATGGGCACGCCAGCCATAGCCAACGGTGGTGAAATCAATCAGGTGGAGGTCTCCAGTTTCGGTGATGAGCACATTGGTTTTGTGCAAATCGCCGTGAATCACCCCATATGCTGCAGCGTGATCCGGCAACTGGCTGAAGTAAATGGAGGCCAGATCGGCAGTGCGCTGCAAAAATGCAAAATCTTCAGGCCTGTCTTGCAGGTAAGGCTCCAGCCTTCTGAGTGGTTCTTCCATCACGGCCACAGCGTCATACACGGGCAGGGGAAGCACCTGATCCACCATCCAGGCCTTGTGGAGTTCCCCCACGGCTTTCCCATAAGCTCTGGCCTGTTCAGGGGTGAGGTTTCGCTCTGGAGGTACACCGGGCACCCCCTCAAAAAGCACTGCAGGACGGATGCCTTCCGGGGCAGAGAGCAGGTTCAGGTAGCTCCCATCTTTGCGAGGAAGGGCACGGGCCACCGGAACACCTGCAGCATGGGCAATCTCCAGCAGATCAATTTCGGTGGCAATTCTCAGGTGGTATTCCTGCTCGCTTTTGTGGGTGTAGACCCGCAGGTAATGGGTCTGGTCCCCGGCCTGGACCAGATAGGTGTCATTGTCCCCACGCAAATACAGCTTGCAGCTGATGGGCTCTGGAAGGTCATAATCCGAGAGCACCTGATGCACCAGGGCTCTGGCATCCAGCAAGCTGGACTGTACAGGAAAAAAGGTCATGGTCGTGGCTCCAGAGGGATGGGGAAGAAATTCAGTCGATCAGCCACCAGATGGCTCCCTTGAAAGCATGGGGATTTTCTTTTTCAAACGCAATTTCATCTTCTCGCAAAATGGCACGCTCCATCTTATGGGCCTGGGACCGCCAGAATCTGTGAAACCTGTTGCGAACCAGCGGGTAGGGGGAAGACTGAAAGCGCTGGAAGGGCGGTGTTGATGGAGGGAGCCATCAGCGGTCAGCGGTCAGCCATCAGCCCAAAAAACACTGGGGTGCTATGGCATCAGCCATGATTGATGTTCACAAAAAGCACTGCAGTGCTTTTTGCCGAGCAAAGCGAACGGGACGGTCAAGACACTTGAGCAACGTACAGTTTTCTGGCGTCGATCAACCAACACGTGAAGATCAGGACAGACACATCCAGCAGTTGATCTGTTGCCTGTTGCATCAGCCCAGCGTCATCTGTTGCTGACGGCTGATGGCTGACCGCCCTGCACCACCTCAGATCAGCAGATAGGCTTCCCGCACATATTCAGCTGCCGTCATCAGCAGTTTTTCGCGCTGGGTGCGGTGGGTTTTCACATCGTCCAGACACAGCAGGGCATCTTCAATGAGGTCCCTGGACCAGTTGTGGTTGAGGCGAAAGTCCTGCAGCAGAAGGGGTTTGCTGGGCAGGTCAACAACATCATGGGCCAGTGTGGTAAGGGTCTGGTAGGCATTCAGCAGGTCTTCACGGACCTCCTGGTGATGCTCGGGGGTGGGGTCATGAAGCAGTTCTTTTGCGGTTTTCAGGCGCTTGCGGGCTCCTCTGACATCCAGCATGAGCTGAGTTTACCCTGAGGGTTTTGTCAGGCGGATGTGGCGTTTCTGAACCTGTCTATGCAAATCAAAACGATTCGACTGTTCCGGGTTGACCTCAGGCAGACATTTCCCTGACACCTGACCAAAGCCAGCGTGTGAATTCCTACAATACCAGCATGCGTCAGATCACCGTGTGCAACTTCAAGGGTGGGGTGGGCAAGAGCACCACCGCCATTCATCTCGCTGGATACTTCCAGACCCAGGGACCAACCCTGCTGATCGACATGGACCCGAACCCCACCAGTCTGGCCTGGGCCTCGCGCAAGAAACTGCCTTTTCAGGTGGTTTCAGACGACGAGGACATCAAGAAGAAACGTTTTGAGACCCTGATCCATGACACCTCGGCCAGACCGAAAAAACGCAGCCTGAAAGACATTGCCAGAGACACCGACCTTTTTGTGGTGCCCACCACGCCCAGTGCCCTGGCCCTGCAGGGCACCCTGCACACCATCGAAACCCTGAAAGATCTGGAGGCAACCTACTGGGTGGTTTTCGTGAATGTACCCCCCAAACCTGCAAAGGATCTGGAACAGGCAAGACAGGTGATTCAGGAGCACACCCACTTTGTGGCCCCGATCAGCATCCGCAGGTCATCTGCCTACGAAAAAGCCGCCACAGAGGGCTGTCTGGTGCGGGACCTGAAAGCCGTGCGCCAGCGGATCTACTGGTCGGACTTTGAAGCACTGGGGCGTTTCCTGCACGAACAGATGAAGTGAAAATTTCAGGTCGAAACACCCTGCTCCCGGTTCAGGCAACGCTGCAAACGGCGGTCCACAACAGGCAGGTCCTCCTCGACCACCAGCATTCTGGGATGGCTGTGCTTTCCGATGGCCCTCAGGTGCACATAACAGGTGTGGGGCCTTCCACCTTCCACCAGGGCGAAGATGCGGTCTGCTTCCACCCACTCCGGGCCGTCTTCGGTGATGATTTTCAGGGATGCTTCCATGCAGCCTCCTTTTCCCAGAGGACCATACCAGAGCTGCGGCGCGCAGATGTCCCTGATGCGCCAGTTGCAGCTTTTCAAGCATTCTGCACCTTTCACAGGACACCTGGCAGACACCCGGATGGTACCTGTGGAGCATGAACCCTCACACTTTGCTTGCCGTTCTGCAGGACATGCACCAGCAGGTGCAGCAGGAGGGTGAGCGCACCTTCAAACACTGGCAACCTGATCTGGTCCGTAAAAATTTCCGGCCCAGTGCCCTCAATCTGGCTTCTTATCTGGCTTTGCGGCGCATGGACCTGCGTGAATTGCAACAGGAACTGGGCCGTTATGGCCTGTCCACCCTGGGCCGCAGTGAATCCAGGGTTCTGTTGCAGCTGCAGGCTGTGCTGGCCACCCTTCATGCCCTGACGGGAGAACCTTACACCCATCCTGCTTCTGCATCATGGGGCGAGGGCTCTGAACTCTTGCGCAGCAACACCCTTGAACTGCTCGGTGAGGCCAGCACAGGCACCGGGGTGAGGCTCATGGTGACCCTACCCACCGAGGCCGCCACAGATGCTCAACTGGTTCGTGACCTGCTGGAGCACGGCATGGATGTGGCCCGCATCAACCTGGCCCACGACGATGAAACCGTGTGGCTGCAGATGGTGGAGCAGGTCCGTTCCCATGCCCGTGAACTTGGACGCTCCTGCCGCATTGTGATGGACCTTGGAGGGCCAAAACTGCGAACCAGCCGCATCCTCGCAGGCACAGAGAAACGCCTGAAATCTGGAGATGTCCTCAACCTGTACGCGAAAGACGCCAGTGACCCCGTTGCACCTGCCGTCTGGTGCAGTCTGCCCGAGGCCCTGAAACTCCTCGAGGTGGGCAGCGAGGTCTGGTTTGACGATGGCAAAATGCGCTGTGTGGTGGAGGAGGTCCTGCCAGACCGCATCTGCCTCAGGGTGAAGCAGACCCGGTCCAAAGGGTACAAACTGAAGGCAGAAAAAGGCATCAATTTCCCCCATCTCGACCTGTTGATTCCAGCCCTGACCGCCAAAGACGTGCTGGATCTGCCTTTTGTGGTGGAACATGCCGATCTGGTGGCTTTTTCCTTTGTGCAGACCCCTGAGGACGTGCAGTCCCTCCAGCAGCACCTGAACCGTCTGGAAAGACCTGACCTGGGCCTCATCCTGAAAATCGAAACCGGCCTTGCGGTGCGTCACCTCCCGGAACTGATGGTGCAGGCAGCCTCCCACCAGCCCACAGGTGTCATGATTGCCCGTGGAGATCTGGCCGTGGAGGTCGGATTTGAGCGTCTGGCCGAGGTGCAGGAGGAAATCCTCTGGCTGTGCGAGGCTGCCCACATCCCGGTGGTGTGGGCCACACAGGTGCTTGAAAGTCTGGTCAAAGAGGGGGTTCCCTCCCGTGCCGAGATCACCGACGCTGCGATGGCAGAGCGTGCCGAATGCGTGATGCTCAACAAAGGCCCCTGTGTGGTGCAGGCCATGGACGTTCTGCAGGATGTCTTTGGCCGGATGCAGGCCCATCAGCACAAGAAAACTGCGCAACTTCGCAGACTCAGGCTGGCCGGGCAGGCCCCATGATGTGCCAGCAAACCCGCGCCTGACACACGCATGGTTTCATGAAGCCCGTATGAAACTGTCCCACTGCCTGATTTCTCTGTCCCTGCTGGTGGCCTGCCAGCAAAATGCTCCCCTGCCCATTGTGGACACCCAGCCTGTCACCCACGCGAAATTCAATGGCTTCAATGGCAGGGCAGAAGCCCTGAAGACCGCCGGGGTGCGCCTCTTTGGCAAGAACGACCCCACGGTGGCCCAGGACCTGGAGCCCGAGTACATTGCCGTCAGTGCAGACTCAAAAACCGCCTGGGTCACCCTGCAGGAAAACAATGCCCTGGCTGTGCTGGACATTCCCAGTGGCACCATCCGTGAAATTGTGCCGCTGGGCTACAAGGACCACAGCCTGACCGGGAAAGGCATGGATGTCAGCGACACCGACAAAACCATCAAAATCCAGAAGGTGAAGGTGAAGGGCATGTACCAGCCAGACGCCATTGCCAGCTTTCAGGTGGCCGGAAAGACCTACCTGGTGACCGCGAATGAAGGGGACGCCAGAGAATGGGGCGATTTCAAGGAGGAAACCTCTGTTTCCAAACTGGCTCTTGACCCTGCGAACTTCACTGCCGATGACACCGCAGCCCTGGCCCGTCTGAATGTCACCTCCACCCTCGGCCAGAAAGACGGCAAATACAGCACCCTTTATGCTTTTGGGGCCCGCAGCATCAGCATCTGGAACGCAGAGGGCAAACAGGTCAGTGACACCGGAGACACCATCGAGCAGCAGGTGGCCCTCAAACATGCTGCCAACTTCAATGCCAACCACACCAGCAACACCATCGACAACCGCAGTGACAACAAAGGCGCCGAACCAGAAGGGGTGACCACTGCAGAGATTGCCGGGAAGACCTTTGCTTTCGTGGGTCTGGAACGTCAGGGGGGCATCATGACCTTTGATGTGAGCGACCCCACCAGACCTGTCTTTGTGGACCACACCAACAACCGGGATTTCAATGAGGACCTGAAGAACTTCGCAGGCACCAGTGACCTGGGTCCAGAAGGGGTGCTTTTCATCCCTGCTGCAGACAGCCCCAATGGTGAAAACCTGCTGGTGGTGGGAAATGAGGTCAGTGGCAGCACCACCGCCTACACCGTTTCAGATGCAGGCAAACTGACTCTGAAAGGCCGCCACATCTTCACAGAGAACGGCAAATCTGTGCTGGACAAAGGTGCAGCGGAAATTGTCGCCTACGACAAGGCCAGCAAACGCCTTTTTGTGGTGAATGGGTACAGCAAGACCATTGATGTGCTGGACTTCAAAGACCCCGGCAAACCCAGTGCCCTGAAACAATGGGCACTGGACACCTACGGTGAATCTGCCAACAGTGTGGCCGTGCGGGGTGGGCTGGTGGCCGTGGCGGTTCAGGCCAAAGTCAAAACCGACGCAGGCAAGGTGGTCTTCTTTGATGCCGAGGGCAACCTGAAGGGACAGGCCACTGTAGGTGCCCTGCCAGACATGCTGACCTTCACACCGGACGGCAAGTACGTTCTGGTCGCCAATGAGGCGGAACCCAGTGACGATTACACCGTGGACCCTGAGGGCAGTATCAGCATCGTGAACGTGCAGAAAACCCTGCAGTAAAGCATGTTTTGAAGGATCGGGCCTTTAAAAGGCCCGATCTTTTTTTGTCCTGATGTCTGGACTCATGGCTGATCTACAGAAGAAGGATTTTGATGTGGATTTTGCAACTTGAATTCTGAGGAAGCCATCCCTGACCATTGTCCTTGCTCCTGATTTCACAGCAGGCTTATGGTGAAAAATCGGGCGGCCTGCTCCAATCCAGAGCTGCAGGTGTCGCCTGGAAAGGGTGAACGCCATGTTCAAAGTGGTGGTCTGGCTTCTGGTCCTTGGAGCTTTCCTGTACGGTGGTCTGCTGGTGCCTTCTGCGCCTTATCCTGCCTCTTCTGCAGCAACAGAGGTCAACCCGTTGCCTCTGCCTGCAGACCTTCCTGCTCCTGTGGAGCGGTTTTTCCGCAAGATTTATGGAAATCAGGTCCCGCAGATTCAGACGGCTGAAATCACGGGTCTGGCCCATCTGCGGCTGGGAGGCATCCGGTTTCCGGCAAGATTTCGCTTTTTGCACCGGACGGGGTACGGCTACCGTCACGACATGGAAGTCACCTGGTATGGCATCCGCATCATGACCGTGAAAGAAGTGTATGCACACGGACAGGGCCGCATGGAACTCCCCTCTGGGGTGACCGAGAAAGAGCCAAAAGTGAACCAGGGCGCAAACCTTGCCCTGTGGGCCGAGGCCATCTGGTTTCCTGCCCTGTGGGTGACCGATCCCCGGGTGAAGTGGGAGCCTGTGGATGCCAGCACTGCCCTGCTCAGGGTGCCTTTTGAAGACCAGACCGAGACTTTTGTGGTGCGCTTTGATCCAGGGTCGGGCTTGCTCACCCTGATGGAGTCCATGCGCTACAAAGCTGCGGACAGCCCATCCAGAACGTTGTGGCTGAATGAATCTGTGCAATGGGAACCCCTGAATGGACAGCTTTTCCCGACTGTGGGAAAGGTGATCTGGTTTGACGACAGGGTGCCCTGGGCACAGTTTCGGGTGCAGCACGTCAAATTCAATCTGTCTTTTGCTGGAGGTCCTGGGGCAGAACTCTGAAACGTGCTGGAAAGGCCATTCCACCAGACAACTGCCTGCATGAAAGGCTTTTCAGATCACACTGGAAGCAACCATGACCGCAGCCTACCAGAACTTCAAACTGGCCCTGTACTGTCCCGCACCTGACCTTCTGCACATCACCGAACAGCAGCTTGAGAAGGATCTGGCCTTTTTCCAGAACCACCTGAAACTCAGCAAGGTGTATCTGGAGAGCCACCGTGGAGACATCAGCCTTGAAAAAGCAGACCTGCTGCACCTGAAAGCCTTTTTTGAATCGAGGGGCATTGAGGTGTCTGGAGGCATCACCCCCACCCTTCCAGACACCTACCGGGCAGGCTACGGACGCCTGTTTGGAGGCATCTGCTACACCGATGAGCGGTCCAGAGCAAAATTTCAGGCAGAGGTGGAAAAAGCAGCCTCGGTGTTCGATGAGGTCATCTTCGATGATTTCTTCTTCAACAATTGCGCCTGTGACAGCTGTCTGGAACAGAAAGGGGACAGAAGCTGGGCTGAATTTCGTCTGGAACGCATGACCGAGGTCTCGGAAAATCTGGTCATGAAGGCGGCCAGGAGGGTGAACCCCCGGAGCCGCATGATCATCAAATACCCCAACTGGATCGAGTCGTACCAAGGGACCGGATACAACACCCTCACCCAGCCAGGGCTTTTTGATGGGGTGTACACCGGAACGGAAACCCGCGACCCTGAAACAAGCCAGCAGCATATACCCCGTTACGCCTCCTATTCGCTTCTGCGCTGGATGGAACACCTGAAGCCTGGTCAGAATGGAGGAGGATGGTTTGACAACCTCGACTGCAGTTTTCTGGACCATTATCTGGAACAGGCCTACCTCACGGTTTTTGGCAAGGCCAGAGAACTGACCCTGTTCTGTTACGGGCTGCTTCGGGATTCTGTGCATGTGCCTCCCCTGGGGTTTCAACTGGAAAAACTGGACCACATTGCAGCTGAACTTGGAGGGCCTCTGGGCGTCTGGGCCTACCATCCCCACCAGGGCAAAGGAGAAGACCACCTTTACAATTACCTCGGGATGGCTGGAATTCCCATTGAACCCACCCCCCATTTCCCCGAGCAGGCGGCGTGTGTTCTGGTGACGGCCACCTCTGCGCAGGACAGTGGGGTCCTGCAGAAAATCCAGACCCTGCTGAAAAACGGCGGGAATGTGGTGATGACCTCTGGATTTCTGGAACGCATGCAGGGGAGGGGCATTGAATCCATGACCACCCTGACCCCGACAGGCAAAAAGCTGGAGGTGCAGGCTTACGGAAAAGACACGCACAGTTGCACTTTCAGGACCTTCCAGAACGGGGATCACAGGGTGCTGTTCCCGGTCCTGGATTACTGCACCAACGGAACCTGGCAGGTGATCGCAGGGTTCAATGGGGAAAACAACATTTCCCTCCTGATGTATGACAATTATTCCCGTGGAAAACTGTACACCCTGACGGTGCCAGACCACAT
This sequence comes from Deinococcus cellulosilyticus NBRC 106333 = KACC 11606, assembly GCF_007990775.1. Taxonomy (NCBI): domain Bacteria; kingdom Thermotogati; phylum Deinococcota; class Deinococci; order Deinococcales; family Deinococcaceae; genus Deinococcus; species Deinococcus cellulosilyticus. The sequence continues at coordinate 181,824 of NZ_BJXB01000001.1, read as the reverse complement.
TGCCGAATTGCCAAAATTGCCCCCTCTGGTGCTGGGTGCCCTCAGGGAGGTGCTGGGTCAAGGTCTGCCTGTGCAACTGGATGGCCCCGGTGATGTGGGCCTCTTCTGTTATGACAGTGGGGTTTTTGTGCTGGAATCGTTTGCCAGACGTCCTGAAAGCTGGAGGGTGCGCGTGCCAGGAGGGGAGACCCTGACCGACCTCCTCTCGGGCAGCATGTTGCATGCACAGGGCATGGAAGGGGATGTGGCTGTTTTTGAAGTCCGACTTCCTCCATCTCGTTTTCAGGCCTTCAGGATTGGCTGGAAAAGCTGAGGTTTGTGTTGCAGTGCAGCCAGGAAAGTTCTCCCTTCCTGGTTTTTTGATGGCAGTGCTGGGCTGACCTCACCCGCCACATGACGTAGGCAGTTCAGAGAATCATATGTTACTCTTAACATATGTTAGGAGGGCATCATGTCGATCAACCATGCCATTCTGGGTTTGCTCAGCTGGAAACCCTGTACAGGATACGACCTGAAGAAATTCTTTGAAGGCTCCACGCTCATGCACTGGTCGGGCAACAACAACCAGATTTACAAAGCCCTGGTTCAACTCTCGGCAGAGGGGCTGGTGACCAGCGAAACCCTGCATCAGGAAGGGGCACCCTCGAAAAAGCTCTACCACCTCACAAAAGAGGGACAGCAAGCCCTGCGAAAGTGGGTGCTGGGCGACATCGAACTGCCAGAATTCAAAAAACCCTTTCTGGTTCAACTGGCCTGGGCAGACCAGCTTGAAGACCAGGAACTGCTGAACCTGATCCAGCGTTACGAAGACGAACTGGAAGTCGGGCTGCGCACCGTGCAGGAACAGATGCGCAGAAACAGCGATGTTCCCGCCAGAACCTCCAGAGAAAAACTGCTGTGGGAGATGATGCGTGACAGCCTGATCACCTCGTACCACAACGAACTCGACTGGGTCAGTCGGGTCAGAAAGAACCTGCTCAACCTCAAGGAGAACCCCCATGAACCATCAGGTGATTGAACACAAAAACCAGAAATACATCGAAGTGACTTCTTCCAGCCCTCTGCTGGGTTCAGAGCAAGATGCACTGGATCTGGTGGCGCTCGGAATGGAACAGCAGACAGGCCTGCTCCTGCTCCATGCAGAAGCCTTATCAGAAGACTTTTTTCAGCTTAAGACTGGAGTGGCGGGAGCCATGCTGCAGAAATTCATCAATTACCACATGAAAACAGCAGTGGTTCTGGCAGACCAGGAGGGACAGCACCTGCGCTTCCGTGAAATGGTCTCTGAAGCCAACAAAGGGCAGGCTTTTCGGGTGTTTGAGACCCGTGAGGCAGCAGAAAACTGGCTGCTGGGCTAACCTGAGGCACAATTCAAGCCAGAAACCCTGTCCAGCCTGAACCTGCTGAGACAGGGTTTTTCTGTGACTTCATGCTGAAGTTCTTCAGAGAAACTGCAGTTGTCGTTGTTTTTGCTGACTGCTGAGGGCTGACTGCTGACCACTTCTGATAAGGATTGACTTATCACCCCGATAAGAGTAAGCTTATCGCATGACCATTCGCTCTTTCCTTGCCCGGCATCCGCAACAGCGCAGAAGCCAGCCTCTGATCATCGAGGACCTGCTGAAAATGGCAGAGGCAAGCAAGCACGAAGCGGTCAATGCCTGCCTCGCCATGTGCGAGGACCTGTACATCAACGGCTCCAAAAGTCGTTATGTGCATTCCATTCAGGGCTCTCCACTGTTTGAACTGCGCACCGACGCAGAAAACCAGAAGGCCTGCGCCCGGGTGTATTTCTACTGGCGCAACCCTGAAGAGGTGGTACTGGTTCACGCCGAGACCAGCGACCACGGACGGGCCAGCATGAAACTGCTCAATGGCTGTGCAGCAGTGCGCAGTGCAGATTTGCAGGGCAGAGATGTGCTGGACGGAGCACGGTCCCTGTGAGCACCGAGGACATCGTGCGCCGCCTCAAAGACATCGCCGATCTGGACGAAAACCCAAGTCTGGAGCTGATGTCCCTGTTCAGTCAGGCCCAGCCCTCGGATTTTCCCAAGATGTCCCAGCTCCGTTCCTGGACGCCCACAGAACTCCGCGAAACCGTGCAGACCGAAATCACCCTGCGTGAAGCGGGAAGGCTCATCGAGAAAGCCAGAGAACTGCGTGGCATGTCCACCCGCGAACTGGCCGCCAGGGTGGGTGTTTCTCAGCCGCGTGTGGTGCAGATCCAGGCTTCCGGTGAAACGCTGGGCATCCAGACCCTGGTGAAATTCGCCACGGCCCTCGGTTACCGGGTGGTCATCGAACTCATCCCCGAAGAGGGAGGGGAGCCCATCCGGGCCACCTGAACCCTTTTTCAACACTTCAACACTGGCCTTTATTTCACTCTGATTGACTCACATCAGGGCAAGACCTCTCATTGCCACTTCACTGGCACATTCCTCTGGAGGACCCACATGACCACCCCCCTGCTCACCCTTGACACCATCGTGAAGTACCTGAAAGAAAAAGAAGTGCACCTGGAACTGCAGGACAACAATGGCCAGCGTTTCATCCGCATGGGCTGGAAGTTCGAGATGGGCGACGCTGCCGTTCTGGTCAGCCTTGCAGACACCGGAGAGGACACCAGTCGTCTGGAAATCACCTGCGTGACCCAGAAAACCTATGAGCACCGCCAGGGTGAAGTGCTGAACCTGCTCAATGCCCGCAACCGCGAACGTGCCTTCTCCCGCTCACTGGACAGCGATGGCAACGTGTGGCTGGAGTACGTGGGCTTCTACCCCACCCTCAGCGAATTCCCCCAGACCACCTTCGACACCCTGTTCAGTGGCGTGCTGATGCACTTCCAGGACGATTACGCCACCCTGGAACAGCACACCATCAAGAGCTGATTTCAGTCCAGCCTGAAAATGAATTCGGGGATCTCCTGACCTCTGGCCTCGGCAAAGCCCTGGTCCTCCCCGATCACCTGAAACCCACACTTTTCCAGCACACGGCGTGAACCGTGATTGTCAGCAGCAGCCCGGGCGTATAAAGGCCTTCTGGGCTGCTGTTTCAGGTAAGTCTGCAGCGCGCTGGTGGCCAGCCCTTTGCCCCAGTGTGCCCGGTCAATCCAGTACGTGATTTCCCGCTCTGAGTCGTACACAAAAGACGACACATGCCCCACCACCTGTCCGGCATGCTCGATGGTCCAGTTGTCAATGTCTGGATCATGCAGGATCTTTTGCCAGTGCGCATCAAAAGCCTGACGGTCACCGGGATTTGCACGGGTGAAAGCCGCCATGTGGCAGGCTTCAGGATCACGCTGGTGGTCAAAAAACGGGTCCAGATCAGAGGGTTCAACGGCTCTCAATAAAATGTGGGTGCTTGAAATCTGAGACATGCTCTATTTTACCAGAGTCGGGCTTGTTGGTTCTGCTGTGAGCAGATAGGATGCCTGCAACATGGCTGTTTTGTCCTTCACAAGAAACGCGAGAAATTTTTGTTTCAGAAACGTTTCCGGTGTTTGCTGCGCCGGCGCAGCAGGCTTCCACGATGAAAGGATGGAGCTGTCACCTGGAGGATCTACAGCTCTTGAAACCATTTACATTGCCCTGGGGAACATTCCATCAAAAAACCCTGCCAGAACGTGAAAATCATGTAGAATGAGGTGCATCAGAGAAGGCATTCAACGCAAGCCTTTGTAAAATTTGATCCTGATGGGCAGCACCTGATCCTTCTGACAGGTCTGCTGAACTCAGACCCGGGAGACCGTCATGCGCCAGCACCACAACCTCACCATTCAGGATGTCGCCCGAGAAGCCGGAGTGTCCACAGCCACCGTCTCCAGAATTCTGAACGGCACCGGAAAAGTCAGCCCGGAAAAAGTTCAGCGTGTGCGTGAAGTGATCGAGCGCCTCGGATACAAGGCCAACCCCTTTTCCAGAAGCCTCCTCACCGAGGACCTCAAGACAGTGGGTGTGCTTGTGCCCAACCTCAAAGACGAATTCTATGGGGTCATCGTCAACACCATCGAACAGCACCTGCTGGAACACGACCTGCACATGATGTGTTCTCTGGGCCATGACGACCCTCGCAAAGAAAAACAGGCCATTCAGACCTTCAAGAGCCGCCATCTGGACGCCTATATCCTTTTCACCGACCTGCTGCCAGACGAAGATCTGCTTGAACTCATGCAGGAAGGGGTTCCTATGGTGATCCTCAACCGTCTGATCCCGGAAGCCGCCTCCACCTGCCTTTATGTGGACAATGAGATGGGCGGGGAACAGGCCACCCGGCACCTGCTGGACCTCGGTCATACCCGCATCGCCCACATCACCGGTCCCCTGAACCGACCCGATACCCTGGGCAGGTACACCGGATACATCCGTGCCCTGCAAGCCGCAGGTGTTCCTGCAGATCCTGCCCTGTTTGCCTCGGCCAATGGTCAGGACTGGGCAGAAGCCGAAGGGGAAAAACTCACCCAGCGTCTGCTGGCCCGCACCCATTTCACGGCGCTCTTTGCCAGCAACGACTGGCTTGCTCTGGGTGCCGTTCGAGCATTGCAGGCTGCAGGTCTGCGTGTCCCACAAGATGTTTCAGTGGTGAGTTTTGATGACCGGACTTTTGCCAGAACGGTGCTGCAGGGCCTCACCGCAGTGCATTTCCCGAGTGAGGAACTCGGTACCCAGGCCGCTCAACTGGTGGTGTCCCTGCTGGGGGAGGAAGAACCCACAGCAAGGCCTCCACTGCAGACCCATCTGGTGGTGCGGGGGTCCACGGGCAAAGTGAAATAGAGCCTGAACTCTTGAAATGAAAAGACCCTGCCAGATGCTGGCAGGGTTTGCTTTGAAAGAAACTCAGCCTTTGACCGAGCCTCCTGCAACGCCAGAAATGATCTGACGCTGGGCAATCACAAAGAGGATCAGGAAAGGAACGGTGGACAGTGCGGTGCCCATCATGATCCCACCCCATGACACGCGGGTCAGACCCACCAGGGTTCCCAGGGCCACCGGAATGGTGTAGGCATCCTTGTTGTTCAGCACCAGAAGAGGCCACAGGTAATCGTTCCAGCTCGACAGAAACAGGAGGATCGCCAGAGCAGCCATTGCTGGGCGCACCACAGGCAGGGCAATCTGCCAGAACACCCGCCACTCACTGGCTCCATCAATCCGTGCAGCGTTCAAAAGGTCCGTGTGGACCGTCAGAAACGCCTGTCGCATGTAGAAAATGCCCATGGTATTTGCAAGTGTGGGCAAAATCACGGCCCAGTAGGTGTTGGTCAGGTGAAAGTTTCGAGCCATCAGGATGTACTGCGGGATGATCGTCACGAACACTGGAATCGCCAATGTTGCCAGGATCACCCCGAACCAGAAGTTCTTGCCCCAGAATTCGTACTTGGTGAACGCGAACCCGGCCATGCTGGTCAGCATCAGGCTCACGGCAGTGTACAGCACCGCAATGATGATGGAGTTGCCCATCGCCCGCAGGAAGTTGGTGTCGGCCTGCAGGTTCTTGAAGTTGTTCACTGCTTCACTGCCGAACCACAGGGCTCCCGAGTAGATGCCGTTGTCCGGGTGGGTGGCGTACACCAGCATCAGGTACAGCGGGGCCAGAAACAGCAGAGCCAGAATGGTGAGAAAGACATGCAGCAGGGTGGATTGCAGGACGCTCGAACGCACAGGATTCTGTATCATGGCCTGTTCTTTTTGCAGGGGTCTGGGCGTGCTCATGTGTTGTCCCTTCCGAGGAGGCGGAGTTGAATCCAGCTCACGAAGGCACCCAGGATGGCAACTGCGTAGGCAATGGAACTGGCGTATCCGAAGTTGAAGCTTCTGAAGCCCTGCTGGTACAGGTAAGTCCCCAGCGTCATCGTGGCATTCCCCGGACCGCCGGCCGTGATCAGGGCAGACTCAGTGAACAGTTGCAGGGTCCCGAACACCGACAGCACCGTACAGAACAGAATGCTTGGACGCATCAGGGGCAGGGTGATTTTCCAGAACGTGGTCCATTTCGAGGCTCCATCAATTGCAGCAGCCTCGTACACGTCTTTGGAAATGGATTGCAGGCCAGCGAGGAGGATGATGGCGTTGTATCCGGTCCAGCGCCAGGTGATGGCCAGCATGATCACGATCAGGGCGGGCGTGCCCTGGTTGAGCCAGTCCACAGAAGGCAGGCCCAGAGCGTTCAGGCCGTGGTTCACTGCACCGTACTGGGTGTTGAAAATCAGGCGGAAGATCGCCGAGTAGGCGGTGGTCCCCACCACCAGAGGAGCAAAAAATGCAAAACGGTAAAACCCTTTGGCCTTCAGCACTTCAGAATTGAGGGCAATGGCCAGGCCAATCGCCAGGGCCAGCATGGAAGGCACCTGGATGGCCAGGATGACCAGGGTGTTTTTCAGGGCGGTCATGAAAAAAGGATCAGAGAAAAGTCGAGTCCAGTTTGCAGGGGTGAAACCAAAGCCCAGAATGCGGGAATCGTCAAAAGAGTCCAGCAGGCTGCGGATCAGGGGGTATGCCCAGAACAGCAGGAAAATCAAAAGGTAAGGCAATAAGAACCCATAGGGTACAAGGTTCTGTCTGAGTCTCAACATCAAAGGCCTCCTGTGGACCTGGGCAAAAGGCAGGCCCGGTGTGTTTCTGTCCTGATGCGCAGGTCAGGGTGGATCTAAAAACAGCACAATGCAGGCACCCGAAATGGGACAGGTGCCTGCACTTGTGTCATTCCGGCAAACCTTTATTTCGCGATGGGCAGTCCGGTGATGCTGCTGATCTGCTTGGCGGCAGCATCCAGTGCTTCTTTGGCGGTTTTGTATTTTCCGGCCAGGAAATCTGCCTGAACAACGATCATGACCTGACGGGCATCCTGGAAGAACTGGGTTCCACGTGCAGCAGGCACATCCCCCAGGGTGTCCAGGATGGTCTTCCACACCTTCTGGTTCCCCCAGTACTTCTGGCCCTGCGCCACGTAAGGATCTTTGGCAGCACTCAGCAGGGAAGGCACCAGTCCGTACTGTTTGAGCATGGCAATCTGGCCTTCGTTGGTCGCCAGGGCGTGCTCGATGAAGGCATACGCAGCTTCTTTGTTCTTGCTGCTCGCGGGCAGGGCCAGGGCAGAACCTCCCAGGTTGGCTGCACGCACGCCGCCTTTTTTGCTGGCAGGCATGGCGTACACGCCCCACTTGCCGCTCAGGTCTGCACCGTTGCTGCGGATGGTGCCTTCGTACCAGGCCCCGAACATCGAGGTGGCAATGTCACCTTTCTTGAAGGCCGTGATCTGGCCGCCCCAGTCGCCTACAGAGAGGAGTTTGGCGTCCATCAGCTTCTTGATGGTGGTCAGGGCGTCCACACAACCCTGCTTGTTGATGGTGACTTCACTGGCTTCATTGTCGAAGTAGAAGCAGCCGTTCTGGTTGGCCAGCATCCGGAACCATTCATCGTCGCTTCCGTTGCCAATCACACCCATCTTGACCTTGCCACCAAACTTGGCATTCACCTTCTGGCCTGCCTTGATGAAGTCATCCCAGGTTTTGATGGAAGAGACACTGACTCCAGCCTGTTTGTAGAGGTCACGGCGGTAGAACATCACCACCGGGCCGGAGTCCCAGGGCATGGCGTAACGCTTGTTGCCCACACTGAGTTCCGTCCATTTGAAGGCGGGGAAGCTCTTGAGGTACTTGCCTGCCCCCAGGGTGGTCAGGTCGGTGAAGCAGTCGGGGAAACGGGCCCAGAACACTTCAGCTTCACCGTTTTCGACGCTGTACACATCAGGGAGGTCTGCTCCCCCTGCGGCACACCCAGCGAGGCCACGGTCATAGACGTTCTGGTTGCCGAGGTCGACCACTTTGACTTTCACATCCGGGTACTTCTTGTTGAAACTCGGGATGGTGGCTTCCAGGGCTTTGGCGGCCACGTCCCAGCTCCACACCGTGATTTCTCCTTTGGGGGCGGCAACGGCGCTGCTGAGGGCCAGGGTCAGGGTGAACAGGATGGTCTTCTTCATGGTGCTCTCCTTATTGAGGGGTCAGAACTTCGGTGGGGTGGCTCTGGGGTTGCAGGACAGCAACGCCCATCGGGGCGAGCTGCAGAGTGTGGCCTTCTGTTGTTCCCACCAGTGCAGTCATGGCTGAGGGGAGGGAAATGCTGCACGGTGCATCTGTGGGATTTGTCAGGAAGAGGGTGCCGTCCTGCCAGCGCACCACTTCGATGCCTTCGGGAACGTCCAGTGGGGCCTTCAGGTTGCGGTTCTCAAGAAGCAGATCGGTGAACACCTGCAGGCTCTGACTGGTGAGTTGCGTGCCCATGTGGTAGGCCTGACCTTCTCCGTACAGGTTGCAGGTGATGGCCGGGCCTGAGATTTCTCTCTGGTAGGTGGCGAGGGCTGTGGCTCCGTTCAGTTCCAGCACATCTGCCCACATGCTGCCTTCCCAGCCATTGCTGAGTTGCAGCACGGTGCCGTCCTGCTGGGGAGCAAACTCCAGGATGTTTACCCCCAGGAGTTCCTTGAGGCCCGGGCTGTAACTGCCCTGATCGGTGCCCTGCTGGATGTGGTCATGCTCATCGGTGATGCCAGAGAAGAACGCAGAAACCAGACATCCGCCCTGTCGCACGTAATTCTTCAGGTTCCCGGCAGAAGCCTGGTCCATCAGGGGGGTGCTGGGCAGGTAGACCAGACGATACTTGCTCAGGTCATGATGGCTGGTGGTGAAATCCACAGCAATGTTTCTGCGGTGCAGGGTCCTGTAGATTTGCTGGACCTGCTGCATCAGGCGAAGTTGGACGTGAGGGTGGGACTCCTGTTCCAGGGCCTGCCAGCTGTCCCAGTCCACAATGATTGCCACTTCTGCGGTGTGCTGATAACTGAGCAGAGGAAGCCCTTTCAATTCCTGACCCAGTTGTTTGATCTCCTGCCAGGTGCGGGATTTCACCCCTGTGTGCGGCAGCATTCCCGAGTGGTATTTCTCAGAACCGCTCACGCTCTGACGCCACTGGAAGTACAGGATGCCCCTCGCGCCTCGGGCCATCAGCTGGTAACTGAGGAGGCGCATCTGGCCGGGTTTTTTGATGGCGTTGATGTGGCGCCATTGCACCTGATTCGGAGCCTGCTCCATCAAGATCCACGGCTGACCGTCCCGCATGGAACGGGCCCAGTCTCCCTGGATGGCCACCTCCAGAGCGGCGTCCTCACTTGCAGGATCAGGATAGATGTCAATGGAAACAATGTCTTCCAGCTTTGCCAGTTCCCTCTGGTTGAGGTTCTTGGCCACACTGAGGAAATTGGTGTTGACCGGGATGTGGGGAGTCACTTCCCGCAGAATGTCCACTTCAAGCTGCATGCATTCCTGCATCATGTCGCTGGAGAACCTGCGCCAGTCCAGGTACTGCGTGGGGTTGTAGAACCCTGGCATGGCTCTGGGAGGCTGGATTTCCTCCCACTGGTGGTAAGTCTGGCTCCAGAAGGCTGTGCCCCACACGCGGTTGACTTCAGAGAGGGCCTGGTATTTTTTCTGCAGCCATCCTCTGAAGGCCTGTGCGGTGCTTTCACTGAAGCATTCCCAGATGTGACAGCCATATTCGTTGTTGATGTGCCACATCTTCACTGCAGGATGGGTGCCGTAGCGCCCGGCCAGTTTGCGCACCAATTGTGCAGCTTTTTCACGGTAAACAGCACTGGCTGGGCTGTAATGCTGCCGGCTTCCGAACCCCAGGGTGACCCCATCTCTGGTGACCGGAAGGCTCTCGGGGTACTTCAGTGCAAACCACGCCGGAGGAGAGGCCGTGGCCGTGGCAAGATTGACCCCGATGTTGTGTTCCTGGAGCAGGTTCAGCACCCGGTCCAGCCAGTCAAATTCATATTGGCCTTCACTGGGTTCCAGTTTTGCCCAGCCGAAAATGCCCACCGAAACCAGGTTGACCCCGGCCTCTTTCATGCGCTGCACGTCTTCATGCCAGATGTGCTCTGGCCACTGTTCCGGGTTGTAGTCGCCGCCAAACAGCACATGCTGCCCAAGCGTGTTCAGGATGTTCACGTTGACTCCTCTGAGAAGGATGCAAACTTGTTTGCAAAAGGCAATCAAATCTGCGTAACTTTCATTTCTTTTGTAAGACTTTACAAGAGGAGTATAGGCCGATCTGGCGTCACTGTCAACATATGCGCAGAGACCCGTTGTGCATACAGAAGCAAGAAAGCATTGCCAGAACCCCTGAGCAGCGACTGAGAAGGCCCTGTGATGCCGCAACTGAACTCCAACTGCGATTTTCTGTTCTGGATGCAGATGCTCTGCTTAAGGGTTGCGGCAGTGAGAGCCATTGGCTATACTCAAATCATTCTTGTAAATTTTGATCAAAAGGAGGATGTTGCTCATACCCTGAGCAAAACCGTGACTTTCGGAGGTTTCAAACCTTTCGTTCCCTCGTTCAAGTGTCACAGGAGAGCCCATGAAACACGCCACCCTGCTTGGCAGCCTGACCCTGCTCATGGTCGGCTGCAATGCCATCCAGAATGTCTCATCCACCCAGATCAGCAAACAGGCCGTCGGAACAGCCATTGTTGACCCCCGCATTCGCTACCAGACCTTTCAGGGTTGGGGCACATCTCTTGCCTGGTTTGCAAACGTCATTGGAGGCTGGTCCGACACCAGTCGAAACCAGGTCATGGATGCCCTTTACGGCGATGCAGGACTGAGGTTCAACATTGCCCGGTACAACCTCGGTGCAGATGCCCCAGACAACGTGTGCCGCAACCAGATGCGTCCTGGAGGAAACGTGCAAAGCCTTGCCACCAGTCTGGGCGTGTACGACTGGAGCCGGGATGCCAACCAGCGCTGGGTGCTCCGGGCTGCCATCAACCGGGGAGCCAACCTGCTGGAAGCCTTTGTGAACTCTGCTCCCTCTTTCATGCTGACCAACCACTGCACCGCCGGGGCCACCTCCCCGACCTACAACAACCTGCGCACTGACATGTACGACGACTTCGGCAGGTATGTTGCAGACGTGCTCAAACATTTCAGGGATGTGGACGGGATCACCTTCACCACGGTGGCGCCCCTCAACGAGCCTGACTCGGGGTACTGGTCCTCCACAGGGAAACAGGAAGGCATGAATGTCAGCCGTGCAGAGCAGCCCAAAATCATCGGTGAGGTGGCAAATGCACTGCAGGCCCAGGGCGTGACCACCCCGGTTTCTGCCATGGACACCACCGACATCGACCTGACCCGCACCGAATTCCTGAGTTATCCGGATGCGGTGAAAAACCAGATCAGCCAGATCAACACCCACGCGTACAAGGGAAGCCAGCGCAGCCTCCTGAGAAACACCGCCCAGAAGTACAACAAGCCGCTGTGGATGTCCGAGTATGGGTGCTGCGACACCAGCAACACCTCTGCAAACCAGCTCAGCACGGCCCTGAAACTTGCCAACACCATCCGCATGGACCTGAATGACATGCAGGTGCGGGCCTGGGTGTACTGGCAGGCGGTGGAAAACAGTGATGGCAGCACCTCCACCAACCACACCTGGGGCCTGCTGAAAGCCAATTTCCTTTCCGGACAGGGTTTCAGCTACACCAAAGGCTATTACGCGATGGGGCAATTCAGCAGGTTCATCCGGCCTGGAGCCCAGATTCTTCCGGTCAGCAATGTGGGAAGTGTGGCTGCCCTCAACAGCAACGGTCAGCTGGTGATCGTCAGCATCAACGACACCACTGCAGCAAAGAGCCTGACCCTCAACCTCAGTGGATTCAGTTCGGTGGGCAGCACTGCGCAGCTTTACAGGACCTCCGCCACAGAGAACCTGGTGCAACTGGCTTCTGCAACGGTCAGCAACAAGAGCGTAAACCTGAGCCTGCCAGCCCAGTCCATCACCACCGTGGTGATCGGCAGTGTGGTGGCTCCAGCAGCAAACACCAGTATCACTTCCGGGGCCAGTTACAAAGTGCTCAACAAGAACAGCTGGAAAGCCCTGGACGTGTACGGGGCGGCCACCACAGATGGGGCCATCGTCGGACAGTATGAAGACAATGAAGGGAACAACCAGCGCTGGATTTTCACGGATCTGGGGAATGGGTACTACAGAATCACCAACAAGAACAGCGGCAAGGTGCTCGATGTCGTGGGTGAAAAAATCGAGAGTGGAGCCAACGTCATTCAGTACACCAGCACCGGCAAAGCCAACCAGCAATGGAAAGTGCAGGCCACCTCTGGAGGTTACGTCAAGATCATCAACCGCAACAGCCTGAAAGTGCTGGACATCAACGGGGAATCCATCAACAACACCACCTCCACTGGAGAGGCACGGGCCATCCAGTGGGACGACAATGGGGGAGACAACCAGCAGTGGTTGATGGTGCGGGCAGACTGAGCCGCTGAAACATTTGCTTTAAAGCCAGAGGGCAGATCCCCTCTGGCTTCTTTGTCAACCCATCTCCGCATGATGGCCTATTCTACCCGGGTGATATTGACGCCAGATTTTTATCCGGGTAATATTCGGAGGTCTCTGGGTTTCTGTGCTCAGGACCATCCATGCCCTGACTTTTCCCACCCATCAACCGAGCCTGCAATCAGGTTCCCGTCCGTCATGCCCAGTCCTGGGATGATCTTTTTTTCATGGAGTCGCCATGTCCACCCGCCGTCAGGCCGCTGTTTCCTTCATTTTTGTGACCCTGCTGATCGACATGCTGGGTCTCGGGGTTTTGATTCCGGTCATGCCCCAGATGGTTGCCTCCCTCACCCATGATCCTGCCACAGCCAGCCAGAGTTTCGGTGTGCTGATCGGGCTCTACTCCCTCGCCCAGTTGCTGGCTTCCCCCATTCTGGGTGCCCTCAGTGACCGGTATGGCCGCAAGCCGGTGCTGCTGGGATCGGCCCTGCTTGCTTCCTTCTCGTACGCCCTGGCTGTTTTCAGTCCCAGCCTGATCTGGCTGTTCGTCGCGCGTTTTCTTGGTGGTGCTGCTGCTGCGAGTGCAGGAGTGGCCAACGCCTACATCGCAGACATCAGCACCCCTGAGACCCGGGCACGCAATTTTGGGATGGTCGGGGCAGCATTCAGCCTGGGCATCATCATCGGTCCTGCCCTCGGGGGTTTGCTCGGGCAGCATGACATCCGCCTGCCTTACATCTTTGCTGCAGGTTTCGCCTTTCTGAACTTCCTGTACGGACTGCTGGTGCTTCCCGAGTCGCACCACAGGCGCAGCAATGGCCCCATTGCGCTTCAGAACCTGATCCCTCTGCGTTCCCTCGGTGTGATTGGAAAGTATCCCGGACTGACCGGTCTGGCCTGGGTGAACGTGCTCACTGCTCTGGCCCTGCAGTTCATGACCAGCACCTGGGTGCTGCACGGGGCGGCCCGCTACGGCTGGGGACCCGGAGAGAGCGGTCTGGCCCTGACCGTGGCAGGGGTGCTGGGCATTCCGGTGCAGACGCTTCTGGTTTCCCCGGTGCTCAAACGCTTTGGGACCGTGCGCACCGTGCAGGTGGCCCTGGTGCTGGGGATTGTGGGTTATGTGCTGTACGGTCTTTCCAGCCTTCCCTGGATGTTCTTTGCCTCCATGCCCCTGTCGGTCCTGATGGGGGTGGGCGGTCCTGCTCTCCAGGCCCAACTTGCCTCAAAAGTGCCCCCAGAAGCGCAGGGTGTGGTGCAGGGCAACATGGGTGGACTGAACAGCCTGACGGGAGTGGTGGGACCCCTGATGTCCACTGCACTGTTCTCCCACTACGCAACCCCATCTGCCCAGACCTCCATTCCTGGAATCGCGTTTTTCAGTGCAGCCCTCTTGCTGGTCTTCAGCTGGATGCTGTACAGCTGGCTCGTGACCCGTCCCCAGCCTGCAAGGCAGGAACAGACTTCATCCACCTGAAGGTCCACTCCATACAGCCCGGCTTTTGCCGGGTTTTTTATTGTCACTGATCAGGCCGCACCCGTCGTTTGCGGACAGGCGGATGTGCTTCTGCTTTCAGTTGCTCCATCAGCATCAGGGCGGTCTGCTCCAGATGGCACTTCAGCACGGCCCGGGCCTCTTGCAGGTCCCCTGATTCACAGGCCAGCAGCAGGTCCCGGTGGTCTTTCTCGAAACGGGATTTGTGCCGCACCAGCCTCATGTACATGTGCCAGTAACCATCCACCTTCATGCGCAAGGAAGAGATCAGGTCCCTGAGCTGCGGGTTCCTGTGAAGCTGGTAGAGCGTTTCATGGAACTGCACATCCAGCTGTTTCATCTCGCTGAGATCGGTGCTTGCCTCATAGCGTTCAGAGATGTCTTGCAAGCTTTGCAGATCTGCTGGGCCGAGGTGAGGAAAGGCCAGTTCAAGGGCACCGAGTTCCAGAATCTGGCGGATTTCGAAGATCTGCAGGATGTCCCGCTCGGTCAGGGCGGCCACCACTGCACCCCGGTGGGGATAGTACTGAATCAGTCCCTCGGTTTCCAGTTGCCTGAGGGCTTCTCGCACCGGACTTCGGCTGACCTCCAGCTCTGCAGCAATGGCATCTGCAGGAAGCGCCTGACCTGCTTTCAGGACCCCAGAGGTGATGGCCTCACGCAAAACCAGCACCACATGTTCTGGTGTGGTGGTGGTCTGGGGCACCTGAAGGGCAATCTCTCGGAGGTTCATGCTGGTTCCACTTTACCTTTCAGAGGTGAAAAAAGCTTTTGGAGAGCAAAAGTTCCTTTTTCACGTTTAAGCCATCCAGATTGTATAAGATCACAGCAAGGCGACGCCAGCACCCACATGGCGTGTCTGGAAAGAGGAGCCATGTCCACCCATCACCTTTTCCTGCTCAGCAGTGCCCGCAGAGGCGGCAACACCGAGCAACTCGCCCGCAAAGCTGCTGAAGCCCTGCCTGCACATGCAAAACAAACCTGGATCGACCTCAAAGACCATCCACTGCCCATGTTTGAGGATGTGCGGCACAGCGTTGGAACCTATCCACCTCCAGAAGGTGCTGCCCGTGTGCTGCTGGAGGCCACACTGGAAGCCACCGATCTGGTGCTGGTGGCCCCCCTGTACTGGTACTCCCTTCCCACCCTGGCCCAGCGGTACCTCGACGAGTGGAGTGGCTGGATGCGCGTTCCAGACCTGAATTTCAAGGCCCAAATGGAAGGCAGGAACCTGCACGCCATCACCGTGCACACCGGAGAAAAGGAAGAGGTTCAGCCTCTCTTGCTCTCCCTGCAACACACAGCCAGATACATGAAAATGCATTACAGGGGCGCACTGGTGGGCTGGGTTTCCCGCCCTGGTGATGTGCTGCAGGATCAGCATGCCCTGGAGCAGGCAAAGACCTTTTTCACAGGAGCAAATCATGACTGAAACCTTTCCCCTGACAGAACGCCCCAACACCGGCTGGGATGCCAGAATCCGTGTCTTTGACACTGCAGGAGAGGTGGACGCCTACGTCATCACCACCGAACGGCATCTGGTGCTGGTGGACACCACCAGCACACCAGAACAGGCCCTCAAAATCATGCTTGCCGTTCAGGAAGACCTGTCTGGAAGGTCCCTCCTGGTCATCAACACCCACCAGCATTCGGATCACACCTGGGGCAATGCCATTTTCACATCCACAGGACCGTACCCTGCGCCGATCATCGCCCATGAGGTTTCAGCGCAGCTTCTCTCAGGTGGAGAACCAGAAACCTACCTGAAATCCCAGCAGGAAAAAAATCCCCGCTTTGCCCAGGTGAAGATCATCCCTCCCACTGTCACTTTCACGGGAGAAATGAAAATCCACGGTGGAGACCTCACCCTGCACCTGATTCACACCCCGGGGCACCTGAAAGACCACCTGGCCGTCTGGATTCCCGAAATCCAGACCCTCCTCACCGGAGACGCAGCAGAGCACCCCATCCCCTATACCGCCGACCCTGCGGAACTTCCGGTGCTGATTGACTCCCTGGAACGCATGCACAGCCTGAACGCTCAGGTGGTCTTCGCCTGCCATGGAGGCACCTCCAGCCCTGACCTGCTGGCAAGAAACCTGAAGTACTACCAGCTTCTGAAAGAGAAAACCGCTGGTTTGACTGAAAAGGAGCAGGTCCAGTGGTCCTTCGATCAGGCCATGCAGGACCTCGGGCTTGCAGGAGAGGAATTCCCGAAATTCTACAGGCACTTCCATGACCTGAACATCATCTCCATGCTTCAGCAAAAGTAAAACTGGGACAACTAAAGAAAACAGGGCCAGCGGCCCTGTTTTTGCTTATGGAATTCAATTTTGCGGACGGCTCAGTTCAAGGGCTCCATTGCCCAGGCTCTCCCCCCGCACGTTGGTGGCCTCGAACTCGCCCAGATAGTAATCAATGGGGTATCTGGCGTTGTCAGGGTTGTTTCTGAAGTTGCCCTGGGCTTTGAAGGTGGTTTCATCGTCGTCGTTGAGGGTGAGGCTCAGCACGCCCGTGTTGCGGTTGCCCATCACGTAGCCCACGTACTCGCCCTGCATGTACACGTTGCCCATGATGCCCCGGTCATCCTCATCCACACTGATGGTCAGTTCCAGGGTTTCGCCCCCCGCGCTCAAAAGCACATTCCAGTTGCCACTGGCATCGGTGCGGATGGGTTTCACCTGCTGTTGCACAGGAGTGCTGTTGCTGTAACCAGAGTTGGAGGCAGTGTTGCTGGAAGAGGTGTTGGCAGGGGTGCTTCCCGTTCCCTCAGAGGGACGGTAGATGGTGGTGCCATCTGCAGTGGTGAGGCTCAGGGTCAGGCCGTATTCCCGCTGCTCCAGGCTGTATTTCACGCTGCTGGGTTTGGCGGTGTTCTCCTGTTTGTAGCTGTGGTCCGGGCTGCAGGTGTACCCCTGGGACAGGCTGCTGGTGGGGGTGAAATTCAACTGGTTGCCACTTTGTGCCACTTTGCCCTGCTCCTGCACGAACAGTTTGGAGTTGCACCCGAAGGTGGAGATCGTCAGCAGTCCGGTTTTCATGTATGTGCCGTCCCCGTTCAGCTTCAGGATGGTGCTGGTGCCACTGGCGTTGGTCCACAGTCCCGTGGTGACGTTGTAATACTCCATCGGGGAAACCGTGCCACTGTACCATTCCCCCTGCAGGTTGCTGGAGAGTTTGCTTCCAGAACTGGTCTGGGTTTGTGCTCTGGTGGGTTTGCTGGGGGTGGCACTGGGTTTGCTGGCCTGGGGTGCGCGGGTGTTGTAGGAAGAGGTGCTCTGCCCGGAGGTCAGCTTCAGGGTACCGCCCTGAACACTGAATTTCAGGGTGCGGTCCTGGGGGGTGCGGGTGTTCTCAAAGCCTTTGTAGACCGTGCAGCCATTGTTGTGGCGCACAGGGGTGGCTCCGGTGCGGCTCTTGCTGGAGGTGGGGTGCAGGACCAGCTGGCTGCCATTCACCTTGACGGTTCCCTTTTCCCAGTAGAGGTCGATGGTTTCACAGGCAATCAGCAGGCTGCCGAAGTACCCAGGAGTGGCTCCTGTTTTCAGCTGGGCAAACTCGTAAGTGCCGTCTTTGCGGATCACCAGACGTTCAGCCCCGGTGCTGGCACTGCGGAAATCGGTGGTGGCAATGTTGAAGTACTCTGCGGGGTAGGGTTCACCAGCAAGCCATTCGGCCACCAGTGTTTCAGGGACAGATGCGGCAGCGGCAGAACCGAGCAGGCTGCTGAGCATCAGGATGGGCAGGGATTTGTGGATGTGAAGCATCGTCTTCTCCTTCAGCGGGTGAGGGTCAGGTCCCTCACCGGGATGCCTGCACCTTACAGAAAGAGGGGTGATTGAAGGATGATTGGGATTTGCCTTCACCTGTGCTGCAAAACCTCGAACCAGTGTTTCCTGTGCAGGACCAGTTTTAAAGAAGGCCTCAGGTGCAAGAACCACACCAGAAAGAGCACACTGTAGGTGACCAGGGTGGCGAGGTAAGCAATGGGGATCATCAGGGTCATGGCCTCTGCCAGTTGTGCGTTGAAGTCAGGGGTTCCAAAGGGGCTTTTCACCAGCTGAAATTTGATGCTGATGTTGAGTCCGGCCACCGTGAGCCCTTTAACACACAGCAGAAAGGTGCTGAACCAGACCAGTTGCCGTCCCCTGCCTTTCTCCATGAAGTCTCTCAGGACCTGCTGTTGCACCTCACCCTGGGGCTGCAGAAACTCCCACAGAATGAAACCAAAAAGCGGCCTCCTGAGCACCAGGGACAGGCCCGTGCAGGTGGCCAGAAACAGGGAACCGCTGGAGTCCTTGAGGGCAAAAAGCAGCCCTGAAACCCACCAGAATCCCATCAATGCATTCAGCAGGGTGGAGACGGTCACCAGCAACCACAGCACAGAGGTCTTTCTGGACTGCCAGCGCTGCACCAGCAGGTAAGTGGCAGGCACCAGTGCAGCCACCATGAAGGCCCCCGCTGGGGTGATCAGTTCATGCAGGCCCCAGTCCAGACCGGGCAGTTTCTTCTGCAGGGCCACCAGGGGAAAAAGGGCCGTCATCAGCAGGTTGAGCAGGAGGTTCAGGGGAGCTGCAGACACCTGCTGATGATGGCAGAACTTTATTCGGAAGTAAAACCTTCAAGGGCTCTGGCGAGGGCAGCGCTGGCATCTTTGGCCCACACCAGCAGGTCTCCCTGCACGGCCTGAACCCCATGCGCCTGAGCCCACTGGTGGTGCAGCCAATGGGTTCTGGATGACCCTGCCACCCGGGCGGCAAGTTGACGGGTCAGTGTGTCATCGGGCAGGACCTTCATGGAAGGCATCAACCATCCCACCGAGAGTTCATCCGAAGGATTCCGGCAGGCCTGCAGGGCTTCCAGCAGGGTTTTCTGGGCGTCAAAACTTTGACCTGATCTGGACAGCAAAAAGGCCTGTGTGGCCAGAAAACGCACCCGTCTGGAAGGATGGCGTTGCACCAGTTCCCTGCCTTCTTCCAGCAGGGTTCGGGCTGTGGTGAAATCCTGCAGCTCGGTGGCGATCCAGGCCGCCCCACAGAGGTTGTCCAGCTGCCCCAGTGGATTCCAGCCCTGAAAGAGGTTGTGGGCTTCCTCAAAAGCCATGCGTGCCAGCTCAAACTCCCGCGCAGCCAGATGAATGTCTCCCAGGTGCAGCAGGCACGAGGGAATGCGCCGGGTGAACCCGCTGTCCCGGCAGATTTTCAGGGATTCCTGCACGCTCTCCAGCGCTGTTTTCAGGTCACCGATGGCAAGGCAGGCCACCCCGAGGTTGTTCAGCAGGGCCGTGAGGGTTCCAGGGCTGTGAAAGAGTCTGGCCCTCAGCAGGCTGCTCTGGATCTGTTCTTTTGCCTCGCTGTAACGCCCGGTGCTCAGGTACACCAGGCTGAGGTTGTTGACGGCCCGATTGAGGTTTCCGGTGTCCTGCAATTCCCGGAAGGCGGCGATGGCTTTCAGGAAGCGTTCCTCTGCAGGTCCCCACTGCTCGGTGCGCCCGGCCAGGGTTCCAAGCCGCATGATCAGGGTGGCATAGAAACGCGGGTTGTTCTGCGTGATGGTCAGGAGTCCTGCTTTGCGGTAAGCTTCCGACGCTTCTGGAAACATGCTTTTGGCGGCATACGCATCTCCCATCTGCAGGTGCAGCAGGGCGATGGCGTCCTCTGTGGGGGCCACCTCCAGACCACGCCTCAGGTCCTCAAGGCTGGCTTCGAACTGTCCCTGCCGTTCAGCGATCAGGCCGTGGTGCCTGTACCACAGGGCTTGCAGGGCAGGGTTGAGCAACTGCAGGTCGCAGGCTTTCAGGCAATTCAGGCCTGCTGCAAGATCGCCCTGCCAGACATGCACCTCACCGAGGCACAGCAGGGACACGCTCCTCACCTGTGGGTCCGGGTGGTTTGTGGCTTCCTTCAAAAGGGCCACGCCCTCGGACATCAGGAAGGAAAACATGCACGCTTCTGTGAATGCAGGGCAGGCTTCACTGAACCCCGCAGGCCGGTGATGCAGGCTGTACTTCATGGCAAGCAGCACATCTGGCATGATCTGGCGGTTGTGCTCCAGGGCTGTCGAGTAGGCAGCACGTTCACTGCCGTTCAGGATGCTGTGGTTGCGCCTCAGCAGATCCAGGTGGTGCCGTGCATGCACCTCCAGATGGGGGCTGTTTTTCTCCAGATGGGCCAGGGCCAGCTGACGGATCAGGGGATGGAGACCCAGCAGGGCACCATTTTTCTGCACCAGTCCGAGCTGCGAAAGGCTGAGCAGCACCTGGGGCCGGATCTGAAAGGTGTTGCGGGCCTGCAGCACCGTGAACCCTCCTGCAAAAGTGCTCAGGGCTTTCAGGCTGTCCTGCTCGAAGGGGGTGAGCCTGTCCCAGGTGCTGTTCAGGACCTGAGAGAGGCTTTTTTGTGGCCCCTGGTCCAGAAAGGCCACATTGTCCCTGACCTCGCTCAGGATTTCCGGGAGGGTCATCAGACGCACCCATCCTGTGGCAAGTTCCAGGGCCAGGGGAGACCCTCCCACCTGTTCACTGATCTCCCGGATCAGGTTTTGATCTGTTTCGGTGCAGACAAAATCAGGATCGGTCTTCCGGGCAAGTTCGCAAAAGAGCCTTATGGCATCTTCCGGGCGAAGACCAGACAGTTCCAGCAGGTGCTCTCCGGGAAGGTTCAGGGGCCTGCGGGAGGTGCAAAGGAGCCGCAATCCGGGTGCCCGTCCAAGGGCCTGCGAAATCCAGTTTTCAAGGCCTTCCACCTGTTCGGTGTTGTCCAGCACCAACAGCACCTGTCCACGGGCGGCCAGCACGTCCAGCACAGGCACCTGTTCTTCTCCAGCCTGCAATTCCAGACGCAGGCGGTCCAGCAGGGCTGCCACATTGCTGCTCTGGTGGGCAGGAATCAGGATGTGCGGGATGCCGCACTGCTCTGCAAACACCTGTGCAAGTCGGGTCTTCCCCTGCCCTCCCATGGCGACGATGGAGATCAGTCTGGCCCCTTCAGCAAAGAGGCCCTGCAGGTGCTGAAGTTCCATTTTGCGTCCCGGCAATTCAGTGAGGGTGGGCTGTGGCACCACCACAACAGATTTTTCCAGCTCAGCCCTGAGTTGCTGGTACAGGGCCTGGACCTGGGGAGCCGGACCCTCTCCCAGTTCCTCAAAAGTGGCAGCAGTGTAACGCTCGTACTGGCGGGAGAGGCCCTCTTTGTTGCCCAGCAGAACGGCCAGTCGCATCAGGCCCACATGTGCCCCTTCACTGGCCGGAAAGACTTCCAGCACATTGGAATACGCTTGCTGTGCCCGCTCCACCTGACCTGCCCTCAGGGCTTCGTCTGCAAAGACCAGCAGCAACTGCAGGCGCAGTTCTCCGAAACGGTTGCGGTACGGTTCGCTCCAGTCGTCGTACAGGTCTTCAGGGCTGAAATCCCCGGTCCACAGGTTGAGGGCACCAAGCAACTGCTCAAAGGCACGGGACTTCAGAGCGGTGAGGGTGTTCTTCTCAAAGTCGAGCGCGTCCACCCGCACGCCACCCTCTGCACTGAGCACAATCTCACCCCTGTTCAGTCCCACTTCCACGCCACCATACGGCTGAAAGGCCTTCCTGAGGTTGTAAAGGGCATTGTAAAGCTGCGCTGCGCCCTGTTCGGGCTCCAGGTCTGCCCACAGTTGATCGATCAGGCTTTCTTTCTGCAGGCGGTGCGAGGGATGCAAGGCCAGCATCTTGAACACCGAGCGCACCTTCTTGCGGGACAGGGTTTTCTCGGGCATCAAGGATTCTCCAAACCACACCCTGAAAGGCCCCAGAAGCTGCACCTTCAGGGTCATTTCTCACCCCGCATGGTTTCACTGATCAGCAGAAAGGTTTCTTTCCAGGCGGTTGCCACCTCTTCAGTGAAATCCTCTCCCAGTGTTTGCTGAAAGACCCAGATCAGGGCCTCTCCAACGTGGTTGTAATGCTCGGGCAGGATGCCGTATTTCACATGCCTTTCCCCAAGGGCTTTCACTTCGGTCTGGAATTCATCGATTGAGGAGAGGTGCTCCACCATCCAGCGAAGCATGGTCACCAGACGGTGGGCCTGTTCTGCAATGTCCGTATGAAACAGCGGTTTTAACTCTGGATGCTGTGCAAACAGCCTCTGGTAGAAGATGTCTCCGAAGAACACTTCCATTTCCAGGTCATGGGGGATCAGTTCTTCAAACGTTCTGCGGATCAGGGCGACATGCGATGAGGTGAAAGCCATACGTCACTTTCATGATCGGTGTCCTGTTCCCAAAAGGCAACAGGGTGGTGTTCGTGAATTCCCGTGTACTGCCATCGCCCTGTTCTCGCTCTTATTGAACTCTGTCGGGGCTTTGAATTTCAGGATCACCTGTCAGGACACCTCAAGTGTGTAAAGGATGTGTAAGTGATAAGATCAATGTACTGCATCTGAGTCAATGAGATTGATTCTATAGGAGAACCATGCAAAAAGTCCCTATGAAATGGAAAGCTTTGTTTCTGCCCCTCGTGCTCGGCTCCTTGCTGGTGGCCTGCGGGGAAACTTCGAGCGTCCCTGCACCTGTCAAACCAGCGAATCCCACCAGGGTCACCGTACAGGCCAAAGCTGGTTATGTGGAAATCAGCTGGGAAAACACCGCCAGCAACATCCTGGGTTTCGAAATCTACCGTGAAACCCTGGCCAAGGTGGGCACCAATCAGGTGAAACCCCAGGCCCTCTCCCTGCTGACCCGGGTGGGAAAAAATGCCTGCACCAATGCTGAAAAAACCCTCTGCAGCTATCAGGACAAAACCGTGCAACCCGGCACGTCCTACCGTTATGCTGTGGCCGTTCGTGGAGCAGAAGCCAACTCTGACCAGGTTGCCAGTGGCCCTGTGGCGGCTCCCGTCAACAGTGCACCCACCAGCAAGGGCATTCAGAACCTCACAGCCCCCAGAGGCAGCCAGAACCAGACCATTGATCTCAAAACCATTTTCAGTGATCAGGAGGATGCTGCCACTGCACTGAGATTCGCTGCTCTGAGCAGCAGGCCAGATGTTGCTTCTGCGACCCTGGACGGTGGTGTGCTGACCCTGAAGTTTCTGGCTGCAGGGGAGGCCACCGTCACGGTCACAGCCACAGATACGGGGGGTCTGATGGTCAGCAGCACTTTCACAGTGACGGTCAACAACAACAACACCCCTCCCGCAGCAAAACCCATTCCAGATGTGGTCATCCGCAAGGGTTCGGCTCCACAAATCCTGAACCTCCCTGAGTACTTCAGTGATGTGCAGGACAGCTCCCTGACCTATGCCCTGGTCAGCAACAGTGCCCCTGCCGTGGTCATTCCAGAGCTGAAAGGTTCTCAGTTGCACCTGACTTTTCTGGGGCTGGGCACGGCTGAACTTGTTCTGAGGGCCACCGACTCCGAGGGCCTCTTGGTCACTGCGCCTCTGAAGGTTTCGGTGACCGATGACGGCAACCAGCCTCCAGTGCTGAAGCCCATTCCAGATGTGGTGGGGGTCGAGGGGGCGAGCCATCAGGTGATTTACCTGCAGGAACACTTCAGTGATCCAGAAGGTGGCTCCACCCTTTATTACAACCTGCTGGAAAACAGCAATCCTGCAGTGGTCAAGCCCACCTTGAACGGGTCTGTCCTGGACCTGGTCTTCGGGGAAACGGGCACCAGCACCCTGAAAGTGCGGGTCACCGACGTGGGCGGGCTTTACACCGATGCGACCATCAAGGTCACGGTGAATGAAAAGCCCAACACTGCTCCCATTGCCCTGACTTTCCCCACCGACACCCCCACCGAAGGTGATCCCGAAAGCACCCTCAGGGTCAGCACCTATTTCCAGGACCGGGAACAGGGCAGTGCCACCCTGACCTACAGCCTGCTGGAAAACAGCAACCCGGCTGCGCTTTCTGCCAGTCTGACCGGTGACCAGCTCAAACTGGGCTACCTCAAGGAAGGCACAGCCACCCTGAAAGTGCGAGCCACTGACAGAGGTGGCCTGAGCACAGACAACACCTTCAAATTCACTGTTTTGCACCGCAATGTTCCTCCTGTGGCCACCACCATTGCCGACCAGACCCTCACGCTGGGCCTGAATCCTTTTGTGCAGGACCTTTCCAAAGTCTTCAGTGATCCTGAAGATGGCGCTGCAGGTCTGACATACAGTGTGGTTGCAGACAGCGTTCCAGGGGTCGTGGATGTGAAGTTCTCTGGAGCCCAGATGACCGTCATGGCACTCAAGACCGGAACCACGCAACTGAAAGTGCGTGCCACCGATCAGGCAGGAGCGTCTGCAGAAGTGTCCTTCAAAGTCACCGTGCAGGTCAGCACCAAGCCTGTGGCTGTCCTTGAAGCCAGTTCCTTGCACACGGCCACCCAGCTGGGGGTGGTGTTTGATACAACCAAATCCAACGATGACAGCGGTATTGCTGCAATGTTTCTGGATTTTGGAGACGGCAGCCCGGAAATCAGCAGTTCTGACCCATTTTCTTCGGTGGGCAAAAATTACGGAAAATTTGGGACCTATACTGCGAAATTGACCATCAAATCCAGGGATGGAGAAGAGGCCACCACCACACTGCCCATCACAGTGGGCAGTGCTCCCGGTCAGGTTCTTGATTACGGGTTTCTTGATTACAGCCGCAGTGGTGCCAGCGACCTCCTGCTCCCGATGCTGGGTCGTGACGAAGCAGGCAACCTGCACCTGGCTTATGAGGCCACTGCCTGCACCACCACATGTGACATGGCTGTGGTGAATGTTTCTGCTGTTCCATCTGCTGAAGGGATGACCTTCAACTGGAACCAGGAAGAATACATCCACACCCCCACCCCTCAGGACCTGAAGCGGCTCCAGATGGCTGTGGACCCCCAGGGCAACCGTCACTTTGTGACCGAATCTGTGGTCGCGGACGCAAATGACCAGAAAACCCGGGGTGTCCTGCAGGTTCGGGCCGATGGGACCCCCGGATGGCGCCTGACTTTGCCCTCCAGTCTGCCTGTGGCAGAATTTTCGACCACCACCAGCAGCCCGCTGATCCCCACCCATCTGGCGGTCAGCAGGGACAGCGTGTATCTGGTGGGCAACACGTCTGCCAGCATTGATGCCAGCACCAGTGTTCAGCTGGGATTCGTGCAAAAAATTCAAAATGGAACGGTCAGCTGGACGAAGTTCTTTGGCACACCCAGCAAAACCTGTGACACCCAGAACCAGCTGCAGTTCAATGCTGTGACCCTGGACGGCAATGGAAGCCTCCTGATCGCAGGGGCCTCCAGTCAGATTCAGCAGACCGATTGTGCGCCTGCAGGCAGCACGGCTCATCCTGTGCTGCTGAGCCTGGATGGTGCTGGCAACCTGATCTGGCAGCAAAACCTGCCCCTGGTGCGAGGAGGCTGGTCTCTGAACAGCGAAATGCACCTGCTGGCACACAACAACATGCTGGTTCTCAGCACCGAAGCCAGCCTGAACGACAAGACCCAGGCCAGTGTCTTCCTGCTCAACACAGCAGGGGGCATCCTTTCTCAAGACACCCTGGGGACCCTTGAAGACGTCACACACATCACCGGGATGGCTCCCAGCCCCGATGGACAGGTTTTCGTTCTGGGTTACAGCAGCATGGCACTGGACGCTGCTCCACAGGGAGAAACCGATCCCTTCCTCAGAAAATACAGCCTATCGGGAGAAACCATGTTCACAGTTCAGTACAGTGCCGATACACTGCCAGAAGTGACCCGGGACCTGGTGACCATCGGCAACCACAGTTACATGATCCTGTACATTCCAACGGCCAGAGGCCTCCTCCTGAATTTGCAACGCATTGACAATCAGGGCAACCAGATCTCCAATTGAAGTGAAGAAGAAAGGGGGACAGCATGCCTTGCTGTCCCCCTTTCACGGCATTTCAGTGCATCTCCATCAAATCTCCACATTTCCTGTTCCGGTTCTTCACAACGGCGTAGCACAATACAGGGGTGCAGACGACTGGCAAGACCAACCCCCTGATCCTGGTGGTGGAAGACGAACCTGAAATGCTGGAACTCATGGAAGCTTACCTGAGACGGGATGGTTACCGCACCGAACACGCCCTGGATGGGGAACGTGCCCTGGAACTCTTCCGGGTGGCCCAGCCCGATCTGGTGCTGCTGGACATCCAGTTGCCCAGAATCAGCGGTTTTGATGTGCTGAAAAGCATCCGCCAGAAACACCTCACGCCGGTGATCATGGTGACGGCGCGCGCAGAGGACCTGGACAAACTGCTCGGGCTTGAACTCGGTGCAGACGATTATGTGGTCAAACCTTTCTCTCCCAGAGAAGTTGTGGCCCGGGTCAAAGCCGTGCTCCGGCGCACACAGCAGCACATGCAGACTGTGGTGCGCATTGGTGACCTTGAAGTGGATTCCAACGCCATGCTGGCCCGGGTGGGCACGTTCCGCCTGGACCTCACCCCAGCAGAATTTCGTCTGCTGGAATACCTCGCCAGGCATCCGGGAAGGGCCTGTTCCAGACAGGAACTGCTCGAAGCCTCTCTTCCAAACTCAGACGCACTGGAACGTGTGGTGGACACACACCTGAAAAACCTGAGGCGTAAACTGGAAAACGCAGGTGCCATGGGCATGCTGGAAACCGTGCGCGGTGTGGGGTACCGACTGTGGCTCGAAAACTGAGCAGACCATCCATTTACAGCATTGCAGGACGCCTCAGTCTGATGACCCTCGCTGTGGTGCTGCTCACCAACCTGATCACGGTGGGCTTCATGCAGTACCAGTCCTGGCAGCGCTTCGAGAACCTGCCGCCCAACCTCAAGCAGGTGCTGCAACAGCGATGGGAGCAGGACACTGCCCGTCCTGGCCCTCAGCCTGCCTACAAGGAATTCACTGTCCAGATGGCCCCAAATGTGACCACCTTGCAGCCCTTTCCACCCCTTCCTGAACAACCCCGCACCATCCGCATTCCGCGTGGCCTGCGCCTCAGGGACGACCTGCAAAACTCGCTGCTGGTCTCCACCCTGCTGGGGTGCCTGATCGGAGCTGCACTGTCCGTTTTCTTCTCCAGACGGCTGGCCCGACCCCTGGAATCCATCTCACACGCTGCGGCGCGGGTCAGTGAAGGGGACCTCAGCACCCGCGTGGACCTGCCTGCCGCACCTGCAGGCCGTGAAGATGAGCTTTACTTTCTCACCCAGCATTTCAACATGATGGCCGAAACCCTGCAACGTCAGGAGCAGGAACGCAAAAACATGATTGCGGACATTGCACACGAACTGCGCACCCCCATCGCGGTCATGAAGGCCAAGCTGGACGCACTGGAAGATGGCATTGTTCCGCTGGACCAGCACTCGGTCCAGCGACTCCAGGCCCAGACCAACCTCTTGAGCAGGCTCGTGGATGACCTCCGCACCCTCAGCCTTGCAGATGCTGGAAAGCTGGAACTCAGCACCCAGGTGGTGGACATCGCCGCCCTGGTCGAAAATGTGGTCAGTGAGTACCAGGCCGTGGCCGCCCGCGAAAAGGTGCAGGTGCAGGTGGAAACCAGCGAGGAAACCATCCTGATCCCAGGCGACCCGGACCGTCTGGCCCAGGTGATCAACAACCTGCTGGAAAACGCCGTGCGCTACACCCCACCCCAGGGGCGCATTGATGTTCACGTGAGCCGCAAAAACGATCTGGTGACCCTCAAGGTGCAAGACACTGGACACGGCATCCCAGAGCACGCCCTTCCACACATCTTTGAACGTTTCTACCGGGCAGATGGCTCCCGCACGCGGGTCACCGGAGGCACAGGTCTGGGTCTCGCCATCGTACGCACCCTCACCGAACTTCACGGTGGGCGGGTGCACGCCTGGAACCAGCAGGGCTCAGGGGCGGTGTTTCAGGTGGAGTTGCGGGGTTAGATCCCCCTAGCCCTGGCTCTGCACCCACAATTCCACCACCAGACCATGCGGTGTATTCTGTGAAAGCACCACCTTGCCCCCATGGAGTTCGGCCACCTGTGCCACCACACTGAGCCCGAGGCCGCTTCCCGGAGCGCGGGTGCCTGGGGCACGGTAGAAGGTTTCGGTGGCTCTGGAAAGGGCTTCTTCTCCCATGCCCGGGCCTGTGTCTGCCACCCTGAGGACCCCAAAGGTCTGATTGTGTTCTGTGGTGGTGTGCAGGGAGACCCCCACGGAGGCGGCTGGTGCGTGATGCTGGGCATTGGTGAGGAGGTTCAGCAAAGCTTGCCTGAGCAGCAATGGATCACCACACACCTGACAATGTTCTGGGCCAGAGTAGGGGAGGTCTCTGGCGCCGGTGATCTCCTGCACGAGTTCCGCCAGATCGAACTCTGTTTTCTGGGTGCGGCCTTCACGGGCCAGGGTCAGCAGGGACTCACTCAGGCGGGCCATGCGGTCCACCTCCTCACAGATGATCTCCAGGGTTTCTTCTGGTGTGGCGTAACCTGCCTTCCAATTGCCCAGATGCAATTTCATTGCGGTGAGGGGGGTGCGCAGTTCATGGGAGGCATTGCGGGTGAATTCGGTTTCCCGTTTTCTGAAACCCGCCAGTCGGTCCAGCATGTGGTTGAAGGTGGCACTGAGTTCGCCCAGTTCCCCTCCCCCTTCCTGGGGCACCTTGAGGGACAGGTCTCCAGAACTGGCAATTTTACGGGTGGTGTCCAGCAGGTGCTGCAGGGGTTTCAGGGCGGGTCGGCTGAGCAGCAGGGCAAAGATGACCCCCAGCAGGGTCACCAGCAGGGTGGTGAGCAGCATCGTCTGCTGGTAGTTGCTCAGGCTCGAATTCAGCTCTCTGGAAAGAATGGCCCCCTGAATGAAGAAATCCACTTCCTCCCCTTCAGAAGGATGGATGGTCCACGTGCCCACCCGCCACTGGCCATAATTCCGGGCATACTGGGTGAGGTTCGGCATCGGGATGTCATCAGGAAACTGTCCATACTGCCAGATCACCTGCCCCTCGTGCACCAGCCTGACCCGGGTGATGTAACCCTCGTAGCCTGCGTTGATGTCCTGATAAAAACGGGGATCGGTGCTGAGGCCCTTTTTTCGCAACAGTCCAGTCAGGCGCTGCACATAGATGTTGAGGTCACGGTCCAGACTGGCATACACCTGATGCTGCAAACTGAAGTACCCGAGGCCCCCCTGAATGACCAGAGCAACCAGGGTCGTGACCGCGATGAACACTGCAAGCCTCTGGCGGAGGGTCACACTTCCTCCAGCCCCAGACGGTACCCTCCTGGTATGGTTTTGACCACCTGTGGAGCAAGTTTGCTGCGCAGGTGGTGCACGTAGACTTTCACCACCCCTGCATCACTGGCCTCATCGCCCCACACCAGATCCACCAGTTCGTTCGGGGTGTATGCCCTGGAAGGGGACATCATGAAACGTTCCAGCAGGGCGTATTCCCGGCTGGAGAGTTCCACCAGGGTGCCCTGCCAGCGTACGCTGCGTTTCGCCAGATCCATTTCCAGGCCTCCACGCTGGATCACACTGGTGCGCACCTCATGGACCCGTCTGAGCAGGGCGCGCACCCGGGCGAGGAGTTCAGGCAGATCAAAAGGTTTGACCACATAATCATCGCCCCCTTCATCGAGGCCCATCACCCGGTCCTCAAGGGCATCCCGGGCGGTCATGAAGAGGATGGGGCCACTGTAACCCGCTTTGCGGGCCTCGCGGGCCAGAATGAACCCTCCATCTTCACTTTCCGGAAGACGCACGTCGAGCAGCATCAGGTCGGGCTCAGATTCCAGCAGAAGTGCACGGGCAGTGGTGAGGTCCGGTCCATGCTGAACAAGGTGCCCCTGTGCTTCCAGGGCACGGATCAGGGGGCGTGCAATGTTGATTTCATCTTCCACGAGGAGCAGGCGCAAGGGTCACCCTTTCTGGGCAGATCTGGATTTCTGAGTTCACCCTGTGAAAGAGGTGAGCAAAACTCATCTGGTGGCTGCATTTTACCCGATTGGGGTTAAGGGGGGGTTATGGAGGACATAACTGCCAGATAACTGCCTTCCACCATAATGCAGTGCAGAATCGCAAGGATTCCACCCTCTGGGTGCCTGATCTCCCCGTTTCAATTTCAGCAGAAAACAGCAAGGCTGCTCCGCTCAGGCGGTGTGGTCTGGCTTCCATCCTCTTTCACTTCTACAAGGAGAAGTTTTGTGCGCAGACTCCCCCTTTTGCTGATTCCCGTCACCGCAGCCCTGGCCGCCGTGCCCTACTTTTCCCACCAGAGCCCGGTGATTCCACAGGTTCAGGCTCAACAGGAGCAGCCCTGGAGGCCAGCCTCTGTTCCTGACAAAGGGCCATCCGAGTCCCCTTTCCGCAGTGAACTGTCAGACCAGACCCCCTACAACTCCTGGCAGGAGCGCAGGAGCCTCATTGCCAGCAGCACCCTGGAAGAGGTGTACGAGAAATCCATTCCTGGAGCGGTGCGGGTGATCATCGGCAACGCCGGGCTCGGAACGGGCTTTTTCATCACCAGTGATGGCTACATCATGACCGCCGCCCATGTGGCCCTCGGGGACACCAGCGAACCCCTTTCTGTGCTGACCTCCCAGGGCAAAGAGTACCCTGCAACCCTGGTGGGCTACGACGAACTGAAGGATCTGGCCATCATCAAGGTCAAGGGAAACAACTTCCCAACCCTGCAATTTTCTTCCTCCACCCCCAAAGTGGGTGATGGTGTGGTTGCCATTGGCAACTCCAGAGGATCTTTCGATGGAGGCCGTGCAGGCAAGGTGACCCGTCTGGGGGCAAGCCTGAGCGCTTCTTTCCCCAGCAACATGGTGGCTTCCAGCATGCCGCTGGCTCCCGGTGACTCGGGTGGCCCGGTGCTCAACGACAGGGGTGAAGTGGTCGGGGTCAGCACCGCCATCAGCAGTGGTGCTGGGCATTTCAGCAGTTACTTTGTGCCCCTGACCACCAGCAGCCAGATTGTCAAAGACCTCCAGGCAGGCCTGAAGAAATCCGTGCCCATCATTGGTGTCAGCATTGCCGATGCCCGGGATTACCTGGATGCCGAGGGGGTGCTCGTCACCGAAGTGGTGCCCGGTCTCGGTGCCCACAAAGCGGGCATCAAAGACCCCCAGATCCGCGAGTACCGGGACGACTCTGGCCGGGTTCGCCAGGAGATCAGTGGTGCGGATGTGATCGTTGCGGTGGAAGGCAAGAACGTCAACGATTCAGATGACCTGATCGGTGTGCTGCGCAGCAAGAAAGCCGGAGATCAGGTCACCCTGAAGGTCAGGCGAGGAGAGCAGACCCTCACCCTGAAAGTCACCCTGACCGCGAAACACAAAGTCTGAGCCACACAACACCTGCTTCAAAAACGCCCCTCAGGGGGCGTTTTTTCATGGATAGAGGAAGTTGAATTGCGCGTCCAGATTTAAGGCTTTCAGGTCCGGGGTCTTCCCAGCGTGAACGGATTTCAGGAAATGAACCACCATGCGGTTGATCAGGTTCTGGGTTTTCAGGGGGTCTGCGGTGCCCAGAGACACCAGAGGACTTTCTTTCAGATCAGGAATCAGGGTGCCCAGGACATTCAGATCGGTGAAGTTGTCGTGTTTGCTGCCCTTCACCTCGGCGTATCCTGCGTAAGAGGTGGAGGCTTTGGCTTTCTGCCAGTTCCCGATGCTGGTGATCTCAATCAGGGGCCGGATCTCTTCAAGTTGGGGAGGCACCTGAATCTCTCTCGGGGTTCCCTCCTCAACCAGGACAAGGGAGGGGGTGGAATTGAGGTGGTCTTTCAGTTCTCCCCACAGGCTCCCATCCAGATTGATTGCGGCCTGCACCTGCCCGGAGATTTTCATGGTGGTGGCCCCACCAAAAGAGTGGCCCATCAGAGCAGTGAAATGGGTGTTCAGGTGATCCTTGAGTGGGCTTTGTTCAGGGATGCTCCTCAGCAGGAACTGCAGGTCTTTAGCCCAGATGTCCTGAACCCTCAGGGATTTTTCGTGCAGTGCACGGGTGATCTGAATGGGGTCTGTTGCGGGTGAGTCTGGCACCTGGGTGTCTGCGGCATCACTCCGGTAGATGGTCCCTGCATCTGTGACCGCAAAAAGTGCACTGTGGGTGTGACTGACCGCCGCCACAATGAACCCCTGGCTTGCCACCTCTTCTGCCAGGGTGGTGTTCAGGTAAGGGGTGGTTCCCATTCCGTGTGAGAGCACCACCAGCGGAAACTGTCCCTGAGCGATGGGGGCTTCTCTGAGGGCGTAACTCTGAATTCTGGACAGCAGGGTTCGGTCCAGACCACTGCTCTGAACCAGGGCATCCAGCACTTTTCCGGACACCCAGGGATGCAGCGTTTTTGCACCAGACACTGGATAGTAGTACGTCACAGGAAGGGTCCGCACGTCATTGGGATCTTTCGTGAACATCTCTGGTCGGGAAGGGTCCTGAAACTGCTGTTCGGTCCGTCCAACGCTGTACGGTCCATCTGGCTCAGGGAACTGCAGGGCTTCTGCCTGCACAGGAGCCCTCTGGCAGGCGTTCAGCAGCAGGAGACCGAAAAGCAGCCTTTTCATGGCTGCACCCTCTTCCCTGGAACCGTCTGACCCCCATCGATCAATTCGATGTTTCCGTCTTCCGTGAACCGGATCTGGATTCCTGCTTCTCCCTGATAGAAGGTGTTGGCGTTTTCTGCTCTCAGGGGGTAGAGGTTGCCCGCAGGGTCCTGCATCATCAATTGACCGTCTTTGAGCACCACCGTCAGGGTCAGGCCGATGTCTGGCAGGGTGTAGGTTCCCAGGTGTTTCTGCAGCACTGCAGGGTCCACTTCAACGAAAGTCTTTTTCTGGGGCAGGGTGTAGGGCTCGCCAAAGTGGGCTTTCTCCAGGGTCTTGCCCAGTTCCTCCACAGGGGCGTTTTCCACATTGGACAGGATCAATAGACTGAGTTTCTCTTTCGGGAAGTACAGGGTCAGAGCGTGGTGCCCGCTGATGATTCCTCCGTGCAGCACCACGTCTCTGCCGTCCTGGGAGCCCACCTGAAGACCATATGCGTAATGGATGCCCTCGCCCACAGGGACCCTGGGCGTGATGAGTTCCTGCACCGTTTCAGGTTTGAGCACCTTGCCTGAGAGCAAGAGGGGAAGCCACCGTACAAGTTCTGGCCCTGTGGAAGCCATGCCTCCCCCTCCAGAGGGCAACTCTGGGTCCACATAAGGGGCCTTCTGGTGAGTGGTGCCATCAAAGAGGTACCCTTTCACCAGACGGGGAATGATGCCTGTCCGGGTGGGAAAACCTGTGCTTTTGAAGCCCAGAGGTTGCAGAATCTGGCTCTGCACATACAGTGGAAAAGGCTGTCCTGACGTGACCTCCACCACTTTGCTGAGCAGCAGATACCCAGCATTGCTGTACTCAAAACGGGCACCGGGCTCAAAATGGGCAGGCTTGCTGCTGAACAGGGCAATGGTCTGGTCCAGGGTCAGGGCATGCCGTTGCACGTTGTCAAAGTTCTCGATGTCCTGCAGCCCACCAATGCCTGAAGTGTGGGTGAGCAGGTGCTGCAGGGTGATTTTCTCCCCTCCAGGAAAATCAGGCAGGAATTTGCTCAAGGTGTCGGTGACGTTCAGTTTCCCATCTTCCTGCAACTTGAGGATGGCCGCAGCAGTGAAGCTCTTGGTCAGGGACCCGATGGGAAAAACAGAGCGGTTCACAAAAGACAGGGGCCCTTCAAGGTCCGCTTTCCCCACAGATTTTCTGAAGAGCAGTTTCTGGTCGTGTTCCAGAATCACCGTGCCCATGAAACCACGGGCCTCTGCGAACGCCTCAACAATGCCAGGGTAATCGGGAGGTGTTGGGGCTTCCTGGGCAAGGGCACCAGAGGACAGAAACCCACAAGTCAAAAGCGAAGTCAGCATCAGAATCCTTTTCATGGCCAGAGTCTAGAAAAACGCTGTGACCTCCTGAAGACCGTTTGATGTCCATCCGGTGTCATAATCTTGCTCATGCGGGTGCTGATCATTGAAGACGAAAAAGACCTCGGGGAGCTCATTCAGGAGCACCTGGAAGAATACGGTTATGAAGTGAAATGGTGGGGCACTGGAACAGGGGCTCTGGAGGTCTTCCAGGCCTTTCATCCCGATCTGGTGATTCTGGACGTGATGCTGCCCGGAGTGGATGGATTCACCCTGTGCCGCAAGATCCGGCAGGAGAGCCTCACCCCGATCATCATGCTCACCTCCCGCACCGAAGAGGCAGACCGCATCGTGGGTCTGGAACTCGGTGCGGATGATTATGTGGCCAAGCCCTTTTCCATCCGGGAACTGGTGGCCCGTGCCCGCACGCAGCTTCGCAGGCAGGAAGCCCTGCAGAGCACTGCAGTCGTTCCAGTCGTTTCGTCCATCACCTTGCTGGATTGCACCTTGCACCCAGAGGAACGCACTGTGCAGGTTCAGGGCGCTCCTGTGGACCTGACCCGCAGGGAGTTTGACCTGCTCTGCCACCTGATGCAACGCCCCGGGCGGGTCCTCACGCGGGACACCCTGATTGAGCAGGTCTGGGGAGATGATTTCGATGGGTTCGAGCGCACCGTGGACACCCACATCAAACGCCTGAGGGAAAAACTCGGCAAGGACAGCGAGGTGGCAAAGGCCATTCAGGCGGTGCGGGGCGTGGGGTACCGTTTCCAGGCATGAAGGGATTCTGGCGAAAAAAGCGTGCTCCCCTTTCCATTCAGGGGACCCTGCGCAGGTCCTTTTTCCGGGTGACCCTGATGTCCACGGTGGTGCTGTTCATGCTGCTGAGCGTGCCTCCACTGATTGGACGTCTGCTGCAGTCCACCCTTGAAGAGCATCTGCAGGTGGTGCAGCAGGACGCCAGCAGCATCATTTCCCTCCTGAAGAACCTCCCGCTGGAACAGCAAGCAGAGGTGCTGGAAGGACTCAACAGCGGCCAGATGCAACTCCTCAAAAAAGACTCTCCGCAGAATGCCGGTCAGATCTACATTGGTGCTTTTCAGGTGGATGTGTTCACCCAGAACGATCAGGTGACCCTGATCGACCATGGACGGGTGATCTGGAGCCAGGGCCTCCAGAAAGGTCCGGTCCCCGAGGGATGGAAACCGCACCTTCAGACCTCACATGCCGTCACTTTTCAGGAACAGGACCCGCAGGTGATCCGCAGGCTGCTCAAAGATGTTCCAGCCTGGGTGTCCCAGAGCCTCAATGCAGCGACGCTCATCACCCCACTGGGCAGGGAGCAGTTTCTGGCGGTCACTGCATTCCAGCCCCGCTCGGAAATTCTCACTGCCGTGATGGTCCTGCTGTATCTGGTGATTCTGCTGACGTGGGCCTTTCTGATTGCCCTCCCTGCAACACTGGGATCAGTGGTGGTTTCGTCGGTGTATGCAGGACGGGAGGCCCGCACGCTCAGCAGGCCCATTGAAGCCCTGTCTAAAGTGGCCCGCAGCATCGCTGCAGGAAACCTGAAAACCCGGGTGGAACCGCAGGGACCCCGCGAACTGCAGGACCTGGCCCGGGACATCAACACCATCAGCGAGAACCTGTCCCGCAGCATGCAGCAATTGCAAGATGCGCTGGACCACCAGAAAGATTTCCTGCAGAGCATTTCGCACGATCTGAGAACGCCCCTCAGTCACATTCTGGCCTTCAGTGAGGACCTCTCACACCGTCTGGAGCAGGAGGCCCACCTGAAAAAAGCCCGCATCATCCACCGGGAAGCCCTGGCACTGGGACGCATGGTGGATGACCTGTTCGACCTGTTGCGTTTTGAGCACCCCGGGTTTCGACTCCAGTTGCAGGCTGTTCAGCTGGACACGGTGGTGACTTCCTGTGCCCTTTCTTTTGCAAAACAGGCCCAGGAGAAGGGCATCAGGTTGTTCGTTCTGCCCGCTGAGCCCCTGCTGGTGCAGGCCGATCCAGACAGATTGAGGCAGGTGCTCTCGAACCTGATCAACAATGCCCTGCAGCACACCCCGGAAGGGGGCAACATCAGCCTGACCGTTCAGCGCAAAGATGGGCAGGCAGAGGTTCAGGTGCAGGACACGGGAAGTGGCATTTCACCAGAGCACCTCCCACATGTCTTTGAGCGGTTTTACCGTGCAGAGGCCAGTCGCGCAGAACGCCATGCCGGGCTCGGGCTCACCATCTCGCGTGAGCTCATTCAGCGCATGCAGGGCAGCATCACGGTCAACAGCGTGAAAGGGGAGGGCAGCACCTTCTCCGTTTTTTTGCCTATATCCCCTGGGAATTCACCTCAGGTATGATGCCTCATGCTCCGAAACCTGACCCCAGAGGACCGTGACACCATCAAGGTGTGGCAGGAAGATTACGTGGCCCAGCACATTGCCTGGTGGGAAGAAGCCTACCAGACCACCGCGAAAAACACCCCTCAAATGGTGGCTGAAAAAGACTGGGATGAATTGATGCAGGCCAGTGCCCGTGAGGACCAGCATGTAATGGTGTATGGAGAAAAACCCCTGGGGATCATCTATGGCCGCATCAGGCAGGACCCTTACCTGGGCCTTCCCATTGGGCAACTCTCCTGGATTTATGTGGACCCCGCCAGCAGGGGCCTCGGGGTGGCCGATCAAATGATCCAGGGTTTGCTGCACTGGTTCACAGAGCAGCAGGTGGCTGGAAGGGAAGTGTTCGTGACCGCAGCCAACCTTGCTGCAGTGCGGGTGTATGAAAGGAACGGTTTTCAGGTGGTGGATCATCGCATGCTCGGGCCTGGCAAGTAAATGCTGCATTTCAAAAAAATGCATGTGCTGTGGCGAAAGCGTTTCAGTTTCTGTTCAGCAGCCGTAAGGATGCTTTAAGACTTGAAAAGGTATCCTCTGAAGGAAAGAGGTACCACATGCATGCTTACCAGAACAGCCTGATTGTCCAGGCCTCACCTCAGGAGATCTGGGCACAATGGGTGAATCCTGCCACCTGGTCCAGCTGGGACCCTGAGGTTGTAAAGGCTTCCAGTGAGTCGCATCTGCGCATCGGGACCACAGGAACACTCACCACGCGCGACCGGGGAGACCGGACCTTCAAAGTGCTCCTTTGTGATCCCTCTTCCAGCCTGATGCTGGCGTTTCAATATAACATTGGAGTAGAGATCAACATCAAAAGGAGCTGGGAGAAAGTTTCCGACGGCGTCAGGATCACCCAGGAGGTCACGCTGATCGGTCCCATGTCTGCCCTGACCCTGCGTCTGCGCCGCGAGACCTTCCGTGCCATGACCGACACGGCCCTCTCCAATCTCAAGCAGCAACTGGAAGGGACAGCTTCCCTCCAGACCGCCCCCAGGCCCCAATTCACCTGAAGGAGATGAGATGAACGACCTGTTGTTCATTCCCGCAGGAACCCTGGTGATGTGTCCCGGCTTTGTTCAGGGCACGGTGCAAAAAACCGATGGCCAGTACGTGCAGGTTGTCGCAGAAGACGCCCGCCGGGAATTCTGGTTCCCCCTGCCCTTGCTTTTGCAGTGGAATGCCCACCGCCTGAACGTGAACGTCAACCCCGAACCGGCCCTCTGAGCCCCACAATGAAAAACACCGGGAACTCCCGGTGTTTTCTGGTTTCAGGAATTTTCGTTCAGGAAGAATGATCCAGGTCCTCGCTTTTTGAAGGGACCACATGGGTGTGCTGGTCCACCACCAGTTCCTCCCGGGCCAGTTCCACAGGGATGCTGACCTGCTCCACCACCTGATCCTTGTAGATCTCGATGTGTTCAGCACGAACGACTTTCTTGGAAACGTCAGCTTCTTCCCTGTAGATTTCCAGTTCCATGGTCTGTCCCACGGGCAGGTCCACACCCAGGAATTTCACGCTGGGCTGTCCAGAGACCGTCTCAATGACCAGCACTTCGGTGACCAGATCCACCGTGACGGTTTCCTCACGCACCCGGCGTTCCCGACGAACGGTCACTGCACCCAGTTTTTCACGCAGGATGTGCACTTCAGGGACTTCTTCACGGAGTTCCAGGGTGCCCACCAGTTTCTGTTTCAGGTCCTGTTCCAGGGCACTCTGAAAGGCCACCGTCTGGTCGATGTTGCGCTGCCTGTGCTCATGATGGTGTTCGGTTTCTGTGACGGACTCCTGGGATGCAGTCAGGTGGGGATGGGCAGAGACCACGATTTGCTGCTCATTCTCGGTGGGGGTGATGTCGGTGCGGGTGTCGCTGTTGTTTTGCAGTTCTGAAGATTTGAAATCTGACATGGTTGTCCTCGATTTGAAAGGATTGTATGGCGTTCAATTCAAGCATAAAAGCCCACCAGAGTGGGTTATGTACGAAATCTTTGAATGTGAAAAACAGCGAAAGGCCCGTTTCGCAGCTCAGGTCACAGGCTCTGCCCGAAGCTGCACCACCACTGTGGTGCCTTTGCCCACTTCACTTTCAATCCAGATTTTTCCACCGTGCTGGTCCACAATCCAGCGGGCAATCGGGAGGCCAAGCCCTGTACCACCAGGGTCCTCACTGCGCTGTCTGGCTTTGTCCACCCGGTAAAATCGCTCGAAGACCCTGGGAATGTCTTCTTCGGCAATGCCAATCCCATTGTCTGAAATGCGCACTTCTGCCCGGGAATCACTGCACACCAGGGTGCCTCTGATGGTGCCACCAGCAGGGGTGTATTTCACTGCATTTTCCAGCAGGATCAGCAGCAGTTGCTTCAGGCGGTCCCGGTCTCCGTAAAGGGTCACATTTTCCACCTTGCCCAGTTCCAGATGGTGGTCTTCAGAGAAGCGCTCGGCATCCCTGAAGGCAGAATGCAGGACCCGATGCAGGTCCACCTCCTCTTCCTTGAAGGCCAGGCCGGAGTCCCCACGGGCGAGTTGCAACATGTCGTTGACCAGTCGGCCCAGGCGGGTGGCTTCACGCTGCACATCCTGCACGATTTCCTTCTTCTCGTCTTCTGGAATGTGGGGGTGCCGGATCAGAATGTCAAGGTTCCCCTGGATGGCCGTCAGGGGGGTCCTCAGCTCATGGGCAGCATCGGCCACAAAGCGTTTCTGGACGTTCATGACCTGCTGCAACTCGGTTTCCCGCTCTTTCAGGGCTTCCTCGGCCACCTTGCGGTCATGCATCTCGATGCAGCCCCCGATGAATCCCAGAAAATTCCCATTCAGGTCAAAGCGTGGCACGCCCCGGGCCAGAATCCAGCGGTACTGTCCATCAAAGCGCTTCAGTCGGTATTCAATCTGGAATTCTGTGCGGGCCTCAAAATTCTGGTGGTAAATGTGCAGGTATCGTTCAATGTCCTCGGGGTGCACCAGGGCGGTCCAGCCAGTTCCGGCGCTTTCTGCCGTGGTGCTTCCGGTGAATTCCAGCCAGGTGCGGTTGAAGAACGTGCGGTTGCGTTGTGCGTCACTCATCCAGATCAGGATGGGCACGCTGTTGGACACATCTTTGAAGCGCTGTTCGCTCTCGTTCAGGGCCTCCTGAAACTGCTTTTGTTCTGTGATGTCCAGGGCAAGCCCCAGCACCAGCAGGGATTCTTCGGTTCTGGAAAACAGGGTGTACTTCACGAAAAACCAGCGCCAGCTTCCACTCTTGTGCCGGAAGCGGGCTTCCAGGCTGATCACATCTCCACCTTGCAGGTCCTGCATCTGGGAGAGCACCTCACGTGTCTGTGCGAGGTCTTCGTGATGCACCAGAGAGAGCATGTTGCGCATGGACATGTGCTCCACTTCCTGCGGGGTGTACCCGAGCACTTCTGCCATGTGCTGGTTGGAATAAACAATGTGCTGGGCCTGCAGATCCATCAGGTAGATGACCACCGGGGCCGTCTGCATGATCTTTTCCCGGAACAGCTGCGATTCCTGCAGGATGCGCTCTGAAGCCTTCTGGTGGGTGATGTCCTGGATGGTGGCCCCAATCCCCAGGGTCTCACCTTCGGGGGTGCGCACAGGGAAATAATTGACCAGCCAGTCCTGAAGGGGCCTGCCCATCCCGGGGGGCATGCTGTATTCCAGATTCAGCAGGGATTCGCCTGAGTCCAGCACTTTTTTCAACTGGTGTTCGATCAGCTGCCCGAAAAGGGGGAAGCGCTCGGTGGGCCTTGCCCCCAGGAAATCGTCTATGGTGCTGTTCAGCATGCGGGCCATGGGACGGTTGACCATCTTGAAAGAGAGCTGATCGTCCAGGAAGGCCAGACCGATGGGTGCATTGTGCATCAGGGCCTGCAGCATGGCGAGGGTTTCCTGATGCTGGTGGATCAGGCGATCCTGCTGCTGGTACAGGCGGGTGCGCTCCAGGGCCTGGGCCACCTGCTTTGCAATGTTGCGCATCAGGGAATGCTCTTCTTCAGCCAGTCTGCGTCCGGGACCAAAGCCGAAGTGCAGCACACCCAGCACCTCTTCTCGAAGTGCCAGAGGCAGCAGCACGATCACCGGACCCTGAATGTCCTCTTTCAGGGGGAGCAGGTCAGGATAGGCCTCACAAAGGGCTTCTTTGCTGGAAAAAATCAGAGGTTTGCCTGTGCGGGCCACTTCTGAAACAGGATTGTGACCTTCCAGGGGGAAGGTTCTGATCTTTTCTTCCAGGCTCGCATGGACGTTCAGTGAGGAGAACAGCTTCAACTCCCTGTGGTCCGGGTCGGTGACGTAGATGTTTGCAGTGAGGGCGTCGAGAATTTCTCTGCTCTCCGACAGCACCGCCTGTCCCATCTCCGCTGGAGAGTTGCCTTCCAGCAGGGCCTCAGAGATGCGCAGCAGGGCCGAGGTGTACCTCAGCGTGTGCTCACTGCTGGCCCGGGCGTGGTGCTCGTGCTGGATCAGGCGGTGCTGGGTGTGCAGTTGCTGTTCCTGCTGGAAGGTGCCCGTCATGTCAATTCCGGTCACCAGAGCTCCCAGCAGTTCACCCTGCGCAGACCGCACTGGACCCCCCTGAAATTGCACGTAGCGGTCAGGCAATCCAGGAGGTCGAATCAGCAGCAGGGCCTGGTCCACAACCTCTCCTTTCCAGGCCCGGTAGAGGGGCACTTCTTCTGGTGTCAGCATGCGGCTGCCATCTGGAGTGTGCAGGTGAAATTTCTCTGGCCACTGTGCATGGGACACTGCACCGGAATTGCCCCCGTGCAGGTGCCTGAGGGCAGGATTGAAGGTTTGCAGGGTGCCTGTGGCATCACAGATGGCCACACCTTCTTGCATGTGGGCGAACAGGGTGTCCATAAATTCAGGCCGCAGCTCTGGCCTTTTCTGCTGTTCCATGCGTTGCAGGGCCACCAGAAGGTGCGGTTGCATGACCTCCAGGACCGCTGCCAGCTCAGGGGCGGCTTCCGGGGTGCTTCCTGCCACAAGTAGACAGTTGCCCAAAGGGAGCAACGAGAGAAGCCAGGGTGTTCGGAGGACCTGGGTCACTTCAGCTGCCGCAAAACCTCCATCTGGGAGGTTCAGGGGGCCTTTTGGAGCGTGCCCTGTCGAGGCCAGAACCGTCTGACGTGAGGAACACAGCAAAAGCCACCCCCCTGCATCCAGAGGGGTCAGGGCACGCTGTACATTGTCCAGCACTTCTTGTGCAGTCAGGCTCTGCCGGATGGCCCGTCCCAGGGCACGCAAATCGGGCAGTACAGGTGCATCCTTTTCAAGCCTGGAAGGGTCCATGTCTCATCCAGTGTATTCAGTCCTTGATGCGAAAAACAGGGCTTCCTCAGGCAGCATTCAGCAGCCTGTGGCGGGTTCAGACGCCGTGGTCCGGGCCAGAGGGCACATCCACCTGACGGCCTGTACGTGACCCCTCTTCAAGGTCTCCATCCACATCTGGAGTGTCGGGTAGAGGCGCAGGACTGGGATTGCCCACACTGCCTCCAATACCGGGGGTGTGGTCAGGCAGGCTGAGGTCACCTGCAGGCGTCGTTCCGTCCTGTGATCCTCCGGTGGTGGTTTCAATGTCTCTGGGATGGATGTCCATGGGGCCTCCTTCTGGTTTTGCATCTTGCGTCAAAGTCATGAAGGGTTCTGCTGGATTTAAAACAGTTTTAGTGTTCCTTTGCTCTTGTCGAACCCGTAGCAATCCTTACGTCAGTGACAGTGTGCCCTTTCTACAATCAGAGCCATGAAAGACACGCAGCCCACCGGATTCAAAAAGGTGCTCCCGGTGTTCCGGGATGCTTTTCAGGCCTTCAAATCAGACGATGTGCCCACCATGGCAGCAGCACTGGCCTACCGCACGATTTTCACCATTGGCCCTCTCTTGCTGCTGGCAGTGGGGATTGCAGGCCTCTTCCTGAGCCGCACCGACATTGAAAACAGCATCCAGCAGCAGGTGGCTTCCCGATTCGGTACCGATGCCCTCCCTGGCCTGATGGACTTCATGAATGGCACGCAGAGCACGGGCGTGGGGGCCACAGTGTTTGGATCATTGTTGCTGGTCTGGACGGCTTCCAGCCTCTTTGTGCAGATCCGGGACATGATCAACAAGATCTGGGAGGTGGAACCCGAGAAGACTGGCCTGGTGAAAATGATCATTGGCCGTCTGGTGGCTGCCCTGTTGACCATTGTGCTTGGTGTGGTGATTGTGGCCTTCCTGGGTCTGAACGTTTACCTGTCTGTGCAGGCCGATGAGCTTTTTGGTGGGGCCGTGCTGCTCAGCATGCTCCTCAAGTTGGTCAGTTTCCTGATCAGCATTGGGATTTTCACGGGCCTGTTCATGCTGCTGTACCGTTTCCTGCCCAGTGTGCATCTGGACTGGGAAGATGTGAAGTTCGGGGCTTTCATGACGGCAGTGCTGTTCGTGATAGGACAGTACCTGATCAGTCTGTATCTGGCCCATTTTTCACCTGCAGGGAGTTTCGGGGCAGCCGGAACCCTGGTGGTCTTCATTTTGTGGGTGTACCTGAGTGGCCAGATCTTTTTCTTTGGAGCAGAAGTCACCTGGGCCTACAGCCACAGGTATGGCACCCTGGCAGAAAAAGAGAAGGTGCTGGTGACCCAGGCAGATGCTGCTGTTCAGTCGGAGATGCACCCGGAGACGAAAGTGGTTCAGGAACGACCTGCCACTTCGCTGATCATGCAGGTGATCAGTGGCGTTGCTGGTTTGATCGGAGGCATTGTCATCACAGCCCTGACGTTTCCCGTGGCGGCTGCCATTGGGCTCACCCGCGCGGTCAAAAACCAGATTCGCAAACACAGCACCTGATCTCCCTTTGACAGGTGGGTTTGAACCGGAACGCATTTGCGTTCCGGTTTTTGCACCTCATCACTTTTTCATGCATGCTGGGAAACCGCTCCGTCAGAGTACAGTTCTATTGCCCATTTCACCAGACACTGGAGAAACCTGCTTGATTTCCATGAGCAAAATGAAAAGGGTCTGATGATTTTGAGTTCCAGTGGAATTGTAGCAAATGTGCAC
Organism: Deinococcus cellulosilyticus NBRC 106333 = KACC 11606; assembly: GCF_007990775.1. Classification (NCBI taxonomy): domain Bacteria; kingdom Thermotogati; phylum Deinococcota; class Deinococci; order Deinococcales; family Deinococcaceae; genus Deinococcus; species Deinococcus cellulosilyticus. Next base: position 138,710 of record NZ_BJXB01000001.1, on the reverse strand, counting down.
GAAACCTGACAGTTTTTTGAGAGGGCCATAAAGGAATATATCGTCCAGTCTCTTTTCACTGAAAGATCTAGATTGAGATTGCAACAACACCACATCAGGTCTGCTTGATCAAAAGCAGGACCATGGAGGAACATCATGAGTTATCGAATCTCTGCCGTATTTCCCAGCCAACAGCAAGCCCAGGACGCAGTCAACGAATTGAAATCCAGAGGGATCAGTGACAATGACCTCTCCTTTATTGCCCGTCACAATGACAACGAAGTGACCACAGGCACCGGAGCCGATGTGCATGACGATGGGAAGGGCGCAGCCCGTGGTCTGGCCGTTGGAGCCAGCGCAGGGGCCATTTTTGGTCTGGCTGCAGCGTTGATCCCCGGTGTGGGACCTTTCATCACTGCAGGCTTCCTGGCGACTTCTCTGGGGGCCGCAGCAGGGGGTGCAGTGGCCGGAGCGATCATTGGTGGGGTCACCGGAACCCTGGCAGGGGCACTCGCTGACGCTGGCTATGACCGTGAAGAAGCTGCCTACTACGAAAGTCGCCTGAACGAAGGGGGTGTGCTGGTTGCGGTGAACGCTCCAGATACCATCCATCGGGGTGAAGTCACCGAGATCCTGCGCCGCCATGGCGGTACGCTGAGTGCAAGTGCAGGCACGGACATGGGCACCACCACCGGAAATCCCGTTTCACTGGGACAGGTGGCCTCCAGTGACTACAGCCGCACCGATGACCGTCAGGACAATGGCCAGATCAGCTCTGGTGTTTCCGGTCAGGGCAGCCTGGCTTCCAGCCTGTCCGGTGCGAGTCGGGGAGACACCTCCCTGAGGGGCAGCACCACATCTGGCAGCAGCCATGACCGCAGCGAGGACAGCTACAACGCTGGAACCGTGAATTCTGGAATGCAGACCACTGGAGACAGCCACCACCCGGGCCGTCCCCGCCTGTTTCCCCTCGGGGATCTGGTGAGCACCCACAGACATGATATTTCTGGCGTGTACAATCCCGTGGGCCAGACCGTTTACGGGCAGGGTGGCGAAAAAGTGGGTACAGTGCATGAAGCCCTGGCCCAGGAAAATGGCCGCATCCGCTACCTGCTGGTGGATGTGGGCAACTGGACCAGCAACAAGATTGTCGCGATTCCTGTGGGACTTGCCCGCATTGAAGACGATGGGGTGTTCTTCGACACCCTGAGCCGCGATCAGGTCCACAACCTCCGTGCTTACACCCCAGGACAGGAATTCACCTACGACGCCCAGCTTGCCGATGAAAGCACCTGGTTGCATCCCGGGAATCACGCCCACGCAGGCACCGAGAACACCGCCTACCGTGAGACCGGAACCGAGTTCCGCAGAGAAGGCCTGTACAACAGCCCTCACCGCCTGCAGCTTCTGGAAGAGCGCCTGTTTGTGGACAAAGAGCGCTACCGTGCAGGCACCGTGGAAGTGGGCAAACGCGTTGAAACCCGCACCGAGAATGTGAACGTTGAACTGGAACGCGAAGAAGTGGTGATTGAACGCCACCGCGTCAGCGACACCCGTCCTGTGGAAGGGGATGTGCGTCTGGGTGCAGACAGCGAAACCATCCGCGTGGACCTCGAAGCAGAGCGTGCCGATGTGGAGAAACGCGCCTACGTCACCGAAGAGGTCGAGGTGGGAAAACGCACCGAAACCGAGCGCCAGACCTTCACTGAGCAGGTGGGCAAAGAAGTGCTGGAAGTCAACAAAACGGGTGAAGTGGATGTGCGTGCTGACCGCCCTGCTTCCTCTGGCCTCCCCGAAGGCACCCGCCTTGCTGAAGAAGAGGAAATCGACACCCGCCAGAGCACCCTGCGCGACGACAACCTCGGCCGCAAGTGATCTGATTTCAAATCACCACCAGTGAAATTCACTGGTGGTTTTTTCTGGTTTTACAGGGCTGCCTGAAGACCGGGTTTTTCCATGAAAACCAGTGTGACATCTTCTGCAACGTCCTGCTCTTTGAAGATGCTGTACCCCAGTTTCTGGTAGAGGGCAATGTTGCGGGTGCTGACCTTGCCTGTGAAGAGTTCATAGCGTTCTGCATGAGGAAAGTGCTGTTCGATGGCCTGCATCAGGGCCCTGCCGAGTCCTTTGCCTTGCAGGTCTGGATGCACCATCAGGCGGCCCACATGACAGGTGCCCGCTTTGAGAAATGCACGCACCGATCCCACAATGCGACCAGAGATGTCCTGAATCAGCAAAACCGTCTGGTGCTTCAGGTCCTCTTCCATGCTTTGCAGGGTCTGGGTGAGGGGTGGAATGGGCCTCCCACCAATCAGATCGGATTCACTTTGAAAGCACAGGCGTTGCAGGGCCAGCAGTTCTGCTGCGCAGTCAGGGCGTGCCAGATGAATGGGATGTGTCATGGTTCAGTGTGCTCCGGGAGTGCTCACATCAGAACCCGTTCTGCATAGACAAACGTATGTTTGAACTTCAGTCTTCAGGGAAAGCTCTGAAGTGTGGGTCAGGAGAATGCCCTGCACTTCACTTTCACATCATCTGGATCTGGCACACTTTTCGCATGGTGCTGAGTGTTCATCAATTCAGGTTGACTTCACGGGCAGGAAGCAGCCAGTGGACTGCCCAATCGCTGGCGTCCTGGGTGGAGGTTCTGACCGGGCATCCTGTGCAGGTGACGGACGTAACCCGCAATTCCTGGTTTGTGGTCAAGAAGGTCATGACCTTTGAACTCTCTTTTGAAGGAACAGGTCAGCAGGCCAGGGAATTTCTTTCGGTCTTGCGTCAACACTTCAAAGTGGAACCCCTGAATTCCACCACACAATGAAGAGAACCCGCGCACCATGCGCGGGTTCTGCTGAATTTTGCTGTAAAGGCCAGCAACCTGATCTATCAGGGAATGTTGTAGGTGTCTCCATACACCTGCCAGGTCAGGGGGGTGTTCAGGTCCAGGTTGCCATTGTTCAGAAACACCCTCTGGGCAGTGTCCACCCGTGAAGTGTCGCTGTGGGCCTCCTCGGTCTTCATTGCGGCCACTCTGGCATTCAGGAAAGCATGCAGATACGTGACCTCACTGCCCCCCTGTGCAGGTGTTTTTGCATTCCTCATGGCGGTGGCCCGGATGCCGCCAAAACTCACCGGGTCTGTGCCGGGACCATGCATCACCATGGCATCGTAGTAAATGAATTGCCCGAGGGCACGGAGACCATCTGTTTTGGCCTGCCCAACGGCCGGATTGAAATACCCCCGGTCCCTTTCACTGTCCTGGGCCTGCTGGAAGGTGGTGTCCTGGGCTGCCGTTCTCCAGTCTGCCGGAAAATTGGGGTCCAGACCTGCATGGGAGTCGGTGCCATTGACCTGTCTGAGTGCAGGGAGGTACTTTGCCAGCACATTGGAAGGCTTCATGCGTGTGTAGGCCTCCACCAGCTCCAGCATGTCTCCGGTTCCAGAGCAGAATCCGATGATTCCAGCCGTGTATCCCCGTCCATCCTGAATGTCCTCGATGTATTTGTACTGCGCACGCCAGTCCAGTGAGGAGTTTTCTGCACTGGACACCAGTTGCATGGCGATGTCTTTCTTTCCGGGGTCGGTGAGGTCTGCTCCAGAAGAGGAAGGCAGTGTTTTGACCGTCACTGCATCTGAGGACACCGAGAGGTTGCCTGCAGCATCTCTGGCCTTCACACTGAAGGTGTAAGAGGTGTTCGCTGCAAGGCCAGTGACTGTAAAACTGGTTCCAGAAGCACTTCCTGCATGGCTGCCATTTTTCAGGATGTTGTACCCGGTGACCCCCACATTGTCTGTCGAGGCACTCCAGCTCAGCTTCACACTGCTTGAGGTGACATTGCTGCCCGCGAGTGAGGCAGGTCTGGTGGGCGCAGTGGTGTCTGCCTTCAGAAATCTGAACCAGTTGATGTTCATCAGGCCGTAAAGCTCTGTTCCCCGAAAGACCAGCACCAGTTTGCGGGTGGCAGGGGAGATGTTCACGGTGGAGGAGACCGTGGTCCAGTTTTGCCAGTCTCCGGTGCTGGGAACCGTGACTTTGCCCAGCAGGGTGCCTGTGGCAGATCCCTCACGCACCTCAATGGTTCCACCGCTTGAGGCACTCGCCACACGGAACTGCATGCGGGTGGCTGTGCTGCTGAAACTCACACTGTTGTAGGTCAGGGTGTCTCCGGGGTCGATGTATCCCACGTTTTCACCCAGGCCGGTGTCCCGGGTGGTTTCCCGCTGGGTGCCCGTTTGCGCATCATACTGTTCAGCCTCAATCTGGCTGAAGGCATCAAAAGTGGCCTGGGGGGTGAATTCTTTGTTGCTGTTCCCTCCACAGGCAGCAAGTGTGATGGCCAGGGCCATCAGGCTGAATCCTCTGCTGAATCGAAACATCCGTCCTCCTTGTATGAATCGGGTAAGTTGGTTTGACCGTTCTCTGGGTGCAGAGGCCAGAAACAACCCGAACAGCCCAGATGCAGCAAGGGTCTGGGACGATGGGCCATCTTGTGGGTTGGTCCAGCAGGGAAGGGGAGAACTTTCAATATATTAAGTTTGTTTATTAATAAATTCAAGTCAGGCAGAACCCCAGGTGTTCATCCAGCCCCTGATCCTGGTGGGGCATCAAAAAACCCTGGTCAGGATGGACCAGGGTCAGAAATCAAAGGTGACTCAGAAGGCTTGTCTTGATGCTGCCACATCCACCCGTCCTTTGTCCTGACTGGAAATGCCTTCCAGCAGTTCAAAGAATCTGGTGATCTGAACTCCGGTCTCTTTGACCAGGGCATCTTTCTTGCCTTTCAGCATCAATTTGGCCAGAGGCGACCCCTGCAGGGTCACTTCCTGTTCAATCTCCACCGATTCACCGTGGGTTTTCAGGGAACGCTTGATCAGCAACTGGGTGCCCTGCAGGTAGGGAACAGCCAGCACAAAGTTTTCCAGCATGTGGCAGGCCACCACTTCAAAGGGAACGGTTTTCCCATCCTGATAGGTGAACGTGCCTTTGACATGCTGCCGGAAAGGTCCATGCAGTTCAGCAGATTTCAGGGCAGGGTCCCAGACGGGCCACTGTTTGGGATTGGTCCAGAGCTGCCAGATGGCCTGAGGAGAAGCAGTGGTGGTGGCGGTATAGGTGCTGATGTTCATGGTGCTCCTTCAGGTGACAACAAAGAGGATCTGTTTCCTGCTCGTGGGCGCAGGAAAAGGGGGCACAGAGAAACAGACTTCCTGTGGATGGACAAGTGGTGTCAGGATAGCAGTGCCAATCTTTCTGAAGTATTACAGCAAAAAGCGTTTCCAGCTTCCGCGAAAAGCAAACGGGCTGTTCAGAATTTCACATGCTCAGATGCACCTCTGCCACGTGGAAACCTGTTCACCAGGACGCAGAACAATGGGCATAAATACAGAATCAGAGTCTGCTTGATGTGCAGTCATAAAACGTTTTTATTGCAGGAAACTGCAGAGATCAATCCTCCAGATGCAAGCGATACAGTTCCATGATCCGCAGGAATCCAGGGGTGCGGTGGTTGGGGATCAGGCACCTCCAGCCCGAGTCAAAGCCACCAAAACGTTGCAGCACGTAAAGGGTGTGTCCCTGTCCCAGCGCAGCTTTCTGCAGTATGGCTGCTTCCAGCGAAAAAGGGTACTGGGAAGCGGTCAGGTGAGGCTGTGGAGCCAGATCCACCTCGAAAAGCCTCGCAGCATGGGCCAGGTTGGACTGGCTGAAAGGCATGTCCCTGGGTCCAAAAGCATAATAAAAGTCCGCAATTGAACACAGCTCCTGTGCAGCTCCAGAGGTGACTCCATACACATGACGGGTGGGAAGGAAACTCTGAAATTCATCTCCGTGGGAAGGTGTGTTCAGGTGGTGCATGTCAGAAGTGTAAGGAATCAAACTGAAGTGCACTGGAGAAAAACACCTGCCCCCGATCTTCTGACGTTCATGAATTCAACAGTTTGACTTAAGTCAGGCCAATACAATGACTGTGCCTGCCCAGCAGAAGGGGTTCCCTCCAATGGAAGCCAGCCATCCATCATGAGATGAGGCAGCTTTACATGGCTTTGCCTGTGGATCACCAGCGGTATTTCTGCTTCAGTTGCCGCCACTGTTTCTTCAGGTAGGCTTCCACCGGATGGGTCCATGCTCCACCCACGGTGCCTGCCCGCAGGGCCGCAATGAGGTCTTCCGGGGTCTTCACGGGCCGGAGGGGCGTTTCCACCCAGGCCTCTCCAATGTCCTGGATGGTGTGGGCATCTGAGCCTGCAGCTTGCGGAAGGTTCCGTTCATTGGCCCACACCACCGCAGCTGCATTCCAGCGTCTCCGAGAAAGACGGGAATTGAAAGTCTCCACGATGTCGATGGATTCTGCAATGCGCAGGGTGGCCTCGGGCCTCAGGCGGTGCCGTTTGAGCGGATCAAAGCCGTGTTGCAACATCACCAGGCCTCCCTGGGCCTTGATCTCTTTGACGGTCTCTTCGGGGGTGAGGTTGGGAGGAATGCGTTCCTTCAGAAACAGGGCATTGAGTTCCCCCTCCCTGGTGGTGACCTCCTCGCCAGGGATCACCCAGAAGTCGTCTTCCAGGCCTTCCTCCCGCACGATTTTCTGCAGCTCCAGCCCGCCCCACACCTGATCGTGGTCGGTGACGGCCAGCACCCGAATGTTGCTGGTGAGGCACGCACCAGGCATCAGTTTCAGAGGGGTTTTGCAATCGTGGGAAGCCTCGGAATGGCAGTGCAGATCAATGCGCATCACGGGAACACCTTCCCGCATGACCGGTGCAATGGTGGGTCTCACTTTGCCCGAAGGTGTGTGAATGGTCGGGTCAGACATGGTGCTCCTCTCTTGCCGGAACCAGCATGTGCAGGGCCCCCTGCAGCAACTCGATCACCACCTGCCCTTCTGCACCTTCCAGAGGGCCTGTGGCACCCTGTGGCCGGACCTCTCCATCGACATGGAAAGGCTGCCCCATCCAGTGAAATTCCACAAGTCTGCCCTGCTGGTGGGACACACTGGCAAGGTCTGTGAAACTGCCTCCGATCAGGGCCCCCAGATAACTGAACATGCTGTCTCGCTGCTCAGGATTGACGGTGACCACATCGAACAGGCCATCTCCAGGGTGGGCTTCCGGGGCAAGGCGCATGCGGGGACCGGTGGCTTGCGTGTTCAGCACCTCGGCCATCAGGTAACTGCCTGAGATGTCCTGGTGGTCCAGACACGCCACCACGGGCAGGGGTTGGTAGCCTGCCAGGGTGGTGCTCATCACCTGCAAGGCCCGCATGGGGCTCTTGCCATTCTCCGGGTTGTAGGCCGCCAGCATGTCAGCATACAGGCCGCACCCGCAGGCTTCCAGAAAGTAATCCTCTCCCCAGGGGGCACGCACATGCCCCACATCGAAAGGGAGGGAGATGGATTTTGAATACTGGTCAATCACATCCAGTGGCTCACCCACAATGCCCAGCGTCCGTCCAATGTTGTTGGCGGTGCCCATCGGCAAAATGCCCAGGTGCAGGTCCCGTCCGATGAGGTGCAGGGCTGTGGCACGGATGGTGCCATCTCCACCCGCCACAAAGACCGTTCCTTGCGCTCTTTCCAGGGCTTTCTCCAGGTCTGCTTCACTGCTTGTGGCCTCATAGACGGGATGGTATCCAATCCCTTCGAGGGCCTGAATCAGCCTTTCCGGCGTCACTCTGTTGCTGCCTCCAGCGTTCTGGTTGAAAATCAGGGTTGCTTCCATAAAGGGTCCTTTTCAGTTGTGAACTTCAGGAGATGCAATCAAAATACCGGATCTATGAGCTGCGTCTGTGTGTCAAGAGTGGGGTTTCCTGCAGGCTCAATCGTGTTGACCAATGGGGATTTTCCGGTATCTGGCCTGAATCCAGGCGTACAGACCGTAAAGCAGCATGCCAATGGCAATCATCAGGAAAGTGATGGCCCCTCCAGGAGCCTTCTCGAAATTTCGAAGGGCTTCAGACATGCCTCCAGCTTCACTGGCATCCACATACCAGGCCGCTCTCAAAAGGAGCCAGCCCACCATGCCTGCGACAAGTCCCCGGGCTGCAATGCCAATTCTGCCAATGCCCACCACCAGGGCCTGTTCCTGGGGTTTCAGGTGCCAGCTCTTGATGCGCTTCATGAAAGAAGCCCGGATGGCAACATACAGCTGGTTCAGGGCAACGGCCAGGAAGACCACTCCGACCACAGCCACCAGTTCCCGCCCAGCAGGCCACTCGAAGATGCGGGCCACCCACTGTTCTTCTGACTGTGGGTTGGAAACCCTGTCTTCAAGCCACGAAACCCGCAACGCGGCCCAGGCCAGGGTCAGGTAGGCAATGCCGCTGATGCCGTACCCGATGCGTTTCATCATCCCCTTGGCTTTGTGCCCCTGCTGCTCGGGATCAACAAAGGCCCGGATGAGTTGCCAGATGCTGTAGCCCACCAGTCCGACAGCAAGGGTGATCAGCAGGGCATCTGAAGCCGTGTTGCGGCCAAGGTAATCCAGGGCTCCTCTGGGATCGGTCTGGTTGTTTCCCAGGTGCAGGGCACCCCGGATGGCCAGGAAGGCGATGGTCAGGTACATCAGGCCCTTGCAGAAATAACCGAAACGGGCGAGCCTCACCAGCCAGGGGGCAGCCTCCTCGACTCTGGCTTCCACTTGCGCTTTGGTTTTTCTGGCATGGGATTTGATGTCAGATTTTAAATCAGGTTCCAGATGTTCAGGGGTCATGTTTTCATGGTGATTGATGAGGAAGAGGGGAAGATATGGAAAAAATAAACGTTTGTTTAGGCACCCTGTCTCCTTCGGATTTTTCTGACGAATTGTCAGCAAGCTGAAGATCAATTGAAAAACACCTGTTCATGAACTGATGGTTTGATGGAGGCATGCTCAGTTTTTTGATGAATTTTCTGAACCATTTGCTTGAAGCCCCCTCTACAATGAAGTCAATCTTGATCAGTCTGAATGCTCACAAGACTGTAGGCTGCCTGAAAGAACGTTCTGAATGGACTTTGAGGGACCGCGAAAAGCACCCCCTGTCAAAGCACCGCAGGTCAAAGGCATCACCCTGCAACACATCTCTGAGCAGAGGAGGTTCACAGTGGAACGCATCACCGCAATTTTTGAATCCATCGAAACCGCAGAATGCGCCATGGACAAGCTGCGCAGTGTGGGGATCACGGATGCCACCCTCACCACCGTCAAGAACAGCAAAGTCATGAGCATCCTGCAACAGGACATCTCAAAAGGCTGCACCAGAGGCATCATGATGGGCACGGTTCTGGGCATCTTGCTGGGTGTGGCTGTTGCCCTCTGGACTTCCTTTGGTCCCCTGCTGTTCACAGGATGGATTGGAACGTCCATCACCGCCCTGGTCGGGGCCGTTCTGGGAGGAGTTGTGGGAAGCATGATCGGTACAGCCTACGATCTCCGGTGCAAAGTTCACCAGGAGGCCGTGCAGGCCAGCTCTGAGTATGAAGGCAAATTGATGATCGCCGTGGACACCCACACCCCCGAGGATGTCCTGAAAGTCCAGGACCTGCTCAAGACACTGGGTGGAGAACTGGTGACCACCCTGCTGCCGGTCACTGCTCCCCCACCTCCTCAACTGTTGCATTAAACAAACCCACAAAAAGACCGGGCAGCGAGATGCCCGGTCTTTCATGTCCCTGACTCAGAGGAAGGGATGCCTGCTGAAGAAAATCTCTCCCCATCGGGTCAGTTTCAGCGGCAAGACAGGCTGAGGTACGTTGCCCGTGATGTAACCTGCGTCCTGATAGATGGTGTTCCCATCCGAGGTGTAACTGGTGAAGCCAATGACCCCATCTCCCCCACGGTTCATGATCCACTGGCTCACGTACTGCATGAATCCATCTGCCCACTGAAGGCTGTTCACAAAGGGCGTGTCGAATTCCCCCTCACCGTTGTCTGCCCCGACCTCATCAAGCACCACAGGGACTGTGCTGGCGAGGTTGGCCCACAGGGCATCTGCATCTGCAGCCTGATCTGCGTCCCACGTTTCGTTTTCATTTCCGTAACGGTGTGCACCGTAGATCAGGCGATTTAAAGGATCGGACAGTTTGTAAGTGGGATTCAGGACTTGCGTCAGGTCCCAGGAGTAGCGGATGCTGTTGATCAGGATGGGACCTGTGAAGCCAGCATTGCGAATGGTCTGGATGTACTGGTTCTGTTCTTTTTTCCAGACTGCCCAGTTCTCGCATTTGGTTTCAGAGTAGGTGTTCCCGGCGCAGTTGGGCTCATTCATCGGGGTGAGCCACACCAGAGGGTTGTTTTTGAATCTGGAGGCCAGGGTGGACACGAAGTTCAGGTCTGTGCTGGAAAAAGAGCGGTAGGAATTGGTCACCAGGGCCACCATGCCTCTGGCATTCACTTTGGAGACCACCTCGTCCAGCATGGTCAGGTAACCCTTGCCTCCATTCCAGGAGGCGGTTCTGCTGACGATGGGCTGCGTGACGAAGATGCGGGCCAGATTGACCCCACGGGCCTTCAGGTCATCCAGCATCTGGTCCAGGTATTTGAAATTGGCGCGGTCATAACCGCCGTGGTTCTGACCATTGAAGATGAACGTCTGATAAGCCACGCTCATCCCTTTGACCGTGAAAGGCTGGCCTGAGGGGTCCAGAATCTGGTCTCCCTGAACCGTGAATCCCGTTGCCTGGGGCTGGATGGAAGCGGCCTGATTGATGCTGGGGGCCTGAAGGGTCCCGCAGGAGGCCAGCAAAACAGCTGAGAAGATTGTTGCAGATAACAGTTTCTTCATGGCTGTCAGTGTGCAGGGATGAACTTAAAAAAAACTTAAATGCCTGATGCTCCATCGGGGAACCGGTACCCTCTGCCGCGCACGTTCTCGATGAATTCCTCTCCGATCTTCTTGCGCAGCATGCTCACGTACACGTCCACCAGATTGGTGGAAGATTGAAACTCGCCATCCCAGATCCGGTCCAGCAGTTCATCCCGGCTGTAGATCCTCCCCTGATTCGAGGCGAGCAGTTCCAGCAACTGGTACTCCTTGTGCGTCAGCCGAACCTCTTTTCCGTCCTTGCAGACCTTCTGGTGTTTCCATTCGATGGTCAGACCGTCTTGCTCAAGATCCACCATGCTGGCCGGTCTGGCCCTGCGCAGGTGGGCCCGCAGCCTTGCCAGGATTTCAGGGACACGGAAAGGTTTGAGGATGTAGTCGTCCCCTCCAGCGTCCAGTCCTTTCACGGTGTCTTCCAGGCTGTCCAGGCCTGTGAGGTACAGAACAGGTGTCAAAATCCCCCGGTGCCTCAGTTCACGGACCAGTTCAAAACCTGCCCGTTCTCCTTCTGGCAGCCCCACATCGCAGATGATGGCATCAAAAGGATAGAGTTCCAGAAGCCCCCAGGCTTCCTGCGCAGAAGCGGCAAGTTCAGGCTGGTGGTGGGCATGTTGCAGGGCTTCTCCCAGAGCTTCGCGAATGTCAGGATCATCTTCAACAATCAGGATTTTCATGGTGCTCCTTGAGGGGTCAACGGCAGGGAAACCACAGCTCTGGTGCCTCCCTGGGGCCTGTTCTGCAAGACCACCTTTCCGTGGTGGGACCGTACAACCTCCTGCACCACGGCCAGACCCAGACCGGAGCCAGGGGTGTGCTGTGCGGCTCCACGTCCCCTTTTGAAGGGTTGGAACAGGTCCTGATGGTGCTCTGGCAGACCGATCCCCGTGTCTTCAATGGTCAGGTGGGCTTGCTGCCCCTCCGCATGCAGATGAATGGTGATTTGCCCTTCAGAGGTGAATTTGATGCTGTTGGAGACCAGGTTGGTGACCATCTGCCTGAGTGCATGGGGGTCCCCGGTCATTTGGACGTGCTCTCCGGTGAATTCCAGCCACAGGCTTTTTTCTGCTGCCAGGGGCATCAGTTCATCCACCACCGATGCAGTGAGTTCAGTCAGGTCGACCTTCACCTTCAGATCGGTTTGCGGTTTGACCAGGGTCAGGAGGTTGCTGCTCAGCGCCCTCAGCCTCAGGGCCGTGGCATGCACCCGTTGCAAGATGCTCTGGTGGTCTTCCAGATTTCTGGCCCGCCTGCTGTCCTGCTCGATGGACAGCAGAAGCGCCGTGATGGGGGTTCTCAGCTCATGGGAAGCCGCCGCCAGAAACTGCTGTTCTCTGGCCCTTGCCTGCTGAACTTCCTGTACTCCTTCCTGCAGGGCACGGGACAGCACACCGACCTCATCTTGCCGGTCTCTGTGAGAGAAATTCGGGGCCTGTTGCAGCAATCTGGCCTGTGCAGCAAGTTCCACCAGAGGCCGGGTGATGCTGCGGGCCACCAGAGAGGCCAGAAGCCCGACCAGCAGAAAGATCCCTCCGCCAACCAGCAGGGTGGTCTGGCGGAAACCAGCCATGTTCTCCCGGTCCAGGCGGAGGGGCAAGGCCACCTGAACAATGTATTTCCACTCACGGCGGGTGGCCACCCGGTATTCCCCGCAGGTGCACATCACATCGGAAACACTGGGGTCCAGGGCAACCTTCCTGAGGCCCTGTGGGTCCATGGGGGGCAGCCTGGCCTGCATGCTTTTCCACACCGGAATTTCACTGTATTTTCGGGTGGTGAGGTTGAGGCGGTAAACCATGGCCTGGGCAGGTCCGAGTTCCTGACGGAGCCAGTCCTCATCTCCAGGCTCCGGGGCTTCGTCTCCATCAAACCACCACTGCATGACCCCCGACATGAAAGTGACCAGTCGGGTGGCCCGTTCCTGGCTGTACTGCTGCACCATCCGCTGGTAGAACACCCCGGTCAGCACAGAAGCCACAGCAAACCCGCTGAGCACCACGCCCAGACAGAGCAGCAGCAGTTTGTTCTGGATGCTCCACATCGCCTTACCATGCAGGGTCGCAGAGAGGAATGTCAATCGGGGGCACAGGTCAGAGCAAAGTCCGGCCATGCAGATGGCGTGGAGCGATCAGCGTTCAGCGCTCAGCCATCAGCACAAGAGGTTTTGATGCTCTTGCAAGAGGCCAATGAAAGATTTTGAACTGTACTGGAGGACAAAGCAGCCATAGTGTCTGGCTGAAGTGAGAGCATACAGGTGTTGTTGCGCTGACCGCTGAGGGCTGACGGCTTTTTCAGGCGACAACGACCCATCAGCGACTTTGCGCTGACCCTGATCGGGGAACAAAAAAACTCCCCTGATGAACAGGGGAGAGGGGCAAGATGAGGGATCAGCCTGCTTTGAGGTTTTCGCTGTCTTCAGCCTTGTCTTCTTTGGTCTTTTTGCTGGCTTTTGGGGCCTTTGCTTCAGGTTTCTCTTCGCTGGCCTGCTCTTCCAGGGCCTTCTGGGCGGTCTCGAAGTTCTGTTTGGCGAACTCGAAGATCTGGGTGCCCTCGGTTTTGGTGAGGCTGGTCAGTTCCCTGATGTCGCGTCCCAGCACAGAGGTGGCGAGTTTTGCGGCATCCTCCACCCCGAATTTCACCAGGGCGGCGGTCAGTCGCTGGGCAGCTTCTGGGCTCAGGGTTTTTTCCTGAACCTGTGGAGTCTGGATGGTCATGGTGCCTTCTTCATCAACCACCACGTCTGCGCCCATCTCTTCGGGGGTGTACAGGCCGTCGATGATGTCCGGGAAGCTCACACGGGCACATGCGGCCACTGCTCGCCATTTGTACATCACCAGGGGCTGGCGTTTGTAGTTGTCTTTGCCGATCAAACCCATCATCTGGGCTTCTTTGGCTCCGAAACGTTCGGTGTGCGGTGTGCGGTCCCAGCGTTTCATGGTGCAGGACACATAATCTGCCCCAATCTCGAACTTGATGTCTTCAAGTTTTCCGCTGCGGTTGATCAGAGACAGCATCAGCTGGGGTGAAACAACAGGCTTTCCTTGAATAATAGAGATACCGTTTAGAGCTGCTAATGGCTCAATTCCTAACTCTGCACCTTTAAGAATAATCACTACAGCTTTCTCTGGAGTATTAACTGCTGGCGACAAAAGGCCACTATTGATCAGCAGACGACCAAAGGCGTGGAAATTTTCGAGCTTCGAGATGACCTCGATGATGTTAGGGTTTTGCTTCATGTGATTCCTCCTTGAGAGATTGGCGATAAAGGATGTATTCTTCGGGGGTCTTGTTCCCCTTCGAGTAATTACAGAGCATGCAGGTACAGGCTAGGTTGCTAGGCCAATTGGTGCCGCCGCGACTAAGAGGAATTTTATGATCTAAGCTATACTTCCCATGTAGTTCCTTATAGCAATATAAACATAACCCATTTTGCTGATTATATATAGAAATAACATCCTGATTGCTAAAGAATCCATTTGCTTTAAGTAATAGAGCACGCCTGTTTTGGGTTTGTCTCTTGACTATATGGGGATTTCGTAATCTCCATTGTTTAATGGCTTGTCTGCCTTTTGCTTTTATTTCTGGTCTTTGTCTATTTCTTTGGCGTGCTAATCGAGTGCTTTCATTGTTGTGCCAATATGCGAGTTTGGCCATGCGGTGTTTTTCTGGACACTTCCAGTAGCGAATGCGTTCTTGAGATCTGAAAAGCTCTAAATTCTCTGAGCGCTTTGTTTTTGCCTTAAAGCGGATTTGCTCTCGATTGCTATCGGCGTAACGTTTGGCTGAAGCGCGGCGAGAATCTGAATTTTTCTGATAGTATTCTCTGTGTTTTTGTCGAGTTTGTTCGAGATTTTCATGATTTTTCTTATTCATATATTCCCTGGTACATTTTCGGCAATAACTTTGTCTGCCATCTCGCCGTTTCTTGTTGGGACTAAACTCGTTTAATGATTTTTCTTCTTGGCAGCGTCTGCATTGTTTCGAGTAAATATTATCTAAATCACTTGGATTGTTCTCTGAATCATGGAAAGGAATGGGCATGGCTCATTTTACCATTGGTAACCCCCAATATCCCCTGAATCACGTTGATGCCGTTGAGGGCCTGCAGGGGCTGCAGCCCGAGTTCCTGACCCTTGACCATGATCACAATGGCCTGTTCGGGTGTCTGGATGGAGGGGGGCAGCATGCGGGAGCGAATGAAGACTTCTGCCATCTGGCACATCACCTGGAAGCGCTGGGGTGAAAAAGCATCAATGGTGGCCAACTGGGTCATGCAGTTCTCCTGAATGGTGTTCCCAGTGCGGTACTGGGTCGAGTTGTGTAGAGGTCTTGGGGGAGGCCAGAGTCGGGCCTCCTTGCGAAGTACAACCATTATATTATGTTTTTAACAGAATTACCAGTCCCTGTGTTCACAACCATTGTTGTGAAGAATCCTGTGCAAAACGGTAGTTGTGTTGAATCCCCTGGTGCCTCAAGACAGAATGAAAAAGATGTGGTGGCCAGGACACTCCACCTTCAGTGCTGGAGCCGTGTAGTCATGTGTCACTACACGGTTTTGCCTTTTGCCCCTAAAAAGGTATTGTGTTGCAACCTTTCGCCCAGAGCGTTTTTTCTGACCCCGGCACGAGATGTTCTGCAGCCGCATGGCAACACCGTCTCTTCTCCTGACCGCCGTCAGCCACTCTGGAGCCCGCCCGGAGGTGGATGTGAAAACAAAGCTGACTGTTTCCCTTCAAGGCCGCGCCCTGCTGCAGGACCCTTTTTTAAACAAAGGAACGGCCTTCACGCCAGAAGAGCGCATTCTGTTTCATCTCGAAGGCCGCCTGCCCCCGAGGGTGGAAACCCTCGAAGAGCAGGTGGAGCGCATGTATGCCCAGTACCGGGAGAACCACACCCCTCTGGAAAAACACCTGTTCCTGAGGTCCCTGCAGGAGTACAACCGCACCCTCTATTACGCCCTCCTCAACCGCCATGTGGAGGAGATGCTCCCCATCGTCTACACCCCAACGGTGGGTGAAGCCATCCAGACCTACAGCACCAATTTTCGTGAACCCCGTGGTCTGGTGGTGACCCGCGAAAATTACACCCGACTGGATGCAATGCTTGAGGAATATGATGACACCGAACTGGTGGTGGCCACAGATGCAGAGGGCATTCTGGGCATCGGGGACCAGGGTTTTGGAGGCATTGGGATCAGCATTGGCAAACTGACCCTGTACACCCTGGTGGCAGGTTTTGATCCTGCCCGCACCCTTCCTGTGGTGTTTGATGTGGGTACAGACAACCAGGATCTCCTGAATGATCCTTATTACCTTGGAATCCGTGAGCCACGCCTCCGGGGAGAAGCCTATTTTGAAATCCTGGATGCATTCGTGACGGCCTTCAAGAAACGTTTCCCGCAGGCCATCATCCAGTGGGAGGATTTCAGCCGTGGAAATGCTTTTGCTGTTCTGGAACGGTACCAGGATCAGCTTCCCAGTTTCAATGATGACATTCAGGGTACAGGAGCGACTGCCCTTGCTGGTCTGATTGCAGCCACAGATCATGGAAGGACCCTTACAGAGCAGAAATTCCTGATTCTCGGGGCAGGTGCTGGGGGGATGGGAGTGGCCTGGCAGGTCTACCATGGTCTGGTTCAGCTGGGTTTGACCTCAGAAGAGGCCCGGAGCCGCATCCACCTGATGGGCAGAAATGGCCTGATGATGCAGGGCCACCCCAGGGTTGAACCTCACCATCAATTTTTTGCGAAGACACCAGAGGACATCGCAGGCTGGACTTTTTCAGGCACCATCCCCAGCATGCTGGAAACCATTCAGCAGGCAGGAATCACCGTGTTGCTGGGCCTGTCTGGTGCAGGAGGTGCATTCAGTGAGGAGATTGTTCAGGCGGTGCATGCCAACACCTCAAGACCCATCATCTTCGCCCTCTCAAATCCCACCCATCTGGCAGAGGTGACACCCGAACTGGCCCTTCAATGGACCGATGGTCAGGCCATTGTGGCCACGGGCAGCCCATTCCCAGATGTGTACCACCAGGACAGGATCTTCAAGATCGGGCAGGGAAACAACACCTTCATTTTCCCGGGGGTGGGCTGGGGCGTGCAGGCGGCAGGGGCCACATCCATTCCCAGTGAACTCTTCACAGCCGCAGCGTTTGCCCTTGCTGCTGCCGTGACCCCTGAACGTCTGGCAGATGGGGCTGTTTTTCCCCGCATCGCCGATCTTTTCCAGGCCAATCAGCAGGTTGCCATTCGGGTGGCTGAAAAAGCAGCAGCAATGGGTCTGGCAACCCGCACACCTGAAGAGATGCAACAGGCCCTGCTGGAACCGGAGTGGGCTCCGGTGTACCGCACCTATAATCCAGTCACTTGAAGCGCTTTTTCTGGAGCCTCCCCTTTTCAAGATGCCATTTGTACCGGGTCAGCATGTCTGGACCCGGTACAAAACTTCAGCTGGGTGTTCACAAGTTCAGGGACCAGAGTTCTGGCGCTTTTGCTGGACTTCTGGAGAAACAGGTTTCTGGACCCAACAATGAGCCCATTGTGTTTAAGCTTGAGAAGTTTCACAGTTTTCTCATGAGGGTGAAAATCTTCATGAATCTGACAAAAAATCATCACTGTTACCCAAATGTAACAAAAAAACAACTGTGCTGGATGATATTTTCTTCTGTTTTGGGTGTATAATTGATGGTAATATGGATACCCCTAAATCTCTCCGCAAGCGTCAGTCTGGAGCGGCCCTGGTGATGACCCTTGGGATCATGCTCATCATGGTGGTGGTTTTGTTGATCGCAAGCCAGTACACCTTGAAAGGGATGCGAACAGTGGGTGACCAGTCCACCACCCTGGAGGCCCAGTATGTCAGTGAGTCAGGACTGGCATGGGCCAAGGCTTATGTCCTGCAACTGAAGTCCAGGTTTTCTTCCCTGCCTCCCACCAGCAAAAGCAAAGACGATTTCATCAATCTGGTCTCAGCCGTGTGTGGCAGTGGACAGAATGTTGCTGTGACCAGTGGATGCAACCTCCCCACCACAGAACCCGATGCCACCTATGCCAGAAATGCCATCTCCACGTTCTTCAAAACCTGGGAAGGTGCTCCAACCACAGACACCTTCTGGTCTGGGGTCTTTTCGGACACCCAGCACACCATCAACCTGGGATCAGGACAACAATACACTGTGTACAACGTGTACAAGGCCAATGGTGTGACTTCCAGCAAACCCCTCTTTTCGGTCACCCGTCTTGAGTGGGATTATGCCGATGAAACCTACCAGGGTCAGACCTTCAACCTGATGAACAATTTCCGTTTCTGCTATGACGTGGGATATTACGTCTCGAAAGGCACCACCAACAAAAACGGTTCACGCGTGGTTGGACAGTTCCCACAGGCAGGCCAGGCCAGCACAGACAGCAAATGCCCTGCTGCTGCCAGTGCAGGGGCAGGAGGCAGTGGAAGTGGGACAGGAGATGCAACAGACCCCAACCGCAACTACATTGAAGTGGATGTGGTCGGCGTTCCCAGCACCACCACCACCCCTCCCATCACTTCTGGCATTGATGTCGACAACATCGCTGGTGCTGTGGGGATTGAGAAAGTCAGTCAGGACTCCAATTCTGTCACCTATGAGATGTGCGGACAGACCAGCAACGGAAACTCCGGGGCATGTGGCAACAACAGGGATTACACCATCACCTACAATTTCGCTGGATCTTCTGCTTACTCTGTGCGCTGCCTGCAGAACAGTTCCGGCACAGACATCACCGTGAATCTTGCCCTGCAGAACACCCTGTATTACTGCCAGGTGCGCTCACAATCCAACGCTGCCAGCCACAACGACTACATCTACTTCATCAGAGACAAGAACAACGACCTGGTGTTCATCCTGGGTGGAAAGACCACTGGCAATGATACGGTTGCACGCTGGCAGACAGACGGCAACAACCTCGGTCTGATCGATTCAGGGAACGCAGACCACATCAGCAAAATGATCTTCATCGGGGACTGCAAAGGTGTCGGCAACGCTTCTGCCCCCACAACCCCAGGTCTGTACTTTGCTGCTGCCTACGAACAGCGTTTTGTGGGCAATGGGAATGGCAACGGCAACAGTGGAGACAGCGACATCACCACGGGACTGACCATGCCCAGTGACTTCTGCAGCGAAGCCTCTTCCAGCAACATCTACGACATCATCAACCAAACGGTACCTGCCACCACACGCACCTCCATCGGAGGTTACCAGTTCCAGCCCATCTCCACCAACGGAGACCTGATGTTCAAAGGACGCTGGATTCAACTGGCCCACGGGGACCTCTGATGAACAAACAAGGTCTTCTGGGATTCACCCTGATCGAGATTCTGGTGGCCATCACCCTGCTGGGCATTCTGCTCAGTCTGGGGATCAGCAACTACATCCGTGAAGCCCAGAAACGCCAGTTCTATCAGGAGCTCACCTCGCTGACCTACACCTTCGATCAGGCCCGGTCCACCAGTGTCAAAACCTCAACCGACCAGACCGTGCAGATCTCAAGCAGTGGCAATGTGGTGACCCTCACCTATGGCACCACCACGCGCAGGTTCACCAACCTGGCTTTCTGTGTTCCATCTGCCTGTGGCACCACTGCCCAGGTCACCTACAAGTCCCCCCACGGGGAAATGTGCTGGAGTTCTGCTTGCACCAGCAGCGACGCTTACGTCACGTTCACCCGCAACACCTTTTCAGCCAATCTCGTGTTCCAAGGAGTCTTCGGTTATGCTGCGATCCGTGACCTCAAATAAGCGCTCCCAACAGGGATTCACCGTGGTGGAGATCCTGATGGCTTTGCTGATTGTGGGCCTGATTCTGGGAACCACAGTTGTACAGGTCTCCAACCTCTTCAAAACCAACCGACAGAACACCAGTGTGCTGTCCGTCAATACCCTGGCTGCCAACGAACTGGAGAACATCAAAGAGTCCTGGTCCCAGCTGTCCAGCTGGGAACTGGGGGTTTACACGCCCAGCAACACCCAGGTGGCTTTCTCCTGTGCCAACTGGACCAACTTCGCCAGTGCTCCCACCAGTTTCAGCAGTGCATGCGTGGGTGCCTCCTACTTGAAACGGGTAAAACTGGTGGTCACGGGCACCAACAACAAGACCATCACTGTGTTTCTGGACATCGCGAAACCCACATGAGGAGGATCAGCATGAGTAGATCTCAAGCCACAAATGGCTTTACCCTGCTGGAATTGCTGGTCGCCATGGCGCTGCTCTCCATCCTCTTCGTGTCCATTTACCAGCTGTTCAGTTCCAGTCTGGACACTTCAATGCGGTCCTCCGCACGGGCTGATCTGGACACGGAAACCCAGAAGGTTCAGCAGCTGATGCTCAGCCGCATCAAGGAAGCAGACCGTTTTCTGAGCACCACAGATGTGACCATTCAAGACGCCCAGACCTCTGGAGCGACGGCCTATCTGCCTTCGCCGTCTCTGACTGGCACCCAGATCGTGATCATCCGGGTTCCCACCAAAAACAGTGCCAGCCTGTGTGACCTCTTTGCTTACTATGTGGTGCCTTCCGAAAACCTGAGCGCTTCTGCCCTCCCTGTGCAACGCAGGCTCAACAATCCCACCACAGGGGCCTACAGCCTCATTGAAGCCAGAACAGCCAGCAGTTACACCTGCACCTCCAGCTACCCTGCCCTCACCCAGCTTCGGTTGTTGCATCCTTCCCTGGCCAGCGACGGCTTTGTGGTCACCCCCTACATTGACAGTGTCAAGGGAACCCAGAAAGGCATTTCTCTGAGCCTCCGGGGATACAAGAAAGCAGGAACCAGCAGCATCTACACCAACACGTATCAAGCCAGAGTGGTGGCGAGAAACCTCTGAGGCCAGCATGGATGAGCACGAAAACAGCCACCAGCAGTGGCTGTTTTTTGGTGCCCTTGATCTGTTTTGATGCCCATGTTCTGGGCATGGATTCAGGCCAGATGCCCGTCAGATTGCAATCAGCTTCATTTTTAGAATGGGATTAGACATGTTGCCTGCAGCCCTGTTCCTGACCGCCCTGATTTACAGTGTCTCACCTGTGGAGGTGATTGTTTTTGACAGCAGCCTCCAGCGGGTGGTGGGTTACGGCAAGCAATCCGGCAACCAGCTCAGGGTGGAATTGCTCGATGGTTACAGTGGCCCTGTGGTCGCCATGGTTCTGCAGAACAAAGTCTCCAGTGTTCAGGGGGTTCTGGTGGGAGGACAGCTGACGCTCAGCACCACAAATGGTTCCACCACCCTTTCAAACCTGCTTGACAGCCTTGGGGTGGACCTGAAGCTGACTGTGGTCAAAGCACCCAAGCTTGATGTGGATGCCAGAGACAATCCTGGAGGTGCTGGGAACAACGGCAATTCAGGAAACGCTGGAGGCAACCCTTCCGGGAATGCTGGCAACAATGGCAATTCAGGAAACGCTGGAGGCAACCCTCCCGGGAATGCTGGGAACAACGGCAATTCAGGAAATTCCAACAACACTGGTGGCAAAAATCCTCCTCCAGAAAAAGGCAAGAACAAATAAAACATGCGCAAATGGCACATTCTCCTCCTCGAAGATGACCCCAGCTTGCAAGAATTGCTCGCAGCCCAGTTGCAGAAATCGGGTTACCAGGTTCAGCCCTGCAGCACCCTGGAAGAGGCATATGGGTACCTTGAAGACAACACACCCGATCTGGTGCTGCTGGATCTGAACCTGCCTGATGGGGATGGACTGGACCTGATCCCCACCATCCAGAGCCTTGGAAACCTGCCTGTGCTGGTGATCACAGCCAGAGGTTCGGTTGGTGATCGGGTGCAGGGACTGAACCAGGGAGCGGATGATTACCTGATCAAACCCTTCGCGATGGATGAATTTGATGCCCGCATCAAAGCGTTGCTCCGCCGTGTTCATCCGCAGGAGCAGGTGCTTTTTCTGTCTGGCACCACCCTGGACACCAGCAAGTGCCAGCTTGGTACGGATCAGGGCAATGTGTTGCTGACCGACCATGAAGTGCGGATCATGGAGTACCTGATGCAGAACGCCTCCCGGGTGGTGAGCCGGGAGGTGCTCGAGCAGCATGTGTACGGGTATTACTCTCCAGCCTCCAACAGTTTCGAGGTGCGGGTGTCCCTGCTGCGCAAGAAGTTGCGCCAGATCGGCAGCCAGCTCAACATCCGGGCCCTCAGGAAAGCCGGTTACGCTCTTTTTGTGGAAGACTGATCGAAAAAAGAGAAAAGAGCCACTCAGGTGGCTCTTTTTTGTGGTGGTTGACCTGCTGCACGTTACTGCAAAACCTGGGTGTCCAGATACCCACTGCCCTGCACGATTTCCTGCCAGGGGAGGTAAGTGGCTTCCACAATGCTTTTGCCTGTGCGCTTCAGGAAGGCTTCCACCATGCGGTATCCGATGGCGTAACCTGCAAAGTCAGGGATGCCCATTGCAGGCGTGCCCCAGTCTTTTGCAGCCCAGTCTCCAAAGATGTAGCCGCGCACTTCTGTGAAATCGGAGAGCATCAGGGCGTCTGCATATCTGGGTTTGATGGCTTCCAGTTCTTCTGGACGGAGGGTGGTGGCCCACGGACCCAGTTTCTCCTCGCCATACATGTGGGCGGCAAAGCACTCTGCGAGACCCTCTGCCACCAGGTATTTTCCGAGGGTCAGAGGAAAGAACGGTTCGTACTGGAAGCGAATCTGGTGATGGAATTCATGCACGGTGATGGGGGACAGCCTGGACAGGTTGTCTGCTGTGGGGAAGGCCATCAGCAGAATCCAGCCTGGGACATTGCCCACACCGGTGTAATAGGGGGGAGTCATGCGGTCTGGATCTCCCAGCACAAAGACGAAGTTCATGACTTGCAAGCCAATGCCGTGGTTTGCCGGTTGCAGCAGCTCAATGGCCTTCTGCAATCCCTCAAGGCTCTCCTGAGCTGCCCCGGAGGCTTCGATGCGGTCCAGGGCATCCAGGCCTCGATCGGTCCCCTGGGTGGGGGTGTAGAACAAAAAGCGTTCTGCCGCAATCTGCGCTGGATTCTGGTCACTTTGAGGCGCGCCCAAAAACCTCAGGGAAGGTTCCCAGCAGGGCCGGATGGGTTCCATGACCTCCTGCAGGAAAATGGGCATCTGCTGACTGGGTTCTGCTTTCAGGGCGGCCCTGAGGCCTTCAAGGGTGGGTGCGATGTGAATGTTCATGTCGACTCCTTTCTGCCTCTACCCTAGAACCTCCAGCAACTGGAGATTCAAGATGCTTAAGCCATTTGCCTGAGCCCTCTGGGTGATCAAGCTGAACAGGCAGGAAGTGGAAGCCCTGCGGAGCATCATTGGCTAAAATGCTCTGTATGGAAAGACGGTACAAGATCGGTGAACTGGCCCAGTTGAGTGGGGTTCCAGTGAAAACGGTCCGTTATTATTCAGATCTGGGTGTTTTGCCGCCCAGTGGGGTGAGTGAGACCGGGCACCGCTGGTACACCGATGGAGACCATGCCCGTCTGGAAGCCATCCGCAGCCTCAGGGATGTGGGTGTGGGTTTGGAGACCATCCAGAAACTGATGCAGCAGGAAGATGCGATTTCAGAGGCCCTGCGCCTCCACATGGAAACCCTGGAACTGGAAATGGCCCAGTTGCAGCGGCGACGCGCACTGCTGGCAGCAGCATTGAAACGCAACGACCATCTGGGTTACCTGAGGGGAGCCCGCACGCTTGCTGCGCTGAATGCCAGAGAACGCCAGCAGTTTGTGGGTCAGCAAATTGACCGCATGTTGCAGGATGTTCCCGCTGATCCTGTGTGGGTGCGAAACCTCTGGAAAGGTCCCATCATGCAGGTGCCTGAAGACCTTTCAGAAGAGCAATTTGAAGCCTGGCTTGAACTGGCCGATCTCATGCTGGATGACACCTTCATTGCCCGTTCTCAGCAGATGGGTCAGGAGTTCTGGAGCCAGTTCCCGGATGCACGCAGCAGAGAGCGTTTCATGGCAGTGCAGCAGCAAACAGAGCAGATGATGGCAGATGCCGTGAAGAGACAGGTGCTGCCAGACAGCGAAGAGGGCCAGAAATGCATTCAGCAGGTGCTGAGCATGTTTGCAGGTACAAAGGAACGTTCTGTGCTGCAACATCTGGCTTTGCAGCAATTGGAGATGATTGCCCGACACACGGAACCAAGAGCACTGCACTTCTGGCAACTGGTGGAGAAGGTTCATGGTCAGACAGGACGCAGTGCTCAGGTCATGGCTGTCCATGAGTGGAAAGTGAAAGCCCTTCAGGTCTGTGTCAGTGAATTTGGCTCTGCGTTGCATGACCTTCATCCAGAGTCAAATCCAGGCCACGGAACATAGGTCTGTCCATGTCGTTTTTTTGTCCTGTTTCCATGACTTGCACGTTCGGCGGGCTCTGGTTCTTTCCCTTTTCATGTGTTCCATGGCATTGATGAAGAGCCTTCATGAGAACAAAAAGTGAAAATTCCATCATATGTGCATGAAAGAAGAGTAATATACAAGAAGGTGTCTTACCTTACTGCATGATTTGAACTTTGCGATGACCCGGTGAACACTGTTCCACTTCATCTCTGAATAAGGCATTTTGAAGTCATCAGGGCCCACTGCATGCCTGATGATGGTTCACGCCCTTGCAGCAGGAAAGTTGACAGGTTTGCCCATGTCAGAAAACCAGAGTGTCCACCCCATGCCTCTGCATCCAGGCAGGTACCTGATGCTGGAGGTGGAAAGCCGTCAGGAAACGGCCCAGAACCTCGCCTCGCAACTCGATTGCAGCGAAGAGACATTGCAACAGATCCTCAATGGACATCTTCCCATCACGCCCTCAATCGCCTATAAGCTCCAGCAGTGCTGGGGAATTTCAATGACTTTGCTGCTGGACATCCAGCGTGATTATGATGCACACCATCAGCAAAATTCAGAGCAGGGGAGTGCCCCTGAGGGTCAGCATCTGCCCAGACATTTCTGAGTACAAGAGGCTTCGAGGGTATTTGTCCCGGGGAAGATGTGGGAAAATACCCTCGAAGCCTCAGGTGTTTCCACAGGTGTTTGATCCTGGGAGGCCTGCTAAGCTGATCCACAGTTGTGATTTCCATTCAACCCTTTGATTCACTGTTCCTGTATTCCAGGACGGTCTGCTCATGTTCCTCTGGAGGTGAACATGAAACCTGCTCATGCATTAAATGTCCGCTGGGTCCCTGGCACGTCCAACCGCCTGATCCTGTCCTGCCAGCAGCTGGAAAAAGAAGTTCCTCTGCAGAAATTTGAAGCTGTTTGTGGCAAACAGGCCACTTTTGACCTTTATCTGGTGGGAAGGGTCACCCTGGACCTGCCCCGATCCCAGATGGATCAACTCGGGGTTTGAACGCAACAGATTGATGATTCATGACAGAGGCCCAGAGCATGCTCTGGGCTGCATTTTTGATGTGTTGTGGCGATCAAATGAAAATGAACAGATCAAAACAAAAGAGTTATGAACGTTGTGCCCGCAGGGGTCTGGCTTCTTCGGTATTCCACTGAAGAGAAGCATGCTCAAGTCCTGAGGCATGGGACGGACGGGACAGACGATCCACAAGCAACAAAACAGCCAGAAACACCAGACCAATCAGCAGACCAATTCCGAGAGAGAGGGTAAATAACATTGAGACCTCCTTTGTCATTCTCCTATGGTCAGAGAATAACACCTCCCACTGAAGACTTTCTGAAGCCTCCTGAGCGACAACTGACCAAAACTGAATTGCCTCTGAAATCTTGAAATGGTTGGTGGAACATGATGATTGGTGTATTAAACAAATCACGGTTTGTTTTTAGATGGATGACTTGTGACTTGATCTTCGTGGCTCACTCTGCCGTTGAAGGTTCAGGCGGCTTCTGGTTTATGCTGGAAGACATCAACAAATACAACAGGAGGCTTATGGCTGCACTGGAAACCGACATCATTGTGGTGGGAGCAGGTCTCGCAGGACTCGTGGCAGCAATGCAGGCCGCGCAGCATGGAAAAAAAGTACTGATTCTGGACCAGGAGCCCGAAAGCAATCTGGGAGGGCAGGCCTTCTGGTCTTTTGGAGGGCTGTTTTTTGTGGATTCCCCAGAGCAGCGCAGGATGAAAGTCCGGGACTCGCTGGGCCTTGCCCTCAGGGACTGGATGACCACAGCTGGCTTTGACCGTGAAGAGGACCACTGGCCCAGACGCTGGGCAGAAGCTTATGTGCAGTTCGCGGCGACAGAAAAATACAGCTGGCTCCAGAAGCTGGGACTGAGGATTTTTCCCATTGTGGGCTGGGCCGAGCGTGGAGGTGCCCTGGCAGATGGCCCGGGAAACAGTGTGCCCCGGTTTCATGTCACCTGGGGAACCGGTCCGGGCGTCGTGGAACTCTTTGAGCGTCCTGTGCGTCAATTCATGCAGGAAGGCCGCATTCAGATGAAGTTCCGTCATCGGGTGACAGGATTGCAGAAAGCAGATGGTGCAGTCACAGGTGTGGCAGGTGAGGTTCTGGAAGACAGCAATGTTTCCAGAGGAGAACCCAGTTCCAGAACCGTGGTCGGGCAGTTTGAGGCAAAAGCACAGGCCGTTATTGTGACCAGTGGAGGTCTGGGAGGCAACCATGAACTGGTGCGCCGCAACTGGCCCACAGAGCGTCTGGGACCTGCTCCTGGGTTCATGGTGTCCGGGGTTCCCCAGCATGTGGATGGCCTGATGCAACAGGTGGTGCAGCAGAGCGGAGGACGCATCATCAACCCGGACCGCATGTGGCATTACACCGAAGGCCTGCGCAACCATTCCCCCATCTGGCCGAACCATGGCATTCGTGTGCTGCCTGGACCTTCCTCTCTGTGGCTGGACCCCCATGGAAACCGTCTGCCTGTGTCCCTCTTTCCAGGGTTTGACACGCTGGGGACCCTCAGTCACATCACCCGCAGTGGCTTTCCCTACACCTGGTTTGTCCTGACCCGCAAAATCATTGCCCGTGAATTTGCCCTTTCAGGTTCAGAGCAGAACCCGGACCTGACCGGGCGCAGCATCCGACAGACCCTCGGGCGCCTGCTGCCAGGTGTGATACCACCTGTGCAGGCCTTCATGGACATGGGAGAGGATTTTGTGGTCAGAGACACCCTGGGGGAACTGGTGGCAGGCATGAATGGGCTGGTGGGCAACGACTGGCTTGATCCAGCCAAAATTCAGCAGGTGGTGCAAGACCGGGACATGCAGCTCACCAATGCTTTTGGCAAGGATGCCCAGGTGACTTACATCCGGCAGACCCGCGCTTATCTGGGAGACCGCCTTTCCCGCGTGGCAAAACCCCACAGGATTCTCGACCCTTCCGCAGGGCCACTGATCGCTGTCCGCATGAACATCCTCACCCGAAAGACCCTGGGAGGGCTGGAAACCAACCTCCAGGGTCAGGTGATGCAGCAGAACGGGGAACCCCTTCCTGGTCTGTATGCTGCCGGTGAGGTGGCAGGGTTCGGAGGGGGTGGCATGCATGGTTACCGGGCGCTCGAAGGGACTTTCCTGGGAGGATGCATCTTCTCAGGGAAAGTAGCAGGGGAGGCCGCAGCACGCAGCATTCTTTGAGGACGCTTCTCAGTGATTTTGTTTTTCAGCCGTCTGGACCAATGCCTGAAACACCCGTTCCACATCTTCATCCTGGGTCCGCCAGTTGCTGAATGCTGCACGGATGGCTGCGCGACCCTGATACACCGTGGGGGTCATGAACACCTCTCCCGTCTGGTGGAGCAGGTGCAGGAATGCCTGAATGTCCTGCATGCTGCTGGCATTTTTGAGGGTGAAGCACACCACATTCAGCCGCACCGGAGCCAGCAGTTCAAATGGGGTGGTCTTGCCCAGTTTCTCTCCCAGATTTCTTGCACTTTCCACGTTGCGCTCAATGATCTCCTGATACCCCTGCTTCCCGTAAGCGGCAAGGGTCATCCAGGCTGGCAGTGCCCGGAAGCGTCGGGAATTTTCGGGGGTCAGGTGGTTGAAGTCTGGATTCTCGGTGACGGTGCCCAGATAGGCGGCCCCTGCGTTCTGGAACACTTCCGCCTGAAGGAACTGGTGTCGGGTGAATTGCATGGCGGAGTCGTAGGGCACGTTGAGCCATTTGTGAGCATCAATGGTGATGGAATCTGCGTCATTGAGTCCATCGACAAGGTGCTGGTGTCTGGGAGAGCAAGCTGCAAAACCACCAAATGCAGCGTCCACATGCAGGAAGAAGTTGTACCTTTCTTTAAGCGCCACGATGAGGTTCAAATCATCGAAGTCGACGGTGTTCACCGTGCCAGAGTTGGCGACCACAATGCAGGGCTCACCCTTCATCTGCTGCAGGGCTGTTTCCAGAGCGCTGATGTCCACAGCCTCACGGTCAGGCAGGAGGGCCACCTGCCTGATTTGCTTTCTGCCAATGCCCAGCATGGATGCAGCTTTGAAGACACTGGAGTGGGCTGCTCCGCTCAGAATCTGGACATTGAGGCCCTGCAGGCCTTCAAGTGCAGCATTGATGCCTTTCTGGTGGGCCACCCACTGTCTTCCGATGGCAAGCCCCACAAAATTCGACATGGTGGCCCCGGAAACAAAAGAGCCTTTGTGTGCATCGGAAAGGCCAAAGAGGGTGCGCAACCAGCCCAGGGCTTCCCGTTCCACAGCCGTGGCTCCGGTGGTCTCATTGGAGAGGTTCTGGTCGTAAGCACCGACCAGCCAGTCTCCCATCAGGGCAGCAGGGGTGCTTCCACCCACCACGAACCCCAGATAGCGGGCCCCTGCACTTCCTGACAGGGTGTGGCGGTAACGCTGAATGAACCTCGATAACGCTGCCTCGGCTCCCAGCCCTGTTTCTGATAGCGGCTCTGGTGTGGGAATGGAGAGGCCTGGATGTGCAGCCTGCTCAGGGAGGGCTTGTAGAAAATCCTGACTCTCCTGTAAAGCCAGTTGCAGGAGGTGGGGTAGCTGTTCCAGGTCTGATTGAAGGGGAGTTCTGGAGGTGACGGTCATGCTGCACTTCCACAGAAACTCAGAGCAAACGGGCGGGTGCTCTGCAGAAGCGTTACCTGATGGCCTTGGGTAGCGTTACTATAGTTCTTCATGTATCATGGTAACACAACTGAGGAGACCATGGCAGACCTGCTGACAGACCTGCGCGAATTTGCCCATCAAAACAGTCCGGGAACACCTCTTCCAGGCGTGCGGGAACTGTCCCGCCGTTACTCGGTAGGGCCCGCCACCGTGCAGAAAGCGGTTCGGGTCCTGATGCAGGAGGGGCTGCTGGAAACCCACCCTGGAGTCGGAACTTTTGTGACCCGTCCCCCTGCCGCGGTGGAACCCTCAACCCTGCTCTGGCAGTCTTCCCGCCTGAATCCTGTCCCAGCAGGGTTTCTGGAACAGCAGGACATCGACAGTTTTCCGGGACGTGCCATTCCGGTCTCAACAGGTTATCTGGACGCCTCATTGCAACCCACCAGCCAGCTTGCTGCAAGTGCGGCGAGGGTGGCCCGCAAACCCCAGGTGTGGGAACGCATGATCACTGAGGGCTCTCAATCGCTGCGAGACCACTTTGCACACGAACTTGCAGATGTGATCCACCCGAACCACATCCTGATTGTGCCGGGCGGACAGGCGGCTCTGGCAGCCCTGTTTCGTGCACTGGTCCAGCCCGGCGAAACGGTCCTGATGGAATCACCCACCTACGTTGGGGTGATTGCAGTGGCAAAAGCATCTGGTGCCCAGCTGCTTCCCGTCCCCAGTGACGACCAGGGTCTGCAACCCGAACAGCTGGATGTGGCCCTGCAGCGCAGTGGAGCAAAACTGGTGTACTGCCAGCCCACCTACCGCAATCCTGGAGGCATCTCACTGTCTACAGCTCGCAGGATGCAGGTGCTGGAAGTGGTCCGCAGGCATCAGGCTTTTCTGATTGAAGATGACGCCAACCGGGACCTGACCCTGGAAGGACATGCGCCACCCCCGCTGTTTCTGGAAGGCCAGGGACATGTGATCCACATTCGCTCTTTGACCAAATCCATTGCCTCTGGCCTGCGTGTTGCGGCTGTGGCTGCTCAGGGGCCCGTGATTCAGCGCATCAGGGCAGCACGCACTGCACTGGACCTTTTCGTACCCGGGCTGATGCAGGAGATTGCCCTGGATTTTGTGACCAGTTCCCAGTACAGCCGTCACCTCTCCCGGGTTCGTATGCAGCTCAGGCAACGGCGCAACACCCTGATGACAGCCCTCAGAAAGCACATGCCTGCAGTGCGATTCACCGTGCCCACTGGAGGCATGAACCTCTGGGTGCAGCTCCCGGACGGTCTTGATGAACGCCTCTTCAGTGACCGGGCCTTGCAGGCAGGGGTGCACCTCCTGCCAGGAAGCCGCTGGTTCCCTGGTGAGGCCCCGGGTCCTTTTTTTCGATTCAGCTATGGGGCATTGCCAGAACCTGAACTGGTGCAGGCTGTGCAGGTTCTGGCCGGAGTGCTGCAGGAAATGACCTGAATCAGGGTTCTGCAGGTTCAAAGGTTTTAAACCCCAGCCTCTGGTACAGCCGCTGTGCAGGTGTGTTCCCGTCTGTGACCAGCAGGCTCAACTGGTTGTAGCCCTCGTGATACAGGCGATTCATGCTTGCTTTGAGCAGCAGGGCTGCGAGACCCTGGCCTTTGAATTCGGGGGCGGTCATGGTGAAGGCCAGAAGGGGTGCCTGGAAGGGTTTCCAGAAGGTGATCAGGGTGGCACTGATCAGGAGGCCATCGTCATCGAGCACAAAAGACGCCTGAGGCAGGAATTGTCCATATTCACCCTGGATGGTTTTTTCGATCTGCTCCAGGGCATCTTCCAGGGTGCTTCCCGGTTGAAAATCGGTGGTGCCCTGGTATGCCGCAAACATCAGGTCTGCAAGTGCAGGAAGATCTTCCGTCTGAAAAGGGCGTTTAAGTGGATGTTCAGGGGCAGGAGAGGACTGCAGTCGGACCTTCATCGGTATGCGCAGCAATGTCGACCTCTTTTCATGCGGGGTTTCAATTTCAGCAGCGTGCAGCGCAACGCCTCGAACCACAGGAGGGGTGATGCCTTCATTTGACCTTGAAACCGCGTGGGTGTCAAGGGAGGTTCCATTTCCACATCAAAAACCTGACCTTGTGGGGTCAGGCAGGGATTTCTCAGAAGATGGATCAACCCAGATATTTCTGGTAGGCGGCGCAGAGTTGAATGACCAGCAGGTGCAGGCAGGTGAAGGTGCCGACCTTGCCGAGCAGTTGTGCCAGATGGCTGCGGCTGAAGTCCTGCATCGACACATTCTTCTGCTGGGTGTACAGCATGTCGGATTTCATGTATCCATCGGTCTGGGTGCGCAGGGTGGGCAACCTGACCCCAACAGCGATCATGACGGCGCAGGCCAGAAGCATCAGCATGCAGAAGACCTTCAGGTACACCAGCGTGTCTGCAAGTGCCGCCCCCCCAAAGTTGCGAACCAGAACCACCAGATTCAGGCCCATCCACAACAGCAGGGCGGGAACACGGGCACTGTGAACCAGTGCAGAGCCATACAGGTACAGCGGGTACTCAGGGTCATTCTGGAAAGGGCTGGACAGGGGGGACAGGGGAGAGCTTTTCATGCTTTGTCCCAGTATAATTTATTCAGCATGGCTTCAGGTTAGTGAAAGGTGAATTGCATGAAGATCTAAAATTTGTTTCTGGAAGACAAAAAACCATATGATTTTATGAGATGACCATTGATCCTGAATTTCTGATGAAGAAAGAAAGGGCTGCAGGTGCTCTGCAAACATGACATCACGCTCATGAACAGACAAGTCAGGAAGCCCAAGGGGATTCTACAAACAGGTTTTTCCGGATGGAAGGGTACAGGGACTTTGCTTCTTGTGTTCAGGAAAACCCTGGAGTTTTCATGTCCACATGCGAAAAGCACATGAAAAGCAGTAGGATAAGAACAGTATTCTCGGGTATGCTGCACCACACCCACTCAAAGGAAACCTCATGACTCCCGAGTTGATAGCCTTTTTGTTTTTTATGGGCGTGCTCTTGCTGGTGGGAACCCTCTGGCGGTTCAAAGTGCCACGCACTGGATTCACGGATGTCCAGGTGGTGTACGAAGAAGACGAGTGGTGTGTGTATGGCATTGGTCACTCTGGAGAGAAGGTGCTGGTGGATGCATTCCCACATCAAACCGATGCCCTGGCCTGTGCTTATAAGCTGGCAGAAAAACAGAACCTGTCTGGTCAGGCTTCCAGTGAAGACACAGAAACCAGATGACTGCTTGCATGCTGGATCATACCGGTTTTCTGTTGCAACGCCCTCGTCATAGACTTCCTGTGGCGTTTTTCTGCTGGAAGAGGCAGGACGAGCAAAAAACAACCCACAAAAACCATGAACGTGAAAAGCAGATCGAGAATGGGCATGCTTACAGCATAAAACCCTTCAGGTTGTCATCAGGTTGCAGCTCCAGAACTGCGCTTTGTAACCCAGTTTCCATTGCTGTTTCCTGCTCTCCTGCTCAATGAACCAAGAGGTGGTGCATGCAAAAAGTGGCTGAACGGGTTTTTGTGATCACGCTGGGCTATGTGAATGTCACGGTGCTGGGCGAACAGGCAGGATTCACCCTGGTTGATGCTGGTCTCCCGGGTGGACTCAAAAGCATTGAAAAAGCTCTGGGAAGGGGGGGCTTCTCACTGGACAATTTGCAGGGCATCCTCATCACCCATGCACATCCAGACCATTATGGGTCTCTGGCAGACCTGATTCAGAAAAAACCTGTTCCGGTTTATGCCCATGCCCTTGAAATTCCAGTGCTGACCGGAAAAGAGCGCCCACAGTTGCCCCCCAGAGCAAGCCTTCCTTTTTCACAGCAACTGGTGCAGGTGGCCCTCACCAGTCTGCCGCTTCCTCCCACCATCACCGAAGTGCAACCCATCAAAGAGGGGGACCTGCTGCAGGACATTCTCCCAGGTCTGACCGTGATTGAGCTCCCAGGACATGCTCCAGGTCAGGTTGGATTCTGGGTCCCTTCTTCCCGCACCCTGATGGCCGGAGACGCCCTGATGCGGGGATCTGGCCGCGCCAGACTGCCCATCCGCGCCCTCACTTTAGACATGCCCAGTGCAGCGCAATCTGCACAGCGCATTGTGGATCTGGAGGTCGAGCGTCTGGTTGTCGGGCATGGCAAACCGATTCTGCAGAAAGCCCATGAAGAACTGCAGGCCCTGAAGGCAGACATCCAGAAAGAACAGTCAGCAGCAGGGGCACTGGCATGAGTCGGGTGGTGCTGATCACTGGAGCCACCGGAGGGCTTGGCCCGAGTGTGGTGCGGGCGTTTGTAAACCTGGGAGACCGGGTGGCCCTCACCGACCGAAGTCTGGAAAAAGCCCAGAAATTCATGTCTGAAGAAGGGTATACCGAAGAACAGGTTTTCCCTTTTGGAGCAGATGTCACCCAGGCCCAGAGCCTGACCAGCTGGGTGCAGGCCGTCCGGGAGAAGTGGGGGCAACCTCAGGTCCTGATCACCCTGGTGGGGGGCTTCAAAGCAGGCACTCCACTACACGAACTTGAAGAAAAAGACTGGGACCAGATGATGAACCTCAATGCCCGTTCGGTGTTTCTGGCGGCCCGTGCAGTGGTCCCCCACATGCTGGAAGCAGGAGCAGGCAAGATCATCACAGTGGGGGCAAAAGCGGGTCTGTCTGCAGGAAAAGGAGCCGCAGCCTATTCTGCTTCCAAGGCTGCGGTGCTCAGGCTCACCGAGTCCCTGTCTCTGGAACTCAAAGATCGGGGCATCAATGTGAATGCGGTCATCCCGAGCACCATCGACACCCCGGCCAACCGGGAAGGCATGCCCCATGCCGATCACAGCAAATGGGTCACGCCAGAAGACCTTGCAAGTGTGATTGTCTTTCTGGCATCAGATGCAGCGAGGGCTGTGCACGGCGCGCTCATTCCGGTCTACGGAAGGGCCTGAGCAGCACATTTCTTGCACTGTCCAGAAACGCCTGTTGCAGGGCAGGATCACTGACGGCACGGGCCAGCATCACACTTCCTGAGAGCGTTGAGAGCACCATCAGGGTGTGCTCCCGGCGCTCTTTTTCAGGAACATGCAGGCTGATGCCCTCAATGGCCTCAATCATGCGCTTCAGCAGGACAGTGAATTCATCTCTGACCTCCTCATCCTGTCTGCTGATCTCTGCAGCCAGGGAGGGGAGGGTGCAACCCTTTTCAGGTTCCTCACAATGGCTCTGGTGCAGGTAAGCCAGGACCAGTCTTTCAAAGGCCCGGTCTGGACTCCGCAGGGCTGCACGGAACAGGCGTTCCATCATCTCCTCGACCGCCTGCACCAGGGCAGCCCTGATCAGGTGGTTCTTGCTGGAGAAGTGGGCATAAAAACCGCCGTGGGTCAGGCCCACCTCCTGCATCAGTTTTCCAATGCCAGGGGTGAGGCCAGAAGCCCGGAAACGTCTGGCCGCATGCTGCACAATGCGTTTCCGGGTGCTTTCGCTGTGACCTGCGTGATAGCGCATGAGCGACCTGCTCATCCACCTTTCGGACGGAAGATCATGCAAGTGCTGGTGCCGTGGGCATAGATCTGGCCTTCGGCATCCACAATCTGACCTTCTGCCAGGGCGGTGCTCTTGTTGATCGAGATGACTTTCCCGATGGCTTTTACCCCCTCACCGTTCAAGCTGAGGGGCCTGAGGTACTTGATGTTGATGTCCAGGGTGGTGTAGCCCGTTCCTGCAGGAAGCAGGGTGTGCACTGCACAGGCCATCACGGTGTCCAGCATGGTGGCATACACCCCACCATGCACCGAGCCGATGGGATTGAAGTGAAATTCCTGCGGTCTGAACGGGAAGATCACCTGACCTTCCTGAATGTCATTCACGTCTGGACGGTCTGCACCCAGCATCTGCATGACGGGAGGGGCAGGAAATTTCCCCTCACTGATCCCGCGCAGAAAATCCAGACCACTCACCTGCCTGACCGCACTGGCAAGGGCCTGAGGGTCATCCCAGTTGAAAGTTCGTTCTCTCATGGTCAGGCCTCAAAGCGTTTGAAGATCAGAGAGGCGTTCAGGCCACCAAAAGCGAAGGAATTGCTCAGGGCAGTATGCACTTCAGTCTTGATGGGTTCACGGGCAATTTTGAGGTGGATGTCTGCATCCTCAGCATTGATGCTGGGGGGAACAATGCCTGACTGGATGGCCTGCACACAGGCGATGGCCTCAATGGACCCTGCGGCCCCCAGCAGGTGACCGGTCATGCTCTTGGTGCTGGAGACCCAGATGTTCTCAATCGCCTCACCGAAAGCGGAACGCAGGGCCATGGCTTCTGCTTTGTCCCCAACGGGCGTGCTGGTGGCGTGGGCATTGATGTACTGGATGTCCTCGGGTTTCAGTCCTGATTCTTTGAGGGCTGCGCGGATGGCAAGCAGGGCCCCAGAGCCTTCAGGGTGGGGTTCGGTGATGTGGTGGGCATCTGCACTGCGACCAAAGCCCACGATCTCGGCCAGGATGGTGGCCCCACGGGCCTGGGCATGTT
Organism: Deinococcus cellulosilyticus NBRC 106333 = KACC 11606; assembly: GCF_007990775.1. Classification (NCBI taxonomy): domain Bacteria; kingdom Thermotogati; phylum Deinococcota; class Deinococci; order Deinococcales; family Deinococcaceae; genus Deinococcus; species Deinococcus cellulosilyticus. The sequence goes on along the minus strand of NZ_BJXB01000001.1, from coordinate 103,431 downwards.
CCAGGGATTCCAGCACCAGCACGGCAGCACCCTCACCAAGCACAAAGCCGTCTCGCTGAGCAGAGAAAGGACGGCTGGCCTTTTCGGGTTCGTTGTTCCTGCGGCTCAGGGCCTTCATGTTGGAGAACCCACTGATCACCAGGGGGGTGATGATGGCCTCGGTGCCCCCGGCAAGCATCACGTCTGCCTCGCCAAAACCGATGGCCCGGTAAGCACTGCCCAGGGCATCTGCACCAGTGGTGCAAGCTGTGGAGACACTGGAGGCGACCCCTTGCAGGCCGTAACGGATGGCCACATGTGAAGAGGCAGCATTGGCCATCAACATGGGAATGAAGAACGGACTGACCCTGCTCACCCCACGTTCCCATGCGTTTCTGGACTGGCTTTCCCAGGTGTCCATGCCCCCGATGGCAGATCCGATCAGGGAGCCAAAGCGGGTGCGGTCGGTGTCCTCTGGATTCAGTTTTGCATCCTGCAGGGCAAGTTCTGCCGCTGCAACGCCCATATGCACAAAGCGGTCCGTGCGTTTGACATCGCGTGCATCCATGTGATCCTGCGGGTTGAGGTCCACTTCGCCAGCAATCTGCACGGGCAGATCGCTGGGATCAAAGCGCTGAATTCTGCGCACGCCGGACTTCCCCTGAAGCTGCGCCTCGTGAAAAGCCTGGGCTGAATTTCCAAGAGGGCTGATGGTGCCCATTCCGGTGATGACCACGCGGGTTTTCTGGTGTTGCATGAAGTCTCCTTGCTGCAGGGCAGCTGAATATGATGGTCATCATATACGTCAAAGATGTGAATTGCCAATGGTGATCACCCACAGCTCACCCTGAACCCGGTTCAGCTGAACTGCCGTTTTCCTGCCTGTGCAATTCAGCAGAGCTTCCTGCTGGCCACCGTTTTCAAAGACAGAGGCCCACCAGCAGATTGAATTTTTCATTCCAGATCAGGGAAACCCGATTGTTTTTTGAACAATACGCAACTATGCTTGGAACATGACCGGTAAATCCAGGACCAGCAGCCCGACCATCCGGGACATCGCCCGCCATGCCGGGGTGTCTCTGGGCACCACCTCACGGGCGCTCAACAACCAACTGGGCATCAATGACGAACTCAAAGCGCGGGTGTTGAAAGCCGCTGAAGAACTCGGGTATGACTTCAGCAATTTGCGGCAAAGCAAAACCATCAAAAGAATCACTTTCATTTATGACCGCCAGCACAACACCCTGTCCAACAACCCCTTCTATTCCACTGTTCTGCACGGGGTGGAAGATGCCTGCAATGCCGAAAAAATTTCCCTGACCTTCGCTTCCACCAATCCGGAAGAAAGCATCACCGAACGCCTCAAGCGGGATGACAGCGACGCCCTGCTCTGCGTGGGGGCCTTTGAGCCTGAACAACTGCAGGAAATCCGTGAACTCGGGATTCCAGTGGCCCTCATTGACCTGTGGCACCCTGAAATGAACAATGTCAACAGTGACAATTTTGGTGGGGCATACCTGCTGACCGGGTTCCTGATTGAACGGGGTTACAAACGGATTGCCTTCATTTGTGGGCCAGAATCGCATTACTCGATCACCCAGCGTCGCCAGGGGTACCGTTATGCCCTGCTCACCCACCACATCGAACAGGACCCGGATTTGGAGGTCTTCCGTGAACCCATCATGCAGGAAGTGGAAGGCACCGACAACGCCGTCAAAAGGCTTCTCAAGCTGAAAAAACGTCCAGATGCGATTTTCTGCTGGAACGATGCCACGGCCATTCAGGCCATTCAGAGCTGTGTTGAAGCGGGTCTGAATGTGCCCGAAGACATCGCCATTGTGGGCTTCGATGACCTTCCGACGGCCAGAACATCCTTTCCGCCCCTCACCACTGTCAAGATCAACAAAGAGGCCCTGGGAAGGCGTGGGGTGGAATTGCTGCTGCAGCGTCCAGCAGAACCCACCCAGGTGATTGTGCCCACCCAGCTGGTGATCCGGGGCAGCACCCTCTGACAGGATCAAGTGGCTCAAACTGCTTCTCAACTGACAGGCCTGGTTTTGTTTTCAAAAGAAAACCAGACCTGCACATGTGCAGGTCTGGCTGGTTTCTGATCTTCACTTGTTGAAAACCGACACGTCCCACAGGGAGAAACCGTAGCTGGTGCCCCTGGTGACCAGTTGCAGTTTGATGTACCGTCCGGTGGTGGCTGTGAAGCTGACACTGTCGGTTCCGCCGTCTCCGGTGGTGGTGTTGTAAACGGTCCACCAGCTGACCCCATCGTTGGACACCTGAATCTGGTAGGCCCTGCCGTAAGCCGCTTCCCAGGCCAGTTGCACGTTGTTGAAGGTTCTGGCGCTGCCCAGGTCGATGGTCAGAGACTGGTTGTTGCTGGCTGCACTGCTCCAGCGGGTGGAGAGGTTCCCGTCGGTGACGTTGCTGGCAGGGTAGCCGCTTTGCACCGATGAGGCTGTTGCAGGACGTCCGTAGGCAATGTTCATCTCGTCTCGGGTGAGGACATTGGCGGCCTGATGGACTGCCGTGAGGCTGGCGGGGGTGTTGACGGTCTGGGCGTACTCGGCCCAGGTCATGAACCACGCCCAGCGGGGCTGGGAGGCCAGTTGTGCAGAGGTGGGCACCTTGCCAACTTCGGCCAGGGCGATGGGTTTGCTTCCGGCAATGGCGAGCATCTGGTTGTATTCGGTGGAGGTGGGGAAATCCTTGTACCACATGTCCACGGAGGCCACATCCACGTAGTCGGCTCCGGGCCAGTAGTCTGCAAGGCGGTCCATGCCCACATCCTTGACGTTCCAGACCCAGATCAGGTTGTTGAACCCTTTGGTCTTGACCAGATAATCGTAGGTGATCTGGTAGAGTTTGCGGCTGCCGTTCACGCCAGGACGGCCTCCCCACCAGGACCATGCATCGTTCATTTCGTGGATGGGACGGAACAGGGCCTGCACGTTGTTGTTCTTGAGGTCCTGCAAGAAAGGCACAATCTTGTCCAGACGGGCTTTCCAGGCGTTATTGAGGGCGGTTCCGTTGGTGATCAGCTGGTTCCACTGGGTGTCCGAAAGTTTCGCCAGCACACCATTCGAATCCCAGTTGCAGGGTTCTGCCACGGTAGGAGGGCACATGTGCCAGGTCAGGGCCACCACCGCTCCATTTCGGTACTGGTTTTTGGCTTCATTGATCATGGTCTGGCGGTAATTGATGTCTGATTGCATGAACAGGAAGTCCCCACCCCACAGCCCCGGCGTTTTCCCGGTGGTGCTCTGAATGTAGCGGGTCCATCTGGTGGGGTCACTGTTGGGTTCCCGGTTGTGTTGCCCGGAGATGGTGTATTTGCCCGAAATGCTCTTGATGTAGTCCAGCACGCTGGACTGACCCGGGACAAGGGCCTGGGGCATGGTGGCCTCAGGGGAAGTGGTGGTGCTGCAAGCAGCCAGGCAGAGGGGAACGAGCAGGGCAATCCAGGGGTGTTTCATGGGGCTCCTTGAAAGGCAGAGAAAGAGGCTTGATGAACAGATCTTCCTGTTCACGAACTGTTTGCCGAATGATCTAAGTCTGGAATTGGGATACCCGTAAATGTTCAGCCTGAAATGAACAGATCTGGCTGACATCCTGTGAAAGATGTGTCTGGCATTGACTGAGTTTTGAGAACAAAAACAGTATAGTGCCCTGTTCCAGAAATTGTCAAGATTTGTTTTCAAGAATATTAATATATTGTTCCATGAACAAAATGAACTGGAGGACCGAAATCCTCCAGTTAGCATGGAATTTGATGAAACAGACCGGGGAAGAACCCCAGGCAAGTGAGCCTGATCAAAAACAGAAATTCTGTGGTGCAGTTTTCACTGCTGTGGAGCAGTGTTGTCGAGCCTCAGGAGGGTCCTGTCAGCCCACCACCAGTGCCCTGCACTCCAGAGCTTCTGGCAATCCAAGCGCAGAAACCTGAATCACAGTGTCCCTCAGTCCAGAAGCCTGCACCACCCGCACCTCACCTGGGTGCACATCCAGGAAATTGTCTGACCAGCAAACACCAGGACCTGCGCTCAGCCAGACCCCCTTGGCAGGACGGTCTGCAGAGACATGGATTTTTCCATCCTCCTGAACTTCAATGTTCAATTTCACCTGGCTGAAATCAAAAGACTTGAACGGTTCAGGGAAATGGCTGGCACGGGCCACCACCTCGGTGCCATCTTGCAGTTCTGCGAAGTACACCAGAGGCTGACGGTCCACCTGCCACGAAGGAACATCGGTTCGGCGGGCAGGAAGGACAGTGACGGTGCAGGTGTCCTCTGCGACCTTTTCACCTTGCAGGGTGTAGGCGTAACGTTTCAGCTGCAAAGTGCGGCTTTCTCTTCCGCTGCTGCACACCCAGGTTTCCAGTTTGCCTGCCTCCAGATGGATGCCCACTGTGATGGGTGCGAGTTCCCGCTTGATGGTGTAATAGGCAGGTTTGGGGATGCCTGCAGAATCGATGATGGCCCAGCTTGACACGGGCCAGCAGTCATTGAGCTGCCACACCAGGGCTCCAGACACCGCGTACTTCCCTGGGCCATCAAAGCGTTTTCTGAAATCCCGGTAAGCGTAGCGCATGGCTTCGGCCTGCACCAGCTGGGTGTTGTAAATGTACTCCTCCAGATTTTTGTGTCCGCGCAGATTCTCCGCCTGATACACTGCCAGCCTTCTGGCCCCGTCCGGTTTGAAGTTCGGACCCAGCGCACGGGTGTGGTGCACGAAAGTCTCACTTTCCGGAAACTGTTCATGCTCAGGCATGGCCTGCTGAATGACCTGCAGGGAGGGGGCCGACATCAGGCCAAACTCGCTGACAAAACGGCCCTCGTAATTTTTGTACTCCTGATAGGGGGCCATCGGACCGTGCCAGATTTCCCAGGTGTGACGGTCTCCAATGGTCTTGTCAAAGACATCTGCGCCGCCATAAGGGCTGCCAGGCCAGTAGAGGGTGTTGGGGTCCAGCCTTTCGCACACTTCCCGCAGCAGCACTTCATAGATGTGCTGGGCATGGAACTTGCTCTCGTCCCCACCAGGGCCGTATGCCCCCACAGCCTGTGCAATCTGGTAATCCTCGTTGTTGCCGCACCACAGGGCAAGGCAGGCGTGATTCCTCAGGCGTGTGACCTGCTGCTCGGCTTCCAGACGCACACTGTTCCTGAAGGCTTCGTCTCCGGGGTACATTCCGCAGGCAAACATGAAGTCCTGCCAGACCAGCAATCCGAGTTCATCGCAGAGGTCATAGAACACATCGGCCTCGTAAATTCCGCCGCCCCAGACCCGGACCATGGTCATATTGGCATCCCTCGCCTGGGTCAGGCGCTCCCGGTATTGCTGTTCGGTCACGGTGTTTAAGAGGAGGTGCTCGGGAATCCAGTTGGCCCCACCGACAAAGAAGGGCTCATTGTTGACCTCGAAGGTGAAACTGCTGCCTTGTTCGCCTCTGACCCGTTCCTGCACCACCCGAATTCTTCTGAGACCAATGCGAACAGATTTCTGCTCCAGCAGCGTTCCTGCCTGATGCAGTTCAACTTGCACGGTGTACAGGGGTTGGGCACCACGCCCACTGGGATACCAGAGTTCCGGGGTCGCCACTTCAAAAAGTGCGGAGGCCACAGGGGCACCTTCCAGGGTGACCTGCTGGATTTCTCTGCCTTCAGGATCTTTCAGCCTGACCTGCACCTGCACGTCCTGCACATCTCCACCCAGGGTCACATGCACAGGAATGAAAGCCTGCAGCAAATCCGGTGTGACTTCTGCAGGCACGTAAACGTCTTTGAGCACGACCTCAAAAGCCTGCAGTTTGACGTCCTTCCAGATGCCCGCAGTCAGGATCACCGGACCCCAGTCCCAGCCGTAATGGTACTGGGCTTTTCTGAGGTAAACGCGGCTGGTGTCCCCGTTCCAGGCGGCACGCACCCCCCCTGCTGCCTCTCTGGCATGCCCCACTTTCAGAGGGCTTTCAAAGAGCACCCACAGGGTGTTCTCTCCTTCCTGAAGCAGGTCTCTGATATCAAGGGTGTGTTCCGTGAACATGTTGTCCGACTGCAAAACCTGCTGCCCATTGAGGAACACCGTGCTGATGGTGTCCAGGCCCTCAAAAGTCAGATGCAGGTGTTTTGCCTGCAAGGTGCTCTGATTTATGTCAAAGGTGCTGCGGTACAGCCAGTCTTTTTCGCCAATCCACTGCACGTCCCGTTCATTCAGGCCGTAATAGGGGTCTTCAATCTGTCCGTGGTGCAGCAGGTCCTGTTGCACGGTTCCAGGCACAGTGGCAGACTGCCAGCCTTCAGAACGGCCAAAATCCTGCTGCAGATCGCTTGCTGGATCGCGCTGTTTGAATTCCCAGCGGGTGTGTAAGGTCAGGGTGGTCATGTGTTCCTCCATCAGGATGAGGGTGCCCCTGACAGGAGGTTTCCTGCAGGGGAGGGAAAGTCAGGAGAGCTCAGGGCTGCTCTTCAAACAGCACAAAGGTGCCTTCGGAAACCGTGAAGGTGTTCTGCATGGCAGATTTGACCCACTTGCGGCCCTCAGGGTCGTAAAAACGCACAGAGAATTTCTGGAATGGCACAGTGACTTTCAGGTGGCCTCCTGCAGCATAAGCTGCCACGGTGGGACCATAGCGGAAAGCGTAACCCCCTTCGGTGGGCACATCCCCCTGGGGTCCAGCCTGGGCAAAGAGGTCTGGCAGGAAACCCAGCCGCTGGTAGGCCGCCCACTCCTCATCGGTGACATCTCCGAACTCGTCGTTCTTGTGGGTCCACAGGAGGCTGCTGCCCCCACTGGCATAAGAGGCCAGCATCGCGGCAGTGATGAAATCAGCACGGGTCTGCCCGTCCACAGCTTTCAGAGGGGCGTACTCTCCGACCATGCTGGGCTTCTGGAAGGTTTCCTGTGCCCACCGGATGTAATTGCGGGCCACCGTGGCCGCGCGGTCCGGATTGCGCACATCCCGGTAGGTGTGGATCTGAACCAGATCAATCACCGGATCACTCCACAATTCCTCCCAGCGCACATCTCCGGTCAGGCTCTCGGTGATCAGGTGTTTCGGGTCGATTTTTTTGATTTCTGCAACGGCAAAATGCAGCCAGTCCATGGCCTCTTCATGCTGGCCCGGATAATCTGCAGAGACCCCGTTCAGTTCATTCATGGGTTCCCAGGCCAGGATGGCCGGGCTGTCCTTGTAGCGGGACACAATGAACTGAATGCGCTTTGCCTGGTGGGCACGGGCCGCCTCGCTGGTGTAAAACTCCTTGCCCGTTTTCAAAGGTCCGCCGTTGGGCGATCCATACATGCTGGTGTCCAGCACGTTGCGGAACACCCAGTGGTCAAACAGGCACACGATCAGCTTCACGTTGTACTTCTCAGCAAGCTGCACGGTCTGGTCCAGACGCCTCACCTGTTCACTGTCATATTGCCCGAGGGGGGATTCAAATTCTGGCTCTGGAACGAAGATGCGCAGGGTGTTCACCCCCCGGTTGGCGGCGTGCCGGATGTACTGCTCCAGGGACCAGTCGTCCCGGTTGTTGCCGGGTTTCATCACTGCAAAACGGTTCAGGCCGTAAGGAATGAAAGGTTTGCCATCCAGTTCCAGCATCCAGGGCTGGGTCTGTGAGCGTGTCACGAAACCTTCCGCCAGGGCTGCACCCCCCATCAGGAGGGTGCAGAGGATCATGCGAGAAAAATGTTTCACTTTATTTTTCTTCTCCGGCGTTTTTCAGAACCGGAGCATCTGACAGAATGGTTCCGGTGATCTTCTGGTTGGGGTAGATCAGGAGGCCCACCTCACGCAGCTGGTTCATGTTGCGCAGGGTCAGGTTGCTGGCCCACCCAGAGCGCTCGGCCTTGAAGGTGCTGGCTTTCAGGTCAAAAATGATGGTGTTCCAGCCGGGTTTCACCTCAAAAGCGGTGGATTCCTGCCACTCCTTGGGTTCTCCGGTCATCAGGGCCAGGGCTGCTTTCACGGTGTCGGTGGTGTCGTTGTACAGCTGGAAGGTGAGGGTTTCAGCCTTGCTGTAATCCTTCGCTGCCTTGAAATCGTTCATGGCGTAGGCTTTGTGATATTCACCATCCGGGGTTTTGGTGTTGTCGTAATCAACTTTCAGGAGGGAGGTGGGTTTGTTGCTGCCCGTGTAAGCTTTCAGGGCCTTGTCGGCCAGACTGTCCGAGAGGAAGAGGGGGGCAACCTTGACGGTGACATTCTGTCCAAACCACTCGGGTTCTCCAGCCCTCCACTGGGTCACACCCAGAGGATTGAAAGGCACAGAAGGCCCCTGAGAGCAGCTGGCGAGGACGAGGAGACCAAAGGCAGAGAGCAGGATGCGGTTTTTCATGGCAGGTTCCTTTGTGGTGCACACCTGAGGGGTGGGAGGGAAAGTCCTGTTGAAGGGGTTTACAGTTCACAGTGGACAGTTCACAGCGAACCAGACAGGACTTTGAAGAAGGTCTTGCGTTTCCTGGCAAGGGATGTGTGGAACGGCTGAAGGGTCAAATCTCGCTGTGAACTGTCCACTGTTCACTTTCTGAGGTGCCAGATGCCTGTTCAGCCCTCTGTTCAACGCCTCACTCTGCAACCGCAGTGTCGGTGGAGGGGGCAGAGACCAGCACGTAATTCTTGATGCCCTGGTGGGGGTAAATCATCAGGGCGAGGCCCCGCACATCATTCAGGTTCTGCACGGCCACGGTGTTGGCCCATCCAGAGCGCTCGGCCTTGAAGGTCTGCTCGGTGAGGTTGAAGTTGATGCGGGACCAGCCAGGCTGGAAACTGATGAGTTTGGATTCCTGCCACTCTTTGCCAGCCGTGGTGCTCACCGTCAGGGCAGCGTCCAGGGTGATGGACGTGGGGTTGAACACCTCGAAGGTGACGGTTTTCACACCTGAAAAGTTCAGGGGTTTGCTGAAATCCAGCAGAGCATAGGCTTTCTTGAGGTCCTGATCGGGGTCGGATTTGGTGTTGTCAAAATCAATGCGGATCAGGCTTGAGGGTTTTGTTGCTCCTGGATAATTGCTGAGTGCCGCAGCAGCTTCAGGGGCACTTGCGGCCACCGCACTGACCCCACTGGTGCTGTTGTAACCAAATCCGGTCAATCCAGGTTTCCAGTTGGCAGGACTGGCGGCCTGCAAGGTGTTCACCGGAGCAGCACTTTCTTTGGTGATGGGTGCTGTTGCAGGGGCCTGGCTGACGGTGGGAGCACAGGAGACGGTGAGAAGAAGAGAAACGGTGGTGATGAGGTGCAGTCTGTTCATGACGGACTCCTTTGAAGAAGCGAGAGGACGATGATATGGACGGGAAGTTTTCGGGCCATCAAAACCCAGTAGCCAGCATCAGCCTGTGAAAAAGGAGTGGGATGTGCTGAAGAGGACTGCTGGAGAAAGGGTGCATCTGGGTTTGTGTGGATGGTTGCCTCATTCAAGAGGTTGACAGTTCACAGCGGACAGTTCACAACAGAGGACTTTTTTGCCTCTGGGTGAGGCACGCCTCGCCCCTACATCGTCGATCACAAATGCCTTCTGCCTTCTGTTTTTTGCCCTCGGCCCTCGGCTCTTGGCCCCTCACCCTTTGATCCCCGTAAACGTCACGCCTTCCACGAAGTAGCGCTGGGTGAAGAAGAACAGAACAAAGAGAGGCAGGGTGAAGATGGTGGCGCAGGCCATCAATGGTCCCCATTCCTGGCCGTTGGCCCCCTGGAATTGCTGCAGGCCCAGCGACAGGGTGTACTGCGAGGGGTCGTTCAGGTAGATCAGGGGTCCCATGAAGTCCTTGAAGGCCAGCAGGAACTGTTGCAGGAAGACCACGGCGAGGGCAGGTTTGATCAGGGGGAAGATGATCCGGGAAAAGATCCCGAATTCTGAGCAACCATCGATGCGGGCGGCTTCTGCGAGTTCATCGGGCATGGTCTGGATGAATTGCCGCATCAGGAAGATGTAGTATGCACTGCCAAAGAAGGAGGGTACGATCAGGGGGAGGAGCGTTCCGGTCCAGCCCAGGTCCCGGAAGATCAGGTAGGTGGGGATCATGGTCACGGCTCCGGGCAAGAGCATGGTGGCGAGCACGATGTTGAAGACCCATTCCCGACCCACCCAGCGAATTTTAGAGAAACCGTATGCGACGAGGGCGCTGGACAGGCAGCTTCCGATGCTGGAGAACACGGCGTAGTACAGGGTGTTTCTCAGGTAATCAAAAAACGGGATGTTGTTGAGGGCTTTGGTGTAGTTCTCCCAGACCACAGTGTGGGGATAGGCGGTGGGTGGGTTGAGGAACACCTCTGCATCTCCTTTGAGGGAGGTCACGATCATCCAGTACAGGGGCACAGCGAAACTCAGGGTGATCAGGCTGGCCACGATGAACGCAATCACGGTTCCGGTGAGGCGGCTCTGGTTCACAGAGACAAAACTGCGGCTGGAGGTGTCTTTAAGCTCGGTCATAAACCACCCATTTCTTGCTGAGGCGGAAAATCAGTCCGGTGAAGACCAGAATCCCCAGGAACAGCACCCAGGACAGGGCGGAGGCGTATCCCATGTCGAAGTCGCGGAAGGCTTTCTGGTAGATGTACAGGGAGTAGAAGAGGGTGGAGTCTGCAGGTCCGCCCTGACCGCCACTGACAATGAACGCCTCGGTGAACGCCTGGAACGCACTGATCAGACCCGTGATGGTGATGAACAGGACGACTGGACTGATCATCGGGAGGGTGATGTGCCAGAAGCGGTGCCAGATGGAGGCCCCATCGATTTCTGCGGCTTCATACAGCTGTCTGGGAACGTCTGCCAGTGCTGCGAGCAGCAGGAGCACGTTTCCGCCCACCCCCCACTGGGCGATGATGATCAGGGAGATCTTGGCCCAGTCGGTGTCTCCAAGCCAGGTGGGACCCTGAATGCCAAACCACGCCAGCACGGTGTTGAACAGTCCCCCGATGGGTTTGAACATCCAGAGCCACAGAATCCCGGTGGCGACAGGAGGCACGATCAGGGGCACGTACATCAGGGTTCGCATGAGGGTGCGTCCGGGCATTTTCTGGTGGTAAAGGACCGATAAGGCAATGGCGAGCACCACCCCGATGGGGACACAGACCAGCACGTAATACATGGTGTTCTTGACCGAGGTGACCCACCTGGCGTCACCGATCAGGTTCTGGTAGTTCTGCATCCCGACCCACTGGGGCTCGTTCAGGATGTTGTAACTGGTGAACGAGAAGTACAGGGAGGAGGCGAAGGGGTAGAGCACCAGGGACAGAAAGCCGATGATCCAGGGGGAGATGAAGGCCAGCCCCAGAAACAGGTTGTTCCACATTTTCTTGCGGCTTCTCCTGTCGTGGGTGTAAGGGCTTCTAGCGTTGTGGGTGGACATAAATCAGCACCTCCTCATTGCCGAGTTGAGAGGCAAGCACAGTCGCTCCAGGAGCGCTGAAATCAAAATTGCGCAGCTTTAAAGGGCGAGTCCAGTTGACCTTCGAGGCCACTTTTGAGAGGGGAGCATACAGGTCGAGGTCCTCGTCGAACAGTTCCCCGAAGGCGTCTGATCCGGAAACCCAGGGGAAGATGCTCATGCCCTGGCTCATCGCGGCCCACAGGCCGGTTTTCAGGAAGGTGTTGCGCTCCGGGTCTGCACGGTAAGCACCGTATTCACCGATCAAAACGTGCTTGCCAAACTTCTGGCTCTGTTCTGCATCGTTTCTCAGGACGCCGGGCAGCACTTCGCTGTTGCTGGTGGCGTAACTGTGGTACTGGATGAAGTCGATGTCCTTGCTGGCAAACACCTCGGGCCAGACCACCTCTGCGAGCAGGGATGCGGTCACGGGCTTTTTCGAGGGGTCGATCTCTTTGATATGACGGGCAAGCTGGAGCATCACCCGTTCGGTCTGTTTTTTTCCATTTTCACTTTTTTCGGAGATGATGTCGGCCTCGTTGCCGATCTCCCAGGCAATGATGCTCTTGTGGTGGTGGAGTTTTTCCACCAAAAATTGAATGCGGTTTTTCAGCAGTTCCAGGCCTTTTTCGCTCCCATAAATGTCCTGGTGTTTTTCAAAAGGACCTCCGTTGAACACGCTGTAGGGATCTCCAGAAAAATCGGAATACATGGCGGCCAGGTCGATCAGGCTGAAGATGATGTTGATGCCGAGCCCATCTGCAACCGTGAGCATCTGGTCGTAGGCGGAGAGGGCGAAGTCATCGTAAGTGCCTGCAGGACTCTCAAACTCGGGCATGCTGAAGACCCGGAAGGTGTTGCCGCCCCGTTTCTGGAGTTCTTTCATGTAGGTCTCGGCGGTCCACTGGTTGCGGTTGGTGAAGGGGTAGTACAGCTGCCTTCGGTTCATGCCGATGGGCAAGAAGGCCAGTCCGTCTTTGCACCAGCCCTGGTTCCTGAGTTGCACTCCTGCGCAGTTTTCCACGGTTGGGAGGGCTTCTCTGTCCACCTGGGGGGCACGGGCACGGGCGAAAACGTCACGTTTGACTTCTGGTGAGGTGAGCACCCCACCCTGTTCGGGCCACGGCTGGGAGTGGATCACTTCACCGGTGTCCGTGCTCACCCAGTCCACAGTCCAGCCTTTTGCTGGACTGTGGGGGAAGGTGACGGGATACGTGGCGGCATGACCCCAGCTGCTGGCAAGAAGGGCAAAGGAGATCAGCTGAGGCAGTTTCATGGTCAGCGTCCCTGTGCGGCGGCTTTCTCGACGTTCTTCTGGGCGGTTTCCAGGGCGGTTCTGGGATCGGTCTTGCCGAGTTGCACGGCCTGGAAGGCACTGGTCAGTTCGTTGTTCACGGCCAGCAGGTCCACCAGGGGGGGCAGGGTGTAGGTGCGGCCCTTGGAGAGCAGTTCGGTGGCGAGTTTCATCACGGGCTCGTCTGCCACTTTCTGCAGCTCAGGTGCGCCCTTGACCGGGGAGATGTTGAACACCTTGTCTGCGACGGCTGCACTTCGTCTGGCATCGCTGAACCATGCGATGAATTTGAGGGCTTCCAGGGCGTTTTTGCTGCCCTTGGGAATCATCCAGGTGTTTCCGACGGTGAAGGAGTTGGGGTAACGGGCACCTTTGGGCATCGGCACGGGGGCCACACCGTAGTTCAGTTTGGCTCCGTAGCGCTTGATGAATCCAGCGTGCCACTGACCGTTGACTTCCATGGCGATCTTCCCTGCGATGAAAGGATCACTTCCACTGGAAGCGGCTAAATTTCCGAGGCTGCCCTGGAAGCGGTTGAGTTCGTCTGCACCGTACTTCTTGATGTAGGTGGCCTGCCATTGCAGGGCTTTGAGGGTGCCTGCGTTGGTCAGGTCAGACTTTTTGGTTTTGCTGTTCAGGAAGCTGCCGCCAAAAGCTCCGGTCCACAGGGCGGCGTTGCCCTGGGCGATCCATGGAATGAAGCCCATCACGTCGATGTCCTTGCCTTTCTTGACGGTCAGTTTGTCGGCGTAGGCATCGAGTTCTTCAATGGTTTTGGGGGGCTTGTTGGGGTCGAGGCCCGCAGCTTTGAAGAGGTCCTTGTTGTAATACAGCATCATCACGTTGGACATCTCGGGAACGCCGTAGGTCTTGCCGCCAAATTGCATGGCTTTCCAGGCGGTGCTGTTGAAGTTGCTGCCTTTGATGCCGGCTTTGCTGAGGATGTCGTTCAGGGGCATCAGTGCGCCGATGCTGGCCAGACCGGGCAGCACGTCCTGACCCCAGTACAGCACGGCGTCGGGGGCCTGCCCAGAAGCCACGGCGGTCAGGAATTTGCCCTGTGAGGTGCCCTGAATGCCTGCTCCACTGACCAGCACGGCTTTGATGGTCACGTTGTCCTGGGCCTTGTTGTATTCGGCGGCGGCGTCCAGGATGGTCTGTCCATCGGCATCTCCCCAGGGATACCAGATGGTGACGGTGTCTTTGGCCAGTGCGGGGCTTGCGAGGGTGGCCAGGGCAAGGGTGATCAGGGTTTGACGCTTCATAAATTCCTCCGATTGAACGTGTTCACGGTTTGTTCACGGCTGTTCACCACCGGGGAGCTCTGGAAAGGGGGCCAGAAGAGCAGATGCAGGCCGTCCGAAGTGGAGCCGCGGACCGACTGTGGTGAGGAGTTCTGGAGTGTGGAAAGCCCCCCGGTGTTAGGTTGTGAACATGACCTCAATGTACAGGCTGTTTTCGGGGATGTCAAGGTTTGTTCTAGGAACAAGCTTTGTTCGTTCGCCGAATTTTTGTAGAAAGTCACTTCGAAAACTTCAGCTTGACTCCAGAATCCAGCGGCAGAATGAGAAATTCTGATGTGCTGTGCATAAAATGGTGACCCCATCCACGCTTGCGGGAGCTGGTTTTACTTTCGTGTGATCTGATCTTTACACCTGAAAAAAAGCCATCGGCTGAACAAGATTGTTTTTTGAACAAAAGAAGATTATCCTTGGAACATGACCACAAGAGCACGCTCCAGCAGTCCCACCATCCGGGACATCGCCCGCCATGCCGGGGTGTCCCTGGGCACCACCTCACGGGCGCTCAACAACCAGCTGGGCATCAACGATGAACTCAAGGCACGGGTGTTAAAGGCCGCCGAAGAACTCGGGTATGACCTGGGCAACCTCAGGCAAAGCAGGACCCTGAGGCGCATCACCTTCATCTATGACCGCCAGCACAACACCCTGTCCAACAACCCCTTCTATTCCACTGTGCTGCATGGAGTGGAAGATGCCTGCAACCAGGAGAAGATCTCCCTGTCTTTCACCTCCACCAATCCGGAAGAAAGCATCAGCGAACGGATTCGTCGCACAGAAACAGATGCCCTGTTGTGTGTGGGGGCTTTTGAGCCTGAACAACTGCAGGAAATCCGTGAACTCGGGATTCCAGTGGCCCTCATTGACCTGTGGCACCCGGCCATGAGCAACATCAACAGTGACAACTTCGGGGGGGCTTATCAGCTGACGTCTCTTTTGATCCAGAAAGGCTACAGACGGATTGCCTTCATCTGCGGGCCAGAGTCCCATTACTCGATCACCCAGCGCAGGCAGGGATACCGGTACGCCCTGACCACCCATCACATCGAGCAGGACCCGGATCTCGAAGTGTTCCGTGAACCCATCATGGAAGAGACCCTGGGGACGGAAAATGCTGTGAAACGGCTGCTCGGTCTGAAAGAACGTCCAGATGCAATTTTCTGCTGGAACGACAGCACAGCCATCCAGGCCATCCAGACCTGCTACAGGCACGGCCTGAAGGTGCCCGAAGACATTGCCATTGTGGGCTTCGATGACCTGCCCACCGCCAGAACTGCGTTTCCACCCCTCACCACCGTCCGGATCGACAAAGAAGCCCTGGGTCGCCGTGGGGTGGAACTCCTGCTGGCCCGACCTGATGAACCCACGCAGGTGATTGTGCCCACCCAGCTGATCCTTCGTTCCAGCACCCGTTGAAAGGTCCCCTGATCCATGAAACACCCATCCAAATTCGCCCTCTGCCTGGATGTCGGGGGAAGCCATGTCACCGCTGCACCCATCGACCTGACCAACCGCACCCTGCTTGAAACCGGGCGGGTGAGAGAACACATTCGACATTTCGACCCTCTGGAAAGTGTCATTCGCACCTGGTGGTCTGCCCTCTCGATGGCTGCACTGGCCTGTGAAGGGGCAGACATTTCACACATCACTGTGGCCGTGCCTGCCCCATTTGACTATGCACAGGGCATTTCACACATGACCCACAAGTACCGCAGCCTGTATGGAGAGGACGTGGGTGCACACCTCAGAAGAAACCAGCAATACAGTCCCCTGGATGGGATTCCCATCCTCTTTGCCAACGACGCTGACCTGTTTGCCCTTGGGGAACACTGGGCAGGGGTGGGCCAGACCTTTGACCGCATCATTGGCATCACACTTGGCACTGGACTGGGCAGTGGATTCATCCGGCAGGGCAGGGTGATCACCCAGGGCCAAGGGGTTCCAGAAGGCGGAGAACTCTGGAACACCCCTTATCTGGATGTCCAGGCAGAACGTTACGCCTGTGGTCAGGCTGTGACGGACTTTTACCAGCACCTCAGAGGAGAAAACTGTACTGCACAGGAGATCTGCCACCGGGCAGATCATGGAGACCCCCATGCCAGAAAAGCCTACTGGCTGCTGGGAGAGCATCTCTCTGCCATCCTGCTTCCCCATGCTCAGGCTTTTGAGGCCCAGGCCGTGGTGATCGGAGGCAACGTTTCACGGGCCTGGAACCATTTCAGCCCTGCTTTGCAGGCAGGCCTCCCGGGTGTGCAGGTGCATCCTTCAAGGTTGCTGGAAGATGCGACCCTGCTCGGAGGTGCAGCCCTGATCGGGACCCTGCCAGAGGTGACCCGATGATCCGTCTTAAAGCACAACTCCATCCGCGTGTGTGGGGAGGACACCGTCTGGCAGAGGGGCCAGATCAGATCGGTGAAGCCTGGGTGGTTTATGGAGGGAACACCATCGAAGGGGGACCCCACCACGGAGTTACCCTGGATGAACTTGTTCATGAACACAGAAACTGGCTGCTGGGCAGCAGGGGAGAACAGCACCCGCAGTTTCCCCTGCTGATCAAACTGCTCGACTGTCAGGACTGGCTTTCCATTCAGGTGCACCCCAACGACGAACAGGCTGTGAAATGGCATGGTCCCGGTCATCAGGGCAAAACCGAAGCGTGGCACATCCTGAACGCAGAAAAAGATGCACAGGTGATGCTGGGCATCCGGGAAGGCACAACCCCACAGGACCTCAGGGAAGCCATTCTGGCTGCACAGGTCGAGCCCCTGTGCGAATACCAGAACGTCTCTGTCGGAGACACCCTGTACATCCCTGCTGGAACCCTTCATGCCCTGGGACCAGGGCTGCTGATTTATGAGGTTCAGCAAACCAGTGACCTGACCTACAGGGTCTTCGACTGGGACCGCCCACAGAGTGCCGGACGGACCTTGCATCTGGAGCAGTCCGCTGAGGTCACCAGAGCAGACTTGAGAGGTGAAGTGCATCCCCTGCCAGATGTGCATGGAACAGGGGTTCACAGGCTGGTGACGTCTCCCTATTTCCAGACAGAACTTTTGCACCTCGAATCAGCGGTTGATGCACAGACTTCTGGAGAAACGTTTCATGTTCTGACCGTCACTCAGGGAGAAGTGCAGGTGAAGGGAGAGGACATGTTCCACCTGAAGCCTCATGAGACAGTGCTTGTGCCTGCAGCTCCCACCGATTACAGCCTTGTGCCCCTGACAGGTTCTGCCCGGATCTTGCGCTCAACCCTTCCGTGATCTGCTGTCCTGGTGCAGCCTTTGACCCTTCAGAGAGCTGGACTGCCTTTTTTCTGACATGCCATCCCCATTTCTCACCGGACTTCATGTGAAGTCCAGAAGGAGCGTTATGCTGAAAATCATGTTGAGCACCCTCGTTTCCACCTTGCTTGTTGCAGGTGCTGCCCAGGCCAGCCGTCTGATTGAGCCTCTCTCTGAAGTGACAGTGGCGGGAACAGGGGGAGAGTGGACCACAAGCACCATCACCGTGGGTGGTTTTAACCTGCCCTATCAGCTTTACACCCCCACCACCGAGGCATCAGGCAAAAAGCTTCCTTTGATCATTCACCTGCATGGCTCTGGCGAAGCCGGGACCGAGAACCAGAAGCAGATGATGGTCGGGACCCGCAATGGACCCCAGTACTTTGTGCTTCCAGAGCACCAGAAACTGCAGGCCGCCTATGTGCTTGCCCCTCAGACACCCGTGGAAATTCGCTGGGCCAGCACCGGGATTCCTGAATACAACCTCGACACCACCCCAGAGACCGTTTCCATGACCGCACTCATTGCATTGATGGGTGAACTCCTGAAATCCAGACCAGACATCGATCCGGACCGTGTCTACCTTGCTGGACTCTCCAGAGGAGGGCAGGGGGTGTGGAATGCTGCTCTGAGGCACACTGAACTGTTTGCAGCCCTGGTGCCCATCAGCGGCTCGGGCAGTCCGAACCATGCAGACCGGCTGAAAAACATGGCCATCTGGGCGTTCCATGCCCAGGATGACCGCACCACCAGGGTGGAGTACACCCGCAACATGGTGGATGCGATTTTCCATGCGGGAGGGAGCACCCGACTGCTCAGGTACACAGAAGTGGAATTTGGAGACCATCAGGCCGGCTGGGACACCGCTTATGGAAACAGTCAGGTGTACCGCTGGCTGATCAAGTGGAGGCGGTAAAGCCTTTCAGCCTCCTTGCAACCCCCAGTGGCAGAGTATGGAGTGAACAAGACTGCCCCTCAGCCCCGAATGCTTTCCCAGACGGGTGTAATCCACATTGAGTTTGCGGGTGGCGAGGGGCATGGCCCGGCCGTAAACACTCTGGCGAATTCCGGCCAGCATCAGGGGACCAATGTGGGCCAGTTCTCCACCAACCAGGATGTGGGAAGGGCACAGCATGTTGGTCAGTCCGGCAAGCACCTGCCCAATCTTCAGGCCTGCGGAGTGGATGATGCGGCTGGCCTCAGCGTCTCCTGCTCCTGCTGCCCGGGTCAAATCCTGCAGTGAGAGAGAACCTTGCTGGGAAAGCAGGTGGTGCAAATAGCGGCTCTTTCCCTGGGTTCCGGCTTCGGTGGCCTGTTCCAGCAGGGCCTGTGCTCCTGCCATGCGTTCCAGGCAGCCTTGCTGACCACAGTGGCATCGGGGTCCCTCGGGGTCCAGAGGCATGTGGGCGATTTCTCCTGCACCACCTGAGGAGCCACGGTAAAGTTGACCTGCAATCACCATGCCTGCACCAAAAGTGGATGAAAGGTTCAGCACCAGAAAGGACTCAAATTGAGGTCCCTCCCCCTGCCTTCTGGCGTGCCAGAGTTCTCCCAGGGCCATCAGGTTGGTGGTGTTGTCCACATGAACAGGGATGTTGTAATGGTGTGAGAAATCGTCTCGAACAGAAAAGCCCTCCCAACCTGGCATCAGGTTGGGACCCACCAGCAAGCCAGAAGGTTTCTCGACTGGGCTGGGCACACCCATTGAGAGGCCCAGCACCTGGTCCTGTGAGATGTGGTGTGTTTTCAGCAGTCCATCCATGATCTGCCTGATTCGGGCCATCACCACCCCTGGTCCCTGTGTCAGAAGGGTGGGCTCAGTCTGAACCTCCAGGATGTTCAGAGCAGCATCTGCCAGGACCACCCGCACCTCTCTGCTGGACAGCTCCACCCCCAGATGATGCCCACATGCAGGATTCAGCCCATAAAGCGCGGCTTTGCGCCCTCCCACAGAATCCCGCTGGCCCATTTCCTCCACCCAGCCTGCATGGAGCAGACCGTCCAGCAGCTGTCCCAGTTTGCTGCGTGAATGCCGGATGGCAAAAGCCAGTTGCTGTCGGGTCTGGGCCCCCTGCCACAGCAGGGGTGCAAGGACTTCGGTTTCCTCACCCAGCAGGGTGGTGGCAGGGAGTTGAAAGCTCTCAAGCATGGGATCTCCTGAATTGCCAGATGGATCAGAACGTTCCATAAAGTATCCCTTTGAGCAGGATGTGGTCTGCCTTGAAGGATCAATTGAATATTCTGAACGTTCAGATTTATGTGTTCAGGATAAGCCAGTTGCGAAAGGAATGTCAATCCTCTCAGGCAATGAGACTGACTGAAGATCTGTCGAAG
Source organism: Deinococcus cellulosilyticus NBRC 106333 = KACC 11606 (assembly GCF_007990775.1). Classification (NCBI taxonomy): domain Bacteria; kingdom Thermotogati; phylum Deinococcota; class Deinococci; order Deinococcales; family Deinococcaceae; genus Deinococcus; species Deinococcus cellulosilyticus. The sequence continues at coordinate 83,865 of NZ_BJXB01000001.1, read as the reverse complement.
CGCGCTGTCTGGAAAAAGGCCAATCCTGTGCAGCATGCCACAGAGCCTGATTCTCTTGATGGCTGACCCCTTCTGCCGGCAACCCTCCACAACTCGGCAAAGACATCACCTTCACCGCACCTGGCCTGAAAGGATGACAGGGCTGTTCCTGAACTGCTAAGATGTCCTGAACGTTCAGGATTCATTCCCTGCGTCCATTCTGTCTTTTTCAAGGAGTGCACCCATGGCCCGTGCCACCCTCAAACAAGTCGCTGCAGAAGCCGGGGTTTCCCACCAGACGGTTTCGGCAGTGGTCAACAACCTGCCTGGTGTGAAAGCCTCCACCCGTGAACATGTGCTTGCCGTGATGGAGCGCATGAACTACCAGCCGAACCACGCTGCACGTGCACTGCGCAGCAGCCGCTCCAATCACATTGGTTATGTGCTTTTTGGTCCCGCCACAGCAGCTTTTTCTGATCCCTACATGAGCATCGTGATGTCCAGCGTGATCGACACCATCAGGTTGCACGGATACGAAGTGATGCCCTACTTCCTGAACAGCGACCGGGACCCGGACCTGCGCAGTTTCCGTGCGCTCTTTGATCAGGGGCGTCTGGATGGAGCCATCCTGATGGCCTCCAATTTTCCCGACCGTGTTTTAGAGCACCTCCACAGCTGGGATTACCCGATGGTCGCCATGGACCGTTACATCCCCGATTTGCCTTTTCCAGCGGTCTGGGCGAGGCACCGGGAAGGATTTCAGGACGCTGTGCGCCATCTGGCCAGACAACAGCGCAAAAACCTTGCTTTTGTGGGAGGGCAGCCTCTTTCACCAGCCTGCACCCATGATTCCGCAGCAGAGCGCTTTGAGGGGTACAAACTGGGACTGGCCCAGGCCGGATTGCCTTACCGGGAAGAACTGGTGATCCATTCCGACTGGACATTTGATGGGGGCCGCAATGCGTTCAGAGAGCTGCTGGAGTCCGGGCAGCAGATGGACGGGGTTCTGGCTGCCAATGACCGCATGGCTGTTGGGGTGGTCCGAGAGGCGCTGGACGCCGGATACCACGTTCCAGACCAGCTGGCCGTGATCGGCTTTGATGACTTCGAGTTCTCCCGCTACATCCAGCCTGAACTGACCACTGTGCATTTCCCTGTTGAGCAGATGGCCGTCAAAGCCACCGAACTCCTGCTCTCACTGATGGAGAAAAAAGCCACCCTGAAAAAATTTGCTGTGCCTGTGCATCTGGTGGTGCGCCGCTCAGGCTGAAGAGCTGTTCAAAGGTCCATTCTGTCGAAAAAAACAGAACTTCGGGTCGAAGTGCCAGCCCCTCCTCCTGTACCTTGCTGGAAAGGCAACCACAATCCAGAACCATCCATCCCCTGCCCTGCAGGTGGAGTTCTGGGGGGTGAAATCTGTTCGCCTGTCAAACAGCGAGGTTTTCATGTTCAAGCACATTGAAGCCCAGGAAGAGCGGGTTCGGCTGTCCGGGATGCATGCCAGGGCTGAAATCAGCCATCCGCTGCCAGGGGTGTGGCGTTACCGGGTCCGGCCCAGAGGTTACTTGCAAGGCGAAGCCCTCCCTGAAAAAGACAGCCTTGCGGTCTCTCACCGTCTGGACCTGCCCTTCGAAACCGGGGTTGAATCCTGGTTCTGTTCAGCAGAGGGAGGTGGGTTGCAGATCCGTCCCGATGGAAGCCTTCAGTTGTTCCATCGAGGTCTGGAGGTGGCTTCTCTGGAAAGGATTTCCGGGGAATTCCAGCCTGCAGTTCCCATCAACCGCCACCGCAGCACCCTGATTTTGCAGGCCCCTGCTGGAGAAGCCTACCTGGGTTTTGGAGAGAAAGTCGGTCCCCTGAACAAGCGGGGAATGAAATTCACCTTCTGGAACACCGACGTGCAACCCCACCATCCGGACACCGACCCCCTGTACCAGTCGATTCCCTTTTTCATGGGATTTCGAGCAGGGAAGGTGTGGGCTTTCTTTCTGGATGAAAGTGCTCGCTCTGTGGTGGATGTGGCAAAAGACCACCCTGAGCGCATCTGCTGGACAGCAGAAAGCCCAGAGCTGGACATGTATTTCTTTGTGGGTGATACGCCTGCAGACCTGATCCGGTCCTACACCCTGCTCACGGGCCGCACCCCTTTGCCTCCTCTGTGGTCCCTGGGGCTTCATCAGTCCAGATACAGCTATGAAACCCAGGAAGAGGTCAGGAACGTCATTGAGAGCTACCGCGCCCATCAGATTCCGCTGGATGCCGTGCATCTGGACATCCACCACATGGATGCCTACAGGGTGTTCACTTTTGATCGGCACCGTTTTCCTGATCCAAAAACCCTGTCGGACCGGGCAGCAGACCACGGGGTGAAACTCATCACCATCATGGATCCGGGCATCAAGAAAACCCCTGATGACCCCATCTATGCAGAGGCCGCTGCCCAGGATTTTCTGGTCAAAACCGACCGGGGAGATGTGTTTGTTGGGGAGGTCTGGCCAGATCCTGCCGTCTTCCCGGACTTTACCCGCAGTGAAGTGCGAACCTGGTGGGGCGAGAAGCATTCCAGCATGCTGGACAGTGGCATTGCGGGATTCTGGAACGACATGAACGAACCCAGCTGTTTCTCCTGCCATTCGGCCTTTGATCCTGCCTTGAGGTTCGGAAACACGCTGCCAGACGATGTGAGACATGGGACCATGCGCCATCTGGAGGCCCACAACCTTTACGCTCTGGGCATGTGCAAGGCCACCTTTGAGGGGCTGAAGATCCTGCAGCCAGAAAAGCGGCCTTTCATTGTGACCCGGGCAGGTTTCTCGGGCATCCAGCGTTATTCTGCAGTCTGGACCGGAGACAACTCTGCCCACTGGGAGCACATGGAAATGAATCTGCAACTTCTGCTCTCACTGGGTCTTTCTGGGATTCCCTTTGTGGGCAGTGATCTGGGAGGTTTTCTGGGCCATTCCAGTGGAGAACTGGTCACGCGCTGGACCTGGCTTGGGGCGTTTTTCCCGTTCATGCGCAACCACAGTGCCATCGGGACGGACCCTCAGGAACCCTGGGCTTTTCCAGAGCATCTGCCGTTCATCCGGGAGGCCATCCAGTTCCGGTACCGTCTGCTTCCCTACCTCTACACCCTGATGAAAGAAGCTGAAGAGACCGGCCTTCCTCCCATGCGGGCCATGAGCCTGCACCATCCCGGCCTGAAAAACCACCTGTGTGACCAGTTCCTGTTTGGGGAAAACCTGCTGGTGGCTCCGATCCTCAGGCCTGACCACACCCACAGAAGCGCACATTTCCCCTCTGAAGGCTGGATGGCTTTTGACCGGGCTGAAGCCCTGCAGATGTCAGAAGGCTACGGTCTGGTTTCTGCAGGGCTGGAAGGCATTCCAGTGTTCCTGAAACCCGGAGGCATTGTGCCCCTCACCGAACCTGGATTGCACACCTCCACTGCCATGTGGGACAGGCTGGAATGGCATGTGCATGTGGGTGCAGAAGGCCAGTTCACCCTGTATGAGGACGCTGGAGAAGGTTATGGTCCTGGGCAGCACACCACCGTCAAAATTGAACATGTTGGACAGAAAATTCGCATTGTCAGAGAGGGGAGAGCACGTTCTGTGGAGCGCCTGAAGATTTACGGGCATGGCTCCCGGCTTCCTTATCTGGTGGATGCTTCTGCTGCAGAGATCTGGCTGGATGTTGATCTTCCAGACCCTCCTGAGGCTGTCATCGAACTGGTGCAATGAGGTTTTTCGCCATCAATTCTGAACGTTCTGATTGATTGAAGCAGTGAACGTTCAGAAGATGACGGTATGGATCAAATTAACCCCAGTCTTGCGTTAATAATCCCTTTTGAGAGTATTGACAGGAAAGAAGAAGCTGAGCTATGGTAAATCTGAACGTTCAACACAAGATCAATGGTGAGGTCATTCTGGTGTCCATAGGTTCCTTTGTGGACCAGAATCTGAACGTTCAGAAATCCTTTCACGCCTGCATCCTGCTGACCGTTGGACCCTGTGTCCTTTCGCCCACCGGAAATCCACCCATTTCGAGGTATGTATGAAAAGAACTGCTGTCCTGTCCACCCTGGCCCTGCTCACCGCAGCCCTCACTGTCACCACCGCCCAGGCTGCCGAGCCCCAGCACCCCTTCACGGTGGTGCGCACCCTGCAGTGGGGGTCTTTCAACCTCAACCCCTTCACCCCCAATGACCAGCACCTGCCACCGACCCTCTCTGCCATTTACGAGACCCTGTTCTTTGTGAACAACCTCAATGGCAAGGTCACCAACGTGCTGGGCACCAAATACAGGTGGTCTAAAGACAACCTGACCCTCACCGTGAACACCCGGGATGGAGTCAAGTGGAACGATGGCAAGGCATTTTCTGCAAATGACGTGGAATTCACCTTCAATTACCTCAAAAAACACAACCTGTCCAGCATCTGGAGCAGTGGCCTCACCAGTGTGACCGCCACCAATGACAACACCGTGGTGTTCAAATTCAAAGAACCCAACGCCCCCATCTTCCCGTTCATTGCCACCCAGGCCATCGTGCCAGAGCACATCTGGAGCAAGGTCCAGAACCCCACCCAGGAAACCAATCAGAAAGCCGTGGGCACCGGACCCTTCATCTTTGACAGCTACAGCCAGCAGGCCCTCAGGGTCCTGAAGAATCCCAACTACTGGATGAAAGACAAGCCTTACATTGACGCCATTGTCTGGCTTCCCACCAACGGAAACGATGCCGCCCTCCTCAAGATGCTCAAAGCCGAAGGGGACTTCTCCTACATCGGTCTGACCGATCCCAGAGCCCAGTACGCCAGCAAGGGCAAGAACAACACCTACTGGTGGCCGGTGAACAGCACCAACTTCCTGTACTTCAACAACGCCAAAGCACCCTTCAGTGACGTTGCCTTCAGAAGGGCCATTGCCCAGGGCATCAACACCGATGAGGCCGCCCTCAAGGCTTACGCAGGGGTCCTGAAGGGTGCAGATGTGAGTGCAGTGATTCCCGCCCAGAAGAAGGTGTGGTTCCCCACTACTCCGGGTGACCTGGACCTGAAATTTGATCCTGCAGCAGCAGACAGAGCACTCACTGCCGCTGGTTATAAAAAAGACAGCAATGGCCGGCGACTGGGCAAGGACGGCAAACCCCTCCCCACCTTCAGAATCCTGGTGGGTGCAGGCTGGACCGATTACATCACCCTCGCCCAGGTGGTCAGCGACAACCTCGAAGTCCTCGGGATCAACAGCACCGTGGACCAGCAGGCCTTCAGCGGGTACATCACGGAGTTCCAGACGGGCACGTACGACATGGGCGTGTCCTGGAGCTGGGGCACCGGACCCAGCCCCTACTACCTGTTCTACCAGTCCTTCCACCCCAACAACACTGCACCTGTGGGCCAGACCTCTCCCAGCAACCTGACCCGCTACACCAACCCGGTGGTCACAAAAGCGCTGGATGAGTTCCGTGCCACCAGCAATGCTGCTGCACAGAAGAAAGCCCTGGCAACCGCAGTCACCCAGGTGATGAAAGACCTGCCCTGGCTGCCCCTCACCGACAGAAGCCAGTTCGGGATCTTCAACACCACCCGTTTCACCAATTTCCCCAGCGACAAAAACCCCTATTACGATGGCAACGTCGATGATCAGGCCGGAACCAGACTCCTGTTCCTCAACGTCAAACCCCGCTGAGAACGGAGGCACACATGCAAGCCAGATTCTGACCTGCCCTGAGTTGTTCCCTTTCATCACATGCTTCTTCCAGTTTCTTTCCTCTTTCCCCCTCGGGTTCGCGCGGCAGGTGAATCCGGGGGGTTCTCTCCCCTGAAAGGAGATCCATGCCCTACCTGCTCCGCAAATTTCTGTTTCTGCTGTTCACCCTGTGGGTGGCCGTGACCCTGAATTTCATCCTGCCCAGACTGGTGCCGGGAGATCCCATCGGGGCCATGCTGGCGAAATACCAGGGCCGCTTTACCCTGGATTCCATTGACGCTTTGAGGGTTGCTTACGGTCTGGACGACAAAAGCACCCCCATCCAGCAGTACCTGACCTACCTGTGGAAACTGCTGCACGGAGACCTGGGCCGCTCGATCAGCCTGTACCCCACCCCCGTTTCAGAGGTGCTGGCCACCATCGCCCCTTACACCATCGGTCTGGTGGGCTTTTCCACCGTGATGGCCTTCCTGATCGGCAGTGCAATGGGTGTGTACAGTGCGTGGCGCATGGGAGACCTGATTGCAGACAACCTGCCGATGCTGGCCCTTTTTCTGAACAGCATGCCCTATTTCTGGCTGGCCCTGCTTCTGCTGTTCTTTCTGGCATACAAATTCAGCTTTTTCCCACTCAGCGGGGCACTCGACCCCTTTCCCGGTGCTGCTTTCAGTCTGGGGTGGTGGAAATCCCTGTTGTGGCACGGAGCACTCCCTGCCCTGACCATTGTGGTGACCTCTGCCGGAGGGTGGCTTCTCACCATGCGCAACAACGTGATCAGCGTGATGTCCGAGGATTACGTGGCTTTTGCCAGAGCAAAAGGACTCCCCAATGGCAGGATTCTGGGCCGCTATGTGCTCAGAAACGCCCTGATTCCCAGCTTCACGGGGTTTGGGATGGCCCTGGGTTTCGTGGTGGGTGGGTCGGTGCTTGTCGAGGTTGTTTTCTCCTATCCTGGTCTTGGTCTGTACCTCAACAATGCGGTTTACGCGCTGGACTATCCCCTGATGCAGGCCATCTTCCTGATGATTGCGGCCGCTGTGCTGATCGCCAACTTTGTCGTTGACCTGCTCTACAGCGTGCTTGACCCACGGGTGCGGGATGGGGGAGCGGCATGAATCAGGACCTGTTCAGGCAACCCCGTGCGATTGCAGGACTGGTGCTGCTGGGCATTCTCGTCCTCATGGGGTTGTTTGCCCCCCTGCTCACTGAATTCAATCCCAACAGAGGAGACCTGCCGTTCTGGCTTCCTCCATCGAAAGAGCACCTGCTGGGCACCACTGCACTGGGACAGGACATCTTCTCCCAGATGCTTTACGGGGCCAGACTGACCCTGTTGGTGGGTTTTGTGGCTGGAATCACCACCACCCTGATAGCGGTCACCCTTGGACTCACGGCAGCCTACTTTGGAGGCTGGGTGGATGACCTCATCAACACCCTGACCAACGTGTTTCTGGTGCTTCCCGGACTTCCCCTGCTGATTGTGGCCAGCACCTTCATGCAAGGGGGAGGGCTTTACTCCATCATTCTGGTGATCTCCTTTACCGGCTGGGCGTTTGGGGCACGGGTGATCCGTTCACAGGCCCTGGCCCTCAGGAACCGGGATTTCATCCATGCGTCCAGTGTGATCGGGGAAAGCCCCTGGCGCATCATCTTCTTTGAAATGATGCCCAACATGACTGGCCTGATCGCCGCCAACTTTTTTGGTGCAGCCCTTTATGCTGTGCTCAGCGAGGCCGCCCTGTCTTTCATCGGCCTGGGAGATGTGGGCCTGGTCACCTGGGGCACCATGCTGTTCTGGGCCGGAGCCAAGGGAGCACTCTTGCAAGGAGCCTGGTGGTGGATTGCTGCCCCAGGCCTTTGCATTTCTCTGGTCGGCACCAGTTTCGCTTTGCTGAATTTCACCATCGACCAGCTTCAGAACCCAAGATTGATGGTCAAACCTTCTCGCCGCAGAAAAGCGGTGCAACGGCAAAACACTGCGTCTCCATTGCCTGGGGTTCTGCTGGACATCCGGGACCTGAATGCCGGATACCGGACCCAGAAAGGCCAGGTGCGGGCCGTGCGAGATGTGAGCCTGACCGTGAAACCCGGAGAATTTGTAGGTCTCGCAGGAGAATCGGGCTGTGGGAAATCCACCCTGGCATTTGCGGCCACCAGACTTCTCGAAGCCCCTGGTGAGGTCTTTTCCGGCAAGTCCCTCTTGAATGGCCAGGACCTGCTTTCCCTGCCCGAAAACATCCTCAGACAGACCCGCTGGAGGGATTACTCTGTGGTCTTTCAGGCCTCCATGAACGTGCTCAATCCCATCATCAAGGTGCGCGAACAGGTCTACGACGCCATGCTGTTTCACGGGGTTACCGATAAAAAGCGCCTGGACAGCAGAGCGAAAGAACTTTTCAGGCTGGTGGGCATCCGGCCCGAGTTTCTGGACAGCTTTCCCCACCAGCTTTCCGGGGGCATGAAACAGCGGGTGGTGATTGCCATTGCCCTCGCACTGGAACCGAAACTCATCGTGATGGATGAACCCACCACGGCACTTGATGTGGTGGTCCAGCGATCCATCCTGCAGGAAATTGATCAGGTGAGGCGCAAACTGGGGATCTCCATTGTGTTCATCACGCATGACCTCTCCCTTCTTGTGGAGATGGCTGACCGCATCTGCATCATGTACGCCGGAGAGATCGTGGAGGAGGCCCCTGCCCAGCAGCTTTACCAGCACCCCCAGCACCCTTACACCCAGAAACTCATGCATGCTTTTCCACCCCTGACCGGGCCAAAAGAACGCAGAGAGGGCATTCCTGGCAGACCCCCTGCCCTGAATCGGGAACTGAAAGGCTGTCCCTTTTTTGAACGCTGTCCGGTTCGCATGGCAGGCACCTGTGACACCCACAAACCCCAGCGCACTGAAACCCTTTCAGACCATGCAGTGTCCTGCTTTTTGCACCCGCGGAACAGCAAGGAGGTGACCCGTGAAGCTCTCCGCAGGCCCTGAGCCTTTGACACAGGCCCCTCCAGCCCTGGAAGTCGTGAACCTCACCAAAGCATTTGCAGTGGGGAAATCGGGACGGTCCATTGTTGCAGTGAACAACGTCAGTTTCACCATCCACAGGGGAGAGGTGCTGGGCCTGGTGGGAGAATCAGGAAGCGGCAAGAGCACCATTGCCCGCCTGATCTCACAGCTGTACACCCCCAGCAGTGGCAGCATTCAGATTTCTGGGCAGCCTGTGCCACAACACATGAAAGGCCCTGCTCTGGCCCGCTTTCGCAAGCAGGTGCAGATGATCTTTCAGGACCCCTATGCCAGCCTGAACCCCCAGCAGCCCATCTCCTACATTCTGTCCAGACCCTTCCAGATCCACCGCCTGGCGAAAGGAAGACAGGTCCAGCAGCAGGTTCACCAGCTGTTGAATCGTGTTGGACTGTTTCCTGGAGCAAGTTATGCCCCCAAACGCCCACATGAACTTTCAGGAGGTCAACGTCAGAGGGTGAGCATTGCCCGGGCCCTTGCCGTTCAGCCCTCGGTGATCCTGGCCGATGAACCCACCAGTGCCCTCGATGTCTCAATCCGACTGGACATCATGAACCTCTTGCTGGATTTGCGGGATCAGGAAGGTCTGGCGATGCTGTTCATCACGCACGATCTGGCTGGAGCAAGGTACATGAGTGACCGCATCGCGGTGATGTACGCTGGGCACCTTGTGGAGATGGGACCTGCAGATGAGGTGATCCAGCGTCCCAGGCACCCTTACACCCAGCTCCTGAAACAGGCCGCACCCGATCCAGACGCTCACCTGAAACAGGGGCCTGTGGAGGCCAGAGGCGAAATCCCCGACCTGAAAAACCTTCCTCCAGGCTGTCCTTTTGCTCCACGCTGTCCCCACGCAAGACCCGCCTGCAGTGAGCACTTGCCCCAGATGTACACGGTGGGTTCTGGACATCAGGTCAGATGCATCCTGCATGATCCGGTGCTGAAAGGTTGAGCTGTTTCATGCAGATCCTGCACAGACTTTTTTGGACGCCTGCAGTCCTGTTGTTGCTGGGTGCGCCGGTTTCAGCTCAGGCCACACCTGTTGCAGTCACCAAAACGGAAACCACACCTGTTTTCGCACACCTGATGCCCTGGTTTGAGAGCAGGGAGTTTTCTGGTGCCTGGGGCCAGCACTGGACCATGAACACCCAGAATCCAGATGATCTGCTGGAGGACAGGCAGCAGATTGCGGCCCACCACTACCCTCTGACGGGGCCTTATGCGTCTGGTGATCCCGACCTGATCGAGTATCAACTGCTTCTGATGAAACTGTCGGGCATTGACGGGGTGATGATCGACTGGCCCGGAACCACCGTCCTGTACGACTACCCCAGAAACCGTGCAAATGCAGAAGCCCTGATCGGGCAACTGGGACGTTTTGGCCTGAAGTATGCCATGGTCTATGAGGACCAGAACGTCAGGATTGCTTTCGAGCGGGGTGTGGTGACTGACCCTCTGGCACAGGTGAGAAAGGACCTGTTGTTCCTGCAGCAGAACCATTTTTCTGACCCCCAGTATTTTCAGGTGCAAGGGCACCCCCTTTTGATGGTGTTTGGACCACAGACGGTTCAGAAGCCTTCAGACTGGGCTGATTTGCTGGAAAATTTGAATCCACAGCCCTGTCTGGTTTCCCTCTGGTATGAGGTGCAGGAGATTTCAGCAGACTGTAGAGGGGAGCACGCGTGGGTTTATCAGGATGCTCGCCCGCATCTGGAACACCTGAAATCCTTTTATGCACAGCGCCAGAATTTCGGGGTCAAGATGGGTTCGGCCTATCCAGGTTTCCATGATTTTTATCAGGAAGGGGGATGGGGTGAGGGATATTTCCACATTCCAGTGGGACTGGACACCTTCAGGCAGACGCTGGATCTGGCCCTGCGTTCAAAAGTGGACGTGGTGCAACTGGTCACCTGGAACGACCATGGGGAGGGAACCGCAATCGAGCCCACCCGCGAATTCGGATTTCAGTTCCTCACCCACCTGCAAGAGCGCCTCGGGGTTTCAGGTCTGGGAGAACAGGACCTGAAGCTTGTGCTGGAACTGTACCAGCAGCGCAAGAAACATGCAGGAAGTCCAGAGCAGCAGAAACGCCTGGATCAGGTGTCCGGTTGGATGTCGGTATTGAAGATGAATGAAGCTGCTGCACTGTTGAGGGCGCAGTAAAACAGAAGGGCAGGGCGTCTATGGAAGACGCCCTGTCCTTTGATGTCTCATTCTTCTTCTGGAAAGGGCAAGGGATCGTGCATTTTCTGGCGCAGGATCACGTAAAAGCGCTTCTTGGGTCCGGCAGCCTCCCAGTGGTCTGGAACCACCGTCTTGAATTCCAGTTCCCGTCCGGCATCCCGTTCAGCAAAGATTTTGGCGTCGTCGTAAGTGCGGGCGAGGGTCAGGAACACCCGGCGGACTTCTCCGGTGCCGGTGTTGACCGCGCTGCTGGAATAATGGGCCAAAACGAAAATCTGAACATCCATGGTTTACTTTACTCCGAGAGAACCCCATCTGGCTACGCAAAAACACCTGTTCATGGAAGAACGGGTGCAGGTCTCTTCCCTTGCAGCTCCTGGTTCAGCCAGTCGGTCAGTTTTACCCCTGAAACGGTGGTGCTGTAAAACTCGGGACGGTTGATCACACAGTGCTGCTGCCCAGGATAGACGTAGACAGAGAAATTGGGTGTGGTGGATGCCAGGGTGTTCAATTGCCTGAGGGCTGCGGTCATCCACTCTGCAGCAACGGTCTGATCAGGCTGCACAATGCCCTTCATCAGGCCGTAAAATCCGATCTGGGTGACGTCGGTGCTGCTGGTGACCTCGGACAGTCTGGCTTCGGGGTAGGTTTTGCCGATCACGTTGTACAGGGCGGCAATGTCCAGTCTGGAGGCATCTGCTCTGATGGTTTTGAGACCCTCGATCCAGTCTGGAATGGAACTGCCTGCCCCCCAGTTGTTGAAGCCAACAGCCCCGAAACTGGAAGGGGTCACCCCAAGACCTGCATCTCCGAACTGCACCACCCTCGCTCTGGGATACTGGCGGGTCAGGTAAGGGGTCGCCATGATGGACCCGTAAGCGCCCGCGCTGCATCCCGTGACCAGAATCTGGTCCAGTTCAGGGTATTTTTTGAAGATGTCACCCAGGACAGCCTGCGTATTGACGGCCCCTTTGTGGTGCACCGTGCCATTTTTGTACTTCACCACTTTGTTTCCCAGATGCACATCTGCAGTGCAGTAGGGCACAAACACGTGAGACCAGTCTTTCACCGGGTTGGATGCATTGCGTTTGTCGTAGATTCCCACAGCTCCTGGAGCCTGAAGGCTGCTCAGGTTGGGCACATAGGTGTTGCTGCCCGCACCGCAGGTCAGGTCATTCCAGCAGGCCCCTCCCCCCATGAAATCGACCACCAGTTTTTTCGGGTTGGCGCGAAGTTCGTAGTAGCGGTAAGGGGTGCCGTCGGAGCAGAGGGTGTCTCCTCTGGTGGGAACACTGGTCCATGTGGGGTTTTCCTGTGCGAGGGTGCCAGCACAACTCAGCAAGATGGTGGTGATCAGGGTCTTTTTCAGCATGATCTGGCTCCAAATTTGAACTGTCTTCAAGAACAGCACCATTTTGCCCAGCAGAGAGATGAGAAATTGTGGCCTCATCAGGTCGTCTTCAGGATGGAGAGGTGGGTTTCAGAGGCATGTGTTCCTGCTGCAGCCCACGCAGCCATCCCAGGACCAGCACGAGCAGGCCCATGCCCAGCAGGTAGGGCAGAGGAGCAAAGAGGGGTGAAATCAGACCGGCCCCACTCAGGCAAAGGGAGTTGATGCCCATGATCACCCCAAAGCTTTTTGCGCGGTGTTCCGCAGGCAGCATCAGTTGCAGGGCGGTCACAGCAGCAATTTCCAGCAAGCTGAGTCCGGTCCCCAGCATTCCAGCCGCACCCAGCCACACTGGAGTCAGATTCAGCCAGCACAACGGAGCGGCAATCCCCATCAGGGTGGCCCCTGCAATGAGTTGCTTTGACATGTGCTTCTGGGGCAGCAGACCGCTCAGCACCATGCCCAGCAGCGCTCCCACGGAAATTCCTGCTTCAAACCACCCGTACCCTTTTGCCCCCAGCCCCAGGTCCACAAAATGGCCGGGCATCAGGGTGTTCAGGGAGGCCAGCATCAGGTTCAGCATCCCGCTGAGCAGCATCAAAACCACACTGCCTTGCAGCCGAAACAGTTCAAACAGCCCCTGCTTCAGGTCGAGCATGAAATGCACAGGCACAGAAGACTGGCGTTCAGGAAAAGCCATGAAAAGCAGTGGCACCACAGCCAGCAGGGTCAGCCCTGCACATCCGAACAGCAGCATGGAAGGCTCCATGTGACCCATCAGCATCCCTGCAAGACCATATCCGGCCAGTGGGAGCCCCATGCTGATCCCTGTGAGCAGGGTGTTGGCCTGCTTCAGGCGGTCCTCTCCAGCGAGAGCAGGGACCAGTGCACTGGACGCTGTGCCAGAGAAGGTGGCAAGCAGGCCGTTGATGGCCCCGGCCACACAGACCCACCACAGGTGCTCTGACCCCTGGGCCACACCAATCAGCAGCAGGGCACGGAGCAACAGCACCACCACCAGCGGGAGTTTCAGGTGCATGCGGTCTGCCAGGGTCCCCAGCAAGGGAGCAAAAAAACGTGGCAGGGTGGAGGCACTGAGCACCCAGCCCAGACCCTGTGTTCCAGCATGAGGAAGCACCAGATAGGGGAGGACCACCACGGTTGCCGCATCAGAGAGGGTGCTGAAGGTCAGGCTGGACAGGTACATCCGGAAAGGCCACACAGAAGGTTCCGGCGCAGAAACCCTGGAAAAGGAGGTGTTCATGGCTTCAGTCTGGAGGTAAGCTACTTCAAATGAAGCCAGAATTTTTAGGTGGCTCCCCGGACCGCTGGTGCATCATCGAAGACCCCGAGCAGGCCCGCCTGATCCTGCGATCATCGAGCAGCAAAGTGTTTGAGGCCCTGCTCGCCAGAGAACGCACCCTCAGCGACCTGAAAGCAGAACTGGGCATGAGCCTGGAAAACCTGCACTACCACATCGGCAAACTGCTTGACCATGACCTGATCGAGGTGAAACGCACCATTCCCGGTCCAGGCCGCCCCCTCAAGGTGTACAGCACCCTTTATCAGGCCTATGACATCCCCTTTGACCTGACCCCCTATGAAGGGGCATATGAGATGATTTTGCACCAGCAGGAACAGGTCGCCAGACGCATCGCCCGCAATTACGCCGCCATCATGGATGAAGTCGGGTTTCGCAGCAGAAGGATTTATTTCGATGAGGAAACCGGACAGGTGTCCTCACACGGTGCCCCTGACCCCAGAGCCCCACAGGCGGAACTTCCCGAATCCCTGGGACATGATTTCACGCTGGATCTGAAACTCAGCCAGCAACAGGCCACGGAACTCCGGCAGGAATTGCAGGACCTGATGGAAAAATACCGCCGCATGACCCTTGAAGGCAGACCCTACCTGCTGAGCTGCGTGATGTGCGCAGACGTCTCAGGGACCTGATCTTGACCAGCGAGGGTTCCAGGATTCACCTTCTGCTTTCTGCCCTCGGCCTCACTTCCTGAAGTGACCGCCAAAGCAAAGAGACAACACAAAATCTTTACAATAAGGCCATGCGAGTTTCCCGCCCCTGGATGATGCTCGGTTTATCGATGGTTCTTTCCGCTGCAGCAGCGCAAACCGCCATCACCAAAACCAGTTTGAATTTGAGAGAAGCCCCTTCAGCAAGTGCCCCCATCCGTCAGGTTCTGGAAGCTGGACGGACCGTTTACATCTGGAATGAAATTTTCGATGCCAACTACAACCCCGACTGGTCGCAGGTGCTGATCGGCAACCAGGTCGGATGGGTCAAGAGCGATTACTTGAGTTACGAGAAGGCCGTGCGGGTCGGCAGTTTTGATGATGCCTACTTTGGTCAGGCCGCCCGGGTCAAGGAAGCCTTCAAGCTCAAATTCAACCCCGATCCCGAAGTTGCCCTGGACACCGAGTGGCTGGTGCGGGTCCAGAAGGTGAACGAAGATTATTTTGTGCGCCGCAACAATGCAGATCTGCTGCCTTACGCTGGGGACCCCCTGAGTTTCAGGCAGAAACCCACGGTGGAGACCAGCGGTGACACCACCCATCTGGTTTTCAGTTTTCCTGCCCTGACCGCAGGAGGATACGTGGTGTCTCTGGCCCGTGCCTCCAGCCCCAATGCCATTGTTTCCTCCATTCCGCTTTACATCTCCAACCTCTCGGTGGTCACCAAGAACACGCCAGATCAGGTGCATTTCTGGGCTGTGGATGTGAAGACCGGACTGCCTGTGCAGAATGCGGACGTGCAGATGTTCACGCTTCAGGGAGGGCAACTGGTCAGCCTTGGTGCAGGGAAGACCGGCAAACAGGGGACCCTCAGCCTCAAGGCCCCCAGAGACCAGAAAATCAATTATCTGGTGACGGATGGCACCTCCCAGGCTTACACTCCGCCGGAAAACACCACTCCAGTGGGAGAGGCATACCGCACGCTGGTTCTCACGGATCGTCCCCTGTACCAGCAGACGGACACCGTGCAGATCACCGGGGTGGCCAGACAGCATGCCGGCGGAGGATACAAAGTCTACAGTGGTCCTGCCACCCTCAGGCTGATCGATCCACAGGGGAACACCATCTTCAACAAGGCCCTGAAACTGGACAACCTGGGGGCCTTCCGGGAAGACCTCCCGATGAATTTTTCCAGTACGGGGACTTACCGGGCAGAAGTGGTGATTTCCACTGCGGCCCCCTTTAAGGACCAACCCACCGAAGATGTCAGCTTTGCTCCTTTTCTGGTGCAACCTTACGTAAAGCCCAGCTTTGATCTGACCCTCGGCCTCCCAGAAGAAGTCCTGGCAGGAGAGGCCACCCTGAAGTTGCAGAGCACCCTGTACTCGGGAGGAAAAACCAATGCAAAAGTGGATGTTTTCTCCGTGCAGGGTTATGGGGATGATTTCTACTGGGGTTACGAAAACAGCCGTGGGGGGCTCACCGAAGAGGATTATCAGGACAATCCCGCTTACGAGCTGTATGGTGGAACCTACGACCCCACCGACACCGAGTCCCGGGTGGCACAGACCACACTCCAAAATGGGGAGGGAAGTGTCAAGCTGCAGTTCAAACCCAGAGACAGCAAACCCACCCCCTACCACCTGACCGTGCGGGCCCTGGATGAGTTTGGCCGCAAAGTCGTTGCCCAGAAGCAGGTGATGGTGTATCCCAGCAACCTGGTGCTCACGGCCAGTGTTCCCAATACCATCAGGGCGAAGGCTGCAGTGCCCATCAGCCTGCATGCCCGCAAGGTGGGCAGCAGTCAGGCTGTGGGCAACCAGTCACTCGAGATCAAGGTCATCCGCAGCACCTGGGAATGGGACACCCAGAAGCAGGAGTGGAAGGAAAAAGTCCTGCAGACCTATGGCACCCAGGTCAAAACCGACGCTTCAGGCAAGGCCACCCTCAATTTCACTCCAACAGGCAGTGGCAGCATCCGCATGGAGGTTTCCGCCAGGGACGAGAAGAACAGGGCAGCCAGCATGACCCAACCTGTGGGCTGGATTCCCGAAGAAACAGTCGTCCTTCCCGCCAACGACAGCTTTGAAATCAGCACCCCGGGTCAGGCCTTCAAAGTGGGAGACACGGTTCCGGTGACCCTCACCAGCAACCTGCCAAAAGACACCCTGGTCTGGCTGACCGCTGAGAGCAGCACCCTCCTCCAGCAGCAACAGGTCAAGATCACCGGCAAAGAAACGAAAGCAACCCTCAAGATCACGCCAGACATGCAACCCGGATTCTGGGTCAACGCTGTGTACCACCGTGCAGGCAAACCGGTCACGGTGATCTACCGCAGTTTTGTGCATGTGCCTGCTCAGGGCAAGAACCTGCAGGTCAAAGTGACCCCCGAGAAAAACACCCTGAAACCCGGTGAATCCTCCAGGGTAAGGGTGGAAACCTCACTGAATGGAAAACCTGTGTCTGCCTGGGTGACGGTGGGTGCCGTGAATGAAGCGGTTTATGCCCTGGTGGAAGATGCCATTCCAGACCCCTGGAGGTACTTCTGGGGGGTGCCTTACGGCCTGGACGTGAACACCACCACCTCCCTCCCGGCCGGGTTCCCGCCTGAAAACGGTGGGGGTGGAGGGGACATGGCTGGAGCCTTCCCCCGTTCCAGATTCAAGGATACGGCCTTCTTCCAATCTGTGACCACAGACAAAAAGGGTGTGGCCCTGGTCAATTTCACCCTCCCGGAGGATGTGGCCCAGTACCGCATCCTGGCCCGGGGCGTCACCCCGGACACCGCGACAGGTGAATCCCGCAGCGCAATCAAAGCCACCCTGGGGTTCTATGTGCGTCTCTCGGCACCAACGTTCCTGACACATGGAGACGAAACCACCGTTTACACCACCGTGCACAACCAGACCAAAGACAACCTGCAGGTGGCGGTCAGCTTCAAACTGCCCAGCGGAACGGTGAAGAAAACCGTGGCTGTGGAAGCCAATGGCATGACCGTGGTGCCCTGGATCATCAAAGCTCCTGAAGCGGCTTCCCTCACCCTGGAGACCAGTGCCACCAGCGGAACCCTCTCTGACGCAGTTTCAGTGATGGTGCCTGTCCGGGACGCCGGTACAGACTTTGAATTGACCCGCACCGGAGAGGCCAACGGCAATGCGCTGGAGAAACTGAATGTGCCTCCCACAGCAGACCAGGCCCAGATCGGGGTCTTTGTGGCTGCAAGTCCACTGCTCGGTGCAGTGAGCACACTGGATGACCTGATCCGCGAAGACGAGAAAAACCCACTGGATGCTGTTCTGGCAGCTTACTTTGTGGCCCAGGCCAAGAAAGCCCTCGGACTTGATCCGGTGCGTGCCCAGGCCCTGCTCCGCCAGAACCTGCAGCACCTGATGGCCCAGCAAGGTCTGGACTCTGGGGGCTTTGCCTGGGCTTCTGGAAAGGCCAGCACGTTCTACACCCTGGAAGCCCTCACAGCCATCGGGCAGACCCTGAGTGATGGTCTGGATTACTCCCAGTACAATTTCCGGTACGCTCTGAATTACCTGAAAGACAGCAAGACCGATTCCAGCACCTACGAATACCAGAAAATGCTCCACTTCATGGGGCAGGACAACAACCTCAAGACCTTCTCACCTCGCACCCCGGAACAGGCAGCAGAACTCGCATTCATTTTGCAGGACCAGAACCTGTACCGCACGGCCCTCAAGGACCAGATGAAAGACAGCCAGGGCCTGAGCATTGACAGCAAGCTGGAAGCCACCAGTTATGCCCTCCTCGCAGCATTGCAGCTCAAAAAAGACGAGGCGAAGGACTTTGCCCGCTGGCTTGCGGCAAAACTGCAAGGCAGCACCCCAAGAAGCACAGCCCAGAGTGCTCTCGCTTCTTTCGCTGTTGCAGCTTACCTGCAAGGAGCGGGAATGGTGCAGCTTTCTGAACCCGTGACAGTCAATGTGAATGGCAAAACCCAGACCCTGAGCCGAATCCCTGCGCTGGGAACCACCCTTTACTTTGATGGAAAACCTGGTCAGAACACGGTGCAGATCAGCAGCAGCCAGCCTTACTTCTACAGCCTGAATGCCCGCTACCTGACCGCCAGTGCTGCTGTGGAAACAGATGCGTTCAGCCTGGAACGCAATTACAGCACCACCACCCTGAAAGACAACGCCACCACCGAAGTGCGCCTGAAAATCAAACTGAAAAAGCCAGTGCAGCACCTCAAACTCACAGACCCCATCCCTGCAGGCTTCGAGACCCTGGACCCCAGTGCCTATCAGGATGTTCAGCCCTCTGCCACAACGACCCTGTGGGCCAGCAAAGAACACCTTGATGGGGCCACCGTGATCTACCTCGATGATCTGAAGGCTGGAGAGTACACCATCAGCTACAAACTCCGCTCTCTGGCCCCTGGAACCTACACCAGTGCAGCCCCCAGCCTGATCGATCCAGACACGGGCCTGAAAGCCAGCGGCAAAGCCACCGTGCTGACGGTCAAGCCCTGACCGTTCACAGTGGACAGTTCACAGCGAGATGTTTTCTCAAAACGCATTCCCAGACAAAAGGGTCATGCAAAAAGAGGCGCTGCAAAGCGCCTCTTTCTCATGTGTAGAATTCACCGCACAGGAAGGTCATATTCCCGGAGCACCCCAACCGTCTGGTCCACCAGATCTGCAGGTGCCGCAGGGGTATCGGTCAGGAGGTAAGGAAGGCCAAGAGCCTGCCATTTGTGCTCTCCCAGTTTGTGAAAGGGCAGCACCTCCACCCGTTCCACTCCCTGCAAGGTGCACACAAATCGTCCGAGCTCACGAACATCTTCAGGATCATCGGTGACTCCCGGGACCAGCACGTAGCGAATCCACATCTTCTTCCCCAGTCGGGAAAGCCGCTCTGCGAAATCCAGCGTGGGCTGCAGGTTCACTCCAGTCAGGTCATGGTATTTCTCGGGCCGGATGTGTTTGATGTCCAGCAGCACCAGATCCACATTGTCCAGCCATTCATCAGAGATTTTGGTGTGCAGGTAGCCCTGGGTGTCGAGTGCGGTGTGCAGGCCCATTGCCTTGAGCTCTTTCAGGACCTCACCCACGAATTCAGACTGCACCAGAGGCTCACCCCCTGAGATGGTCACCCCTCCGGCCCTCTTCAGGAAGGTTTTGTAGGGTTTCACCTCATTGAGAACTTCCTGAACGGTGTATTCCTTGCCCTGCCTTAAGGCCCAGGTGTCGGGGTTGTGGCAGTACCAGCACCTGAGCATGCAGCCCTGCATGAAGAGCATGAAGCGCATGCCCGGACCGTCCACGGCGGCGGCGGTTTCAATGCTGTGAATGTATCCGGTGTCATGCATGGTGGGGTCTCCTTGGCAGAACGGGTACAGGTGATGGGGTGTAGGGGCGGGCCACTGGCTCGCCCCATCTGTCACATCCGCGTATGGAACGTCCGGTTGATCACGTCCTGCTGCTGTTCACGGGTGAGTTTCACGAAGTTCACAGCATAACCCGAGACGCGAATGGTGAGCTGCGGGTACAGTTCGGGGTGGTTCATGGCGTGGATCAGGGTGTCGCGGTTCAAGACGTTGACGTTCACATGGTGTCCTCCGGCTTCTGCGAAGGCGTCCAGGCAGTTGGTCAGGTTGGTGATCCGCTCGTCCAGAGTTTTGCCAAGGGCATCCGGGGTGGCGCTTGCGGTCCAGCTGATGCCGTCCTGGGCGTATTCGTAGGGGATCTTGGCCACACTGGCACCCGAGGCGATGAAGCCTTTTTTGTCGCGCCCGTTCATGGGGTTGGCTCCGGGGGCGAAGGGTTCACCTGCACGGCGACCATCGGGGGTGTTGCCGGTTTTCTTGCCGTAGACCACGTTGCTGGTGATGGTCAGGACGCTCTGGGTGGGGACGGCATTGCGGTAGGTGGGGTACTGTTTGATCTTCTGCATGAAGGTCTGAACGAGTTCCACCGCGATCTGGTCGGCCCGCTCATCGTTGTTGCCGTAGGCGGGGTATTCGCCTTCGATTTCGTAATCCACAGCGATGCCACGTGCGTCCCGGATGACTTTGACCTTCGCGTACTTCATGGCGCTCAGGCTGTCGGCGGTGACGCTCAGGCCCGCGATGCCGCAGGCAAGGGTGCGCAGGATGTCCCGGTCATGGAGGGCCATTTCGATGCGTTCGTAGGCGTATTTGTCGTGCGAGTAGTGGATGCTGTTCAGGGCCTGAACGTAGGTGCGGGCCAGCCAGTCCATCATTTTGTCGAACTTCGCGTACACCTCTTCAAAATCCAGGTATTCACTGGTGATGGGTTCGAATCCGGGGGCCACCACTGCGCCAGAGAGTTCGTCTTTGCCTCCGTTGATGGCGTACAGCAGGGCTTTGGCCAGATTGGCGCGGGCTCCGAAGAACTGCATCTGTTTGCCGATCCGCATGGCACTCACGCAACAGGCAATCCCGTAATCGTCTCCCCAGTAGGGGCGCATCAGGTCATCGTTTTCGTACTGGATGCTGCTGGTCTCAATCGAGACTCTGGCGCAGAAGTCCTTGAAGCCCTGGGGCAGTTCGGTGCTCCACAGCACGGTCAGGTTGGGTTCGGGTGCAGGCCCGAGGTTGAAGAGGGTGTTGAGAATGCGGAAGCTGCTTTTCGTCACCAGAGGCCGTCCGTCTTCGCCCATGCCACCCACGCATTCGGTGACCCAGGTGGGATCTCCGCTGAAAAGCTGGTCGTACTCGGGGGTCCTCAGGAAGCGCACGATGCGCAGTTTGATCACCAGATCGTCGATCAGTTCCTGGGCGTCTGTTTCGGTCAGGAGGCCATCTCTCAGGTCGCGCTCGAAGTACACATCCAGGAAGGTGGAGATGCGCCCGATGGACATGGCGGCACCGTTCTGCTCCTTGACTGCTGCGAGGTAGGCCAGGTACAGCCACTGCACGGCCTCGCGGGCATTTTCGGCAGGTCTGGAGAGGTCAAAGCCGTAACCCTGGCCCATCTGCTTCAGTTCCTGCAGTGCGCGGTACTGCTCAGAGAGTTCTTCACGCTGGCGCAGCACATCGTCCGTGAAGGCCACCTGATCAAGCTCAGCGTACTCACGCTGTTTGTCTTTCATCAGGAAATCCACACCGTACAGGGCCACACGGCGGTAATCCCCGATGATGCGTCCCCGTCCGTAGGCGTCAGGCAGTCCAGTGATGACGCCGGATTTGCGGGCGGCGCGAATTTCAGGGCTGTACACATCGAAGACCGCTTTGTTGTGGTCCTTGCGGTACAGGTTGAAGGTTTTTTCAAGCTCGGGGTCCAGGGTGAAACCGTAGGCTTCCAGGCCCGATTTGACCATGCGGATGCCCCCGAAGGGCATGATGGCCCGTTTTAAGGGTGCATCGGTCTGCAGGCCCACGATGAGTTCCAGGTTTCTGTTGATGTACCCGGGTTTGTGGGCGGTGATGCTGGAACCGATGTCACTGGAGACATCCAGAACCCCTTTTTCCCGTTCAAGTTTCAGCAGTTCAGACAGTTCTTCCCAGAGCTTGTGGGTGCGCTCGGTGGCCTGTGCCAGGAATGTGTCGTTTCCGGTGTAGGGAGTGTAGTTGTCCTGAATGAACTGTCGGACATTCACGCTGTTTTTCCAGGTGTCCCCTGCAAATTCGCGCCATGCATTGGAAGTGGGGTTAAAGGTCTGGGTCATGTGGACGGCTCCTTTCCAGCCGGGCTTGTGCAATCGTTCACTTGCCCAATGTCATTATTCTTCTGTGGGGATGGGCTTAATGTCCCAGTGACACCAATTCACTGGATATTGGATCTAAAACAGTCTAGTACACAGGGCATGACAGGAAAATTTGAATTTTGTCCCCATGAATGTTAAAAATCTTTAACCCAGGAATGCCCATCCGGGCAAAATGTACACCCTTGCTGTCAGGAGATCTGTCCTGAATTCTGACCTCAAAACACAAAAGAGGTGGCCATGGCCACCTCCTCGACTTTCACAGATTATTCTCTGCTGGCGTGCAGAATCTGACCTCCGGCAAGAACCTCCAGCGTCATCCCTTCAGGGGTCTTCTTGAAGGTCAACTCCGAATCCAGTGCACTCAGGTAGAAACGGTCCTCTGCCTCGGGCAGCAACTGGAAGATGCCCTGCCCCGGAATCTCCAGCATCATCATTCCTGCATGCACGTAGAACCTCAGGGACAGGGGGGCCTCCACAGCCTTGTAGCTGCCCTCATAGCCTTTCAAGACCGTCTCAGGCACAGAGACCAGCGTTCTGGGAGTGGGGAGTTTCACAGGAACGTCGAAACGGGTCTTGATCAGATCCATCACCAGTTCGGTGCTGGAGATGCCTTCCACATTGGAGGTCACGGTCATGCTGATTTTTTCTTCTGGGAAGTACACCGTCACCGCATTGAACCCATTGATGTTGCCCCCGTGGGACACCGCCTGATGCCCGAACATGTCTCCGGTCCCGACCCCATAACCGTAGCTCGAAAATCCTGGCTCATTGCCAATTTTCACATGTGGAGCAGAAAAAGCCTTGATGCTCTCGGGGGTCAGCAGTTTTCCTTCAAACAGGCTGGGAAGCCACTGGCTCAGTTCGCTGGCGGTGGCAAAAAGCCCTCCTGCAGGTCCAGCAATTTCCACGTTGTGGGCCTCAGGCAACCGGAAACTTGCACCATCCAGCACGTAACCACTCGCACGGTTTTTCACCAGATCCAGTCTGGAATGAAAGGCGATCTTCTTGAATCCCAGCGGAGCGAGCACATGCTCGGTGATGTACTGCTGGTAGGGCATTCCAGAAGCCTTCTCAATCACCCGGCCCAGCAAGGTGTACCCGGAGTTGCTGTAGGAAAAGTGGTCTCCCGGCGCAAACTCCAGGGGTTTCTCCCTGAACATCTCCACAATTTTCTCCTGAGAGATGTTCTGCTTCTGGGTCTCGATGAAGCCCGGAAAGGACGTGAAACTCGGAACGCCGGAAGTGTGGGTCAGCAGATGATGCAGGGTGACCTGATCTCCATAAGCAAAGCCAGCAAGAAACTTGCTCAGGGGATCGGTGACTTTCAGTTTGCCCTGCTCCTGGAGTTTCAGGATGGCAACGGCAGTGAAACTCTTGGACACCGAACCGATTTCAAATACCGTCTCTGCAGAGTTGGGGACTTCGAATTCAACGTTTGCCAGACCTGCAGACTGTTGAAAAATCACCTTGCCCTTTTCACGGATGACCACATCCCCCATGAAGTGGCGGGCGTTCTGGTGTGCACCAACCACAGCAGCGTAATCAGGGGCGGCCAGAGCCGAACCAAGTGAAAGGGGAAGAAGGAGTGTCAGAAGTTTTTGCATGTGTTTTACCTCTGACAGGCAGCATAGACGTTCTGTTGTCCTGGTTCTTCAGCCAAATGGGGGAGGTGAAACTCCTCCTAAAGATGGAGGAGGATTTTGGCAGAAGGTGAAACTGCTTTCCAGTGGCCCGGTTATCAGGGTTTCAAAAAGCAGGGTGTTTTTAGAGGCGTTCGAAAACCAGAACACGCAACTGGTCATCGAGACGCCTTTCTTCGACAGTGAAATGGTACAGACCATCCCAGCGGGTGTAAATGGCATCTTTCCCATCCCCCACAGACAGCAGGTGGGTTTTCTCGAAGTACATTCCAGTTTCCCAGCCCATTCCTGTGATGTTTTCAGCCGCCTGATTGGCCCCCACCACCAGATTGTGCTGGTTGATCACCACCATGCCCTGCTCGGCGGAATCCATCACCGTCTGCAACTGACGCATCACCCGCTGGTATTCCTGCTTGAGCAGGCGCTGCTCAAGCTCATTCATGACCCGTCTGGCAAAGCGTTTCAGGATGTCCCGGTCCCGTGCACTGAAGGCTCTGGGCTGGTAATCAATGCAGCAGATGGTGCCAATCCGGTACCCATCCCGACTGGTTACGGGCACACCAATGTAAGCGCGGATGTGGGGCTCTCCTGTCACCAGCGGATTGTCCTGAAAAAGAGGGTCCTGCAGGGCATCCTCCACCACCAGTCCATCTTCCGAGAGGATGGTGTAACTGCAGAAGGCCACCTGTCTGGGGGTTTCACGGGCGTCAAACTGAATGCAGGCCTTGAACCACTGGCGCTCCCGGTCCAGAAAGCTGATCAAAACGGTGGGCACCTGCAGGATCAGACTCAGGTCATCGGCGATGTGGTGAAACGCAGCCTCATCTTCGGTGTCCAGAATGCCATAACTGTACAGCCGTTCCAGGCGTTTTTCTTCAAGCAGTTGGTGATCAGGTGCGGTCAAGGGTGCCTCCAGTGGTTTTCTGAAGGTTACTCTGGAGACACTTTCGCTTTTCAATTGTGCCGTGTGAAAAGCCTTTAATATTCAGAAAAGCCAGATCAGCAGGGCCACCGCCAGCAAACCCACCCAGCCCGGGTGGCGTCCATGTGTTCCCACCAGAACCAGCAGGCCTGCCAGGGCAGAAGATAGGGCAATGACCCCTTCTGTCCCAGTCTCTGAAGGTTGATGGGCCATTTGAAAAAGCAGACAAGCCATGCCCCATCCAAAAACACTCCCGAGGTGCCAGGTGGCCCACAAAATGCGCACATGGCTTTCTTTGAGGATGGGGGCACCCTCTGTGGGAATCCAGCCGTTTTTGCGCAGACGCTGGAAGATCAGGATTTCTCCAAGCACCGAATGAATGGCTCCAATCAGCACCATCAGGATGGCTGCAATGAGCAGGTGAGGTTGCATCGGTTTTCCTCCAGAGGAGGTCATCTGAAAGCTGTTTTGCCTCCCGGGAACAGCATACCCTGAATGCTTAAGGTGCCCGTGTTGTCTTGCGGATCACCATGTGGGTTGGTACCACAGTCCTGCACTTGCTCACGGTCTCACCCCGGATCAGGGCCATCACCCCATTCATGGCGGCAGCAGCCATCTCCTGGGTGGGATGGTGCACGGTGGTCAAACCCCCCGCAATGAATTCAGAACCCAGAATGTTGTCGAAGCCCACCAGCGAGAGGTCTTCTGGAACTTTCAACCCTGCCTGAACCAGATCCCCATGCAGCATGATCGTTTGCAGGTCTGTTGCTCCCACCACTCCTGTCACCCTTCCTGCCTGATGCAGTTGAATGATTTTCTGCGGGTCTTCCGTGTGCAGCTCAGGGTCAGGAGCAAGTCCAGCTTTTTGCAGTGCAGCAAGGTATCCCTGATGCCGCAGACTGAAGTGGGCGTTTGGCCCATCTTTGCCCGGTCCAAAAAAGGCAATCTTCGTGTGTCCCAGTGAGAGCAGGTGCTCAGTGGCCTGAGCTGCCCCACCTTTGTGATCAATGTCGGCAAAGCCCACACCCGGAGGAACATCCTGCGTCCAGAGGGCCATCATTTTGATGCGCCTCGGATCGAGTTTGGACAGCAGAGGGTGCTGGGTGGTTGGGTTGGTGCGCAGAATCAGACCTTCGACCCGGCCATCCAGAAAGCGGCTTGCCACATCTTCGGAAGGATGGGTGGACTCAGGATAGACCACGAAAGCACTGTTGTGGATGCGTGCGGCCTCAGTGAGACCTGAAAGCAAAGCACCATCGAAGGTCAGGTGCACAGTCTGGATGCTGTCCAGTTGAGAGTCCAGCTTGAGGTGCATGGAGCGCCCCGAGGAGTCAAATTCGTTGAGCACCACCCCGATCAGGCCACTGCGTTTGCTGCGCAGGTTCTGGGCACTGACATTGGGAACATACCCCAGGTCCTCGGCGGCTTTGCGCACCCGCTCAACGGTGTCTTTCGACACCCGATAATCCGGGCTGTTTCCGGTGAGCACTTTCGACACGGTGGCCGAACTGACTCCGGCGGCTCTGGCAACGTCTTTGATGGTTACGATGGTCATGGTCACCTGATGGATTGAGACTGGTTTCTGAGGCCAGGGGAACGGAATTTACTGTACCACGGGGGACAGGGAGAATGCCGAGGGCTGAGGGCCGAGAGCCGTGGGCAAGAAAAGCAGAAGGCCGAGGGTGGAAGGCAGAAGGCAGAAGGCAGAAGACCTGTTACCACCGATGTAGGTGCGAGGCGTGCAGAGAATCCAACCTGCGGATTCTCGTTCTGCACAACCAGCGTGCAGAGAATCCAACCTGCGGATTCTCGTTCTGCACAAGACAGCATGCCTAGCCCTCTTGCCAGAAATCTCGAACGACACCTGTAGGGGCGGGCCGTCGGCTCGCCCTCTGTTGGCAGAAATGCTGATCCGGGCTTGAATTGCTCCAGATCCATGTTTCCCAGAGGAAAATCCATTTGCTGGACTTTGAGAAACCGATTTCCTTAATCTTATTCTTTTTGGGTTGGCATCGTCAAGACCTGCTCTGAAGTGCGAGGTGGATCTGGGTCTAAATGATGACTGAAAGCTGAAAAACTATTCAGTGTTGATTTGATGGTCAGGGCAGAGCATGCTTCCCTCTTGACAAACAGACCTCGAAAAGCGCATAAAGAAAAGCGAAATCGTTTTCCCAACTGAAAGAGGAGTAAAACCATGAAGAGAACCATCTTCAGCATCACCGCCGTCCTGTGTCTCGCTGCCAGTGCCCACGCCGAAAAACTCACCATCTGGACCGGACTTGATGGCAAAGAGCTTGAATGGCTGACCCAGACCGCAAAAGATTTCAGCAAAACCAAAGAGGGGGCTGGAGTGACCGTCGATGTGGTCGTTGTTCCCTACAACGAGATTGACAACAAACTGAAACAGAGTGCTCCCACAGGGACGGGGCCAGACCTGCTCGGACTCCTTCCCCATGACCGTGTGGGTGCCCTCGCAACCGCTGGTGTGCTGGAGCCTGTTGCCCAGTACCTGGATGCAAAAACCAAATTCGACCTTCCTGCCAGTGCACTGGACGCCATGAGCTACAATGGCAAACTCTTCGGGTTCCCTGCCTTCGGTGAAGCTGTTGCCATCGTGTACAACAAGAAACTGCTCCCTGGTGGCATCCCAAAAACCTGGAACAGTTTCATCTCCACCAGCCAGAAACTCACCAATCCCCAGGCCCAGCAGTTCGGTTTCCTGACCAACATCACCCTGCCGTACACGGTTTACGGCTTCTACTCCTCCATGGGGGCTTATGTGTTTGGCAAGAAAGCCGATGGCAGCTTCAACCCTGCAGACATCGGACTGGGCAACGCTGGAGCCGTGAAAGGTGCACAGCTGCTGGCCGACATGCGCTTCAAACAGGGCCTGATCCCCGCAGGTGCAGAAGCCACCGACGTGCAAAAAGACCTGTTTACCAAAGGCAAGCTTGCCATGTGGCTCACCGGACCCTGGGACATCGGCGATGTGAAAAAAGCAGGGATTGATTACGGCGTGGGCGTGCCCCCCAAACCCACCGGAGCCAAAGGCAAATTCTCTCCCTTCGTGGGCATCCAGGGCATCCTGATGAACGCCTACGGCAAGAACAAACCCAAAGCCGCACAGCTTGCAAAATACCTCACGAATGCCCAGAACCAGACCGACATGAACACCATCGGCGGACGCATCCCTGTGTCCAAGTCTGCCGTGCGCAAGCTGAAAAATGATCCTGTGGTTGCAGGATTTGGTGCAGCCATCGCTGCGGGGACCCCCATGCCCAACATCCCTGAAATGGGCAGCGTGTGGAACCCCTGGAACAACGCCATCAGCCTGAGCGTCAAGACCGCAAATGCGGACATTCAGGGGCTGCTTGGCAAGGCTGTGGGGCAGATGGTCACGAAATAAAAGATCGCCGAGAGCCGAGGGCCGAGAGCAAAAAAAGCTTTGGCTAAAGCTGTGCATCAAGACCAGAGTGCCTGAGCTCAAGCTTTTCCGACCTGCCCTCGGCTCTCGGCCCTCAGCCCTCGGCCTGTGGCAAGGCAACCTTCGTCCCTCCTGATGCCCCATCACCCTCAATCCCTTTGAGAGGACCCCCATGAAACGCACCCTGCAACCCAAACCCCGGCTGGACCACCCTGCCCTGATGGTGCTCGCCCTGACCCTCCTGCTGGTCGTGTGTGCTCTGCTGTCGTGGCTGGTGGTCGAGGGCCTGAGTGCCCTTTCCGGCCAGAAACTGCCCACCTGGATTTCACTGCTGGCCGCCGGTTTGCTGATGGTTCCAGTGGCGGTGGTGGTGAACCGCCGCCTGCCTGGAATCCGGCCATGGATGTACCTGTTGCCTGCCACCCTCTTTCTGGTGGCGTTCACAGGGTATCCGCTGGCCATGACGGTTTATTACAGCTTCACCAACTACTCTGCCGCACACTCGGGCAGACCCGACAGTTCCACCCAGATGGGCGTGACCCGCTCTGGAAACACCCTGCAGCTCGGTGAAGCCACCACGCAACTGAGGTGCCCTCAAGACCAGTGTGCGGGTCAGATCCTGGAAATTCAGGGGCAGCAGGCTGGAAAACCTGTGACCCTCAAAGCAGAAATTGCTGCTGTGCAGGGTCAGGCTGTGACCCTCTCAGACCCTCTGCCTGCAGATTTCATCCCCACCGTGGTTCGCCGCATCAACAAGGTGAGCTGGGTCGGAACCCAGAACTATGAAAGGGTGCTGGGCAGCGCACGCACACAGCTTTTTCCCCTGCTGGGCTGGAACATCCTTTATGCCCTGATCACCACCGGAATCAACCTGGCACTCGGAGCCGTGCTGGGCATTTTGCTGCACAACAAAAAACTGAGAGGCCGGAATTTCTACCGATCCATCCTGATCCTGCCCTGGGCGATTCCAGGCATCATCTCCATCCAGGTCTGGCAGACTTTGCTCAACACCAATTTCGGTGCCGTGAACCGCCTGCTGGGCATGCTGGGTGTGACCCCTGCCCCCTGGCTTGAAGATCCCCTGTGGGCCAAAACCGCCATTGTGATGGTCAGCCTGTGGATGAGCTTTCCCTACTTCATGACGGCCACCCTCAGTGCCCTGTCCACCATTCCAGAAGAGCTTTATGAGGCCGCCGAGGTGGATGGTGCCACTGCCTGGGACAGGCTGCGCTTCATCACCATTCCGCTGCTTTCCACGTCTTTTGTGCCCATTGCCCTTTCCGCTTTCGCTTCGGGTTTCAACAACATCACCCTGATTTTCCTGCTCACTGGTGGCGGCCCGGCCATGAATGTGGATGACCCGACCGCACAGAGCACCGACATTCTGCTGTCCTGGGCTTACAAAACAGCCTTTGTGTACGGTGGGGGAGAGCAGTACGGTCTGGCGAGTGCCATTGCTGTGGTCATCGGCGTGATCACTGTCCTGATCTCTGTGGTGAATTTCAGTGTTTCCGGGGTCTTCAGCGAGGCCAGAAACACCGAATCCCAGAAAAAAGGCTGGACCCTGCACCTCAGCCCTCAGGTGAAAACGGTGTTGTGGTGGACTGCTGGTCTCATCACCGTGTTCTTCACGGTCAAAACGGCCATCAACCTGAAAAACAGTCTCGGTGCCCCTTCTTTTGCCATCCACTTCCAGGCTGGAGGCTGGTTCTACCTGTTCCTGGGCTTCGTGGTTCTCGTTGCCCTGATCTCTGGAGTGATGTACCTGCTGTCACGCAAGCAGAAACGCACCTTCCAGCAGGTCTTTCTGGGTACACTCACCCATGCGGTGCTCTGCATGACCGTTCTGGCCGTACTTTATCCGGTGGTTTATGTGCTGGCTGCGTCTTTTGATCCCCTCAACCGCCTCAGTCAGGCCTCTCTGGGTGGACCAGAAGAACCCCTCCTGATCCGTGCCCGGGTGCTGCCCTCCCTGACCGGCCTGGACCTCACCAACTACAAGACCCTGTTCAATGGGGTGCAGGTGCAGACCTGGCAGTGGGTGATGCTGGCCTTTTCTGTGGTGTGCTTCGTGCTGATGCAGGTCCAGAAATTCACCAGAGGCATGACCCAGAACATGCCTGCGGCCCAGAAACGGGAATCCTGGGCTGGAATCCTCACCGTGGTCTTCGTGGCCCTGTTCCTCGTCACCCTGATGCCCTCACAATTCACCACTGAAAACCCTGCCTCCAAGTTCCTGTTGTGGGTCAGAAACACGTTGCTGATCTCTGGTTTCACCGGACTGGTCACACTTGCCCTCACCACCACCGCTGGTTATGCCCTGGCCCGCATGCAGTTCAAAGGCCGCATGCAGTACCTGATGGTGATCATCTTCCTGCAGATGTTCCCGGGACTGCTCGGTCTGATTGCCATCTACAGCCTGATGAACACCCTGGGCCTCGTCAACACCTTCACGGGCCTGATTCTGGCCTACACCGGAGGCATCATCGCTTTCGCCACCTGGATTTACAAGGGTTATGTGGAATCCCTGCCCCACAACCTCAACGAGGCCGCTCTGGTCGATGGCTGTACCCCCTGGCAGGCCTTCACCCGCATCATCCTGCCCCTGTCCGGTCCCATGCTGGTGTTCATTTTCCTGCTGCAGTTCATCGGTTCTTACGCCGAGTATTTCCTCGCCAATGTGCTCCTCACCGGAGCAGAGAACTGGAACATCGGCGTGGGCCTCAGGTCCTTTGCCAGCAACCAGTTCACTGTGCAGTACGGCCCTTTCACAGCAGCTTCTGTGCTCGGTGCCCTGCCCATCGTGATCCTGTTTTTCACTTTCCAGAAAATCTTCGTCTCCGGTGCCACCAGTGGCGCGGTGAAAGAGTAAGGAGCCTCCATGACCCGCCTTGAATTCACCATCAACACCCACTGGGAATTCCTTCCAGAAGACAACCCCACCTTTGCCAAGCCCATCTACTCAGGTCCCTTAAATCAGGTCAGTGTGCCCCACACCGTCCGTGAGGTGCCCCACCACAACTTCAGCGAGGAGGAATACAGCTTCATCAGCTGGTACCGCAAGAGCCTGCACATCCCCGACAAAGCCCGTGGACAGCGCATCCACCTCCAGTTTGACGGGGTGATGCTGGCCGCAGAGGTCTTTCTGGACGGCAAGAAACTGTGTGAGCACAAAGGAGGGTTCACCCCCTTCACCGTGGACCTCACAGACCATGTGAAAGTCGGTCAGGAGCACCTGCTGGCCGTGCGAGTGGATTCCCGAGAGCGCACAGACATTCCCCCTTACGGGCATCTGGTCGATTACATGACCTTCGGAGGCATCTACCGGGATGTGCACCTGAGAATCCTCGACCCTTTGCACATTGAAAACGTCTTCTTCAAAACCAGCAAGGTCCTGACTGAAACCCCTCTGGCAGAAGTCGAAGTCACCGTCAAGAACCCGACAGGGCTTTCAGAGACAGTGGATGTGGAAGCGCACCTGCTGGACGCTTCAGGTGTTCAGGTTGCAGCAACATCTGCCCAGATGTTCGTTGAGGGAGAAGCCACCCAGACCCTCACCTTTGAAAACCTGCAGAACATCCAGCTGTGGGACACGGAGCACCCTCACCTCTACACCCTGAGGGTCCGCATCAAAGGTGGAGACACGCTGGACACCAGGGTGGGTTTCCGGGAATCAGAATTCCGTGCAGATGGCTTCTTCTACCTGAATGGCAGAAAACTCATCCTTCGGGGCATGAACCGCCACCAGACGTACCCTTACATTGGGGCCGCTGCTCCGAAGAGACTTCAGGAGAAAGACGCCGATCTGGTCAGGTTTGACCTGGGTTGCAACGTGGTTCGCACCAGCCATTACCCACAGTCTCCACATTTTCTCAACCGTTGCGATGAAATCGGCCTGCTGGTCTTCACCGAAATGCAGGGCTGGCAGCACATCGGAGATCAGGCCTGGCAGGACCTTTCCCTGAACCTCCTGCATGACCTGGTGGTGCGGGACAGAAACCACCCTTCCATCATCCTGTGGGGGGCACGGGTCAATGAATCACCAGACCACACGGCCTTCTACACCCGCACAAATCGTCTGGTGCAGGACCTTGATCCCACCCGCCAGACCGGAGGGGTGCGCTGCTTCTTCGGGAGTGAGCAGCTCGAAGACGTGTACACCATGAACGACTTCGCCACAAAACTCACCAAATACCCCGCAGAGCGTTATCTGGTGACCGAATACGGTGGGCACATGTTCCCCACCAAGAGTTTCGATCAGGAACCCCGTGTGGTCGCGCACGCTTTAAAACACGCGGACATCATGAACCAGATTGGAGCCCTGAACATCAGTGGGGGCATCGCATGGTGTGCCTTTGATTACAACACCCACGCCACTTTCGGGAGTGGGGACCGCATCTGCTACCACGGGGTGATGGACATCTTCAGGCAACCCAAATTCGCCGCCCACCTTTACGCCAGCCAGCAACCCCCTGAGCAAAAACAGGTCCTGTTTGCCGCCACCTACTGGACCAGGGGAGATGTGGACGAGGGCCTGATCAATCCAGTGTGGATTTTCTCCAACCTGGACCGGGTGGAAGTGTACGTTTCCGGCAAGTTTGAAGGCGAAGCGCAGCGGGCCACCGAGCTGTACCCCCACCTGCCTTATCCTCCCTTCAAAATTTCCAACATCTCAGGAGGCTGGGGCGAGAACTTCGGGGATCTGGAACTCAGAGGCTACCTGAATGGGGCCCTGGTCAAAACCCATCAACTGGCTGCGGACGGCATCCCCCGCAAATTGATCTTCGAGGCCGATGATCCTGAGATTCACGCAGATGGGGCGGACCTGACCCGCCTCTCCCTGAAGATCACCGATGGGTACGGAAATGCTCTGCCTTTTGCCTGGGGACCTGTTTCGCTCGATGTTGAAGGCCCTGCGGTTCTGGTCGGAGAACACCCGCTGATCCTCCCCGGAGGCCAGGGAGCCGTGTACCTCAGAAGCACCCTGATCCCAGGAGAGGTCACCATCACCGCCAGAGCCCCTGGTCTGCCCACGCAGACCGTACAGGTGAAGACGCTGGATGTGGGGTTAAAGCCTGTGCTGGAAGCTGTGTTGAATGCCTGAGTAGAGGTCGAGGGCTGAGAGCCGAGGGCCGAGAGCTGAAAGCCATGGAAGAAGCTCTTGCTCAATTGATGAGGATGAACGACTGCAGTTGCTCGACATAAATCAAAGAAACCTTCTGCGGGGGTGAGGTTCCCTCACCCCCTTCTCAAAGGAGTCCCCATGAAAAAGTCTGTTTCCCTGATGGTTTTGCTTTCCCTGTGTGCCAGTTGCAACAGTGCCCAGACGCCTGATTCTCTGCCCAGGTTCATTGGAGGTGTGGATGCCTCGTATGTCTCCAGGGTGGAAGACAAAGGTGGAGTCTACAAAGATGAGGCAGGAGAAACGGTGGATTTTTTCCAGAAGCTCAAGGCCAGTGGGGTGAATCAGGTGCGCTTGAGGGTCTGGAACCACCCTTCGGACAGTTACAACTCCCAGTGGGACATGCTCAAACTGGCAAAACGGGCGAAGGCTGCAGGGCTTGGGATTTTTCTGGACCTGCATTATTCGGACACCTGGGCGGACCCATCGCACCAGACCAAACCTGCTGAGTGGAAAAACCTGAATTTTTCTGACCTGAAAACCGCTGTGCAGCAGTATACCCGCTCAGTGGTGCAGAGCATGATCGATCAGGGGACACCCCCCGACATGGTCCAGATCGGCAACGAAATCTCAGCCGGGATGCTGTGGGATGAGGGTCGCGTGTGGGGACCAGATGCAGATTTCAACACCGACAAACAGTGGAACCAGCTTTCTGACCTCCTCAAGTCTGGCATTGCGGGTGTGAAAGACACCGGATCGAAAGCCAACATTGTCATCCACATCGACAAGGGCGGCAGCAACGCAGAGGCACGCAACTTTTACGACAGAATCGTCGCCAGAGGGGTCAAATTCGACACCATCGCCCTGTCTTATTACCCTTACTGGCACGGACCGCTGGATAAACTCAAGGAGAACGTCAAAGACCTGATGAACCGCTATGACCGGGACGTGATTCTGGCAGAAACCGCCTATCCCTTCACGCTGGGCTGGAACGACTGGACAAACAATGTGATTGGCCTTTCAGAGCAGCTTCCTGGCACCTATGCTCCCACCCCCGAAGGTCAGGCCCAGATGCTGAAAGACCTGATTGCTGCCCTCAAGTCCGTGCAGGGCAAGCACCGCACTGGAGTTTTCTACTGGGGAGGAGAATGGATCTCCACAGGACCAGAAGACACCAGTGGGTCCAGCTGGGAAAACCAGGCCCTGTTTGATTTTTCTGGCAAGGCACTTCCTGTGCTGAACACTTTCAAACCCTGATTTCCTGTTGTATTGCGGGTCAGACCTGACCGCTTCCCTCATCTCTCCTGACCTGACAACTGAAAAAACATTCTTCTCTTCACCACCTGTGAACGGGAGAGGGGTTTTACCACTTTTTTCCCTGGGAAATCGCTGGAACAGCAAAAGGAGTCGGAATGAAAAAAACTTGGATGTGGGGTCTGGCAGGTCTTCTCCTCGCAGGGTGCAGTGGCACCCTTGTGGAACAGGCAGCGTACCAGAAAAATGCAGTGGTGAGCCTTTCCAATGCAGGCTTCGAAAGTGGCCTGAATGGATGGAGCACCTCAGGCAGCAGCGGGGCAGCCTTTACAGAGGCTGGAGGACGTTCAGGCTCAAACCGCCTCAGTCACTGGAGCAACAGTCCCTATCAGGTGGCAACCTACAGAACGGTCACCGGGCTTGCCAATGGCTGGTACACCCTCAAAGCCTGGGTGAAGTCTGGTGGAGGCCAGAACACCGCCTTCATCAGCCTCAAAGGGTGTGGGAACAGCAATGAGTACCGGGCTTACCTGCCCACCGTGACCGATGGCTGGGTGAATCTGGCCGTTTCGGCTTATGTGACTGGAGGAAGTTGCACGATCTCCCTGTACAGCGACGCAAAAGCGGGCAACTGGGCCAACTTTGATGATGTGGAGCTGTCCACAGGGCAGAGCAAACTGCAGATCACCGGAGCCGACATCTCCAGCCTTCCCAAATCCGAGGCGAAAGGTGGGGTGTACCGGAACAGCGCAGGAACGGTGGGAGATGCCGTCACCCTCCTCAAAAACGGTGGGGTGAATTATGCGCGGCTCAAAGTCTGGGTCAATCCTGCAGATGGATACAACAACAAGGCCCGGGTGGTGGCCCTGGCAAAACGCATCAAGGCTGCTGGGATGAAGCTTCTGGTGGACTTCCACTACTCGGACACCTGGGCGGACCCCGGAGCCCAGACCAAACCCGCAGCGTGGGCCAGTTACAACCTGAGCCAGCTCAACACTGCCGTATACAACCACACCCTGGACGTTTGCAATGCCCTCAAAGCCCAGGGCACCACCCCGGACATGGTGCAGGTCGGCAATGAAATCAACGGAGGAATGCTCTGGCCAGAAGGGTCCACTTCCAACTGGAGCCAGCTGGCAGGCCTGCTGAAATCTGGCATCAATGCTGTGAAAGCCTGCTCCAGCACCACCCGAATCATGCTGCACCTTGCCAAAGGGGGAGACAACGCAGGTGCCCGATGGTGGTTTGATCAGGCCGTTGCAAACGGGGTGCCCTTTGATGTGATTGGTCTCTCGCACTACACCTACTGGCATGGCAGTCTGGCACAGCTTCAGGCCAACCTTTATGACCTCTCCAGCAGGTACAACAAGGACGTGCTGGTTGCAGAAACCGCCTACCCTTTTACCCTGAGCAGTGATGACAGCCTGGAGAACATCATCAATACCTCAGCAGAACTCACTGCGGGTTATGCTGCAACGCCCACAGATCAGGCCCGAATGCTGCGGGACACCATGACGGTGGTCCGTGCTGTCCCAAGGGCACTGGGTGTGTTCTACTGGGAAGCCCCCTGGACCGCTGTGACCGGAAATGGCTGGGACCCCACCGACCCCAATTCTGGAAACGGCTGGGACAATCAGGCACTGTTTGATTTCTCAGACAGGGAATTGCCTGCTCTGAGGGAATTCCTGAACCCCTGAATTCTGCTCAAATGGAACAGGGTGATGCAGAGACAATACATGACCAGGATGAACCATTCAGGGGGCTGAGCCTCAAGCCCCCTGAATGGTGTTTGTTTTTTTTATTGCTTTTTCTCTGAGTATTGAATTCGCACGGTAACCTTATCAAGTGGTCCAGAAACATAACATATTGCAGTTGCATATGCTGTATAATTCTGAGTCGTGGGTTGACTCAGAGAATAAACCACTTTCCATTTAAACGTCTCAGGAAGAAATTTGATAACAGCTTTTTTAATTTCGTCGTTCCTGACTCCATGAGGTGAATAATAGTTAAGCATGGTTGTGCACAAGGATTTCACATCATCCGGGTCCATGGTGGATATGTTGTCTATGTGCTGGGCGGCGCTCCATGAATTTGTCAGTAATAAAATGATGGTCAGAATGCTCTTGCCAGATCTGGAAATAAACATCAAATAAGTCTCCTGTCTGCATTTGAAGCACCAGGCCAGGGAAGCGCACAGCTGGATGGAACCCTTGATGTGATGCATTTCTGCCCACCAGTGCTTCTGATCTTTCCAATTGTACATTGAATTTTTGTGTTTATTTCTGTTCGCTTTCCACGCTCGACCACCACAAGAGCCAGATCAGGAGGGGCTGAAAAGGCAACCTCGCCCACAGCACCCACACTGGAACCGGAAATTTTTTGGCCCACAAAAGCATCTGGATGTTGGCAGGAAAGACCAGGACCAGCAGGAGGATCAGTTCCATTGCAGACAGTTTGCGTGTCTTCTGGCTGAAGAGTCCCAGACCTCCGGCCAGCTCACCAGCACCACTCAAGAACACGGCGGCTTCAGGGTAAGGAACCCATTTCGGCATGATCGACATGAACATCTTTGGAACCCAGAAGTGGGTGATGCCAGTGAAGATGAAAAATGCTCCCAGCCCTTTGCGGGCTCTGCGTCTCCAGGCTGGACTGTTCAGAACTTCTTCCACAACAGATGGCATGGTCCAATTGTAAATGGGCCTGTCTTCGGAGATTTCGGTTTTTGCAGCAATGCCGCACAACAAATCAGGCACCTGTGGTCCAGAACAGGTGCCTGATCTCTGAGGTTTTCAGCCGTTGTTGACGGCCAGCAGTGGAATGGGCGCACCCAGATCCACCCCATACACCTGAAAGCGGTCCATCATTTGATGCGCCCAGTTGCTGTGGGTGGCAGGTTCGCACATGGCGTCTCCCAGTTTGAACACGGCAGGGGCGTCTGGAGCCAGGATGGCCTGGGCCATTTCCAGATCGACTCCAGAAACCCGGTACAGGGATTCAATCACCGGGACCTGCGAGGGATGGATGGCCGTTTTCCCGAACAGGCCCGATTGCAGATCCATGCGGGTTTCCTGAATGAGGGTCTCTGGATCATCGGTGAAGTCATAGACCGGGGCACTCAGGTTGAAACCGTAAGGCTTGAATTGCAACACAAGCTGGTTGATGAGGGCTCCAAGTGGGGTCTGGTAGGCACTCACCCCTCTGCTGCGGCGCATGTTCAGCAAACTCAGGAGGTCATTGCCCCCGATGCGCAGGGAGAGCACACGGTGTTGCTGGGCGAGCAGCATCGAGCGCAGTTCATCCAGGGCACCCCGATCAAACACAATCCGGGTTTCCAGGGTGGGCATGATGTGAAAGGAGGTGCCTTTCAGGGTTCCCATCCAAAGGGGGAGGTTTTGTGGCTCCACTTTGGGCAGCACAAAACCCTGCACCTGTTCGATCCCTTCCATGTCGAGCAAGGTTTGCAGGACCGGAATGTTTCTGGGCCGGATGAACACCTTCAGGTGGCTTTCTCGCATCCCCTTCAGGGCCTGACTGATGTTGTGCAGGGCTTCAGGGAGGTGCTGGGGCAGCACCGCATCTTCAGTGCACAGGATCACCGAACGGAGAAAAGGGTATTTTTCTCCGTTGACGATGGCCTGCAGT
Source organism: Deinococcus cellulosilyticus NBRC 106333 = KACC 11606 (assembly GCF_007990775.1). Lineage (NCBI taxonomy): Bacteria > Thermotogati > Deinococcota > Deinococci > Deinococcales > Deinococcaceae > Deinococcus > Deinococcus cellulosilyticus. The sequence continues at coordinate 45,899 of NZ_BJXB01000001.1, read as the reverse complement.
TGTGCATGTGTTCCAGGAACATACAGTGAAGCGCCAAGCTCAAGTGCTTGCATCAGAGTGGGTTCCCATTCCCTCAGACGCCGAACTCGCTGCCGTTGATGCCCACAGCATTGCAAATTTCGCGTACAGCCTGACGTTCCTTGTCGTCGAAGTTTCCGTCTGCATTGGCGATCACCAGGGCCACCTGCACGGCAGCACGGGCAGCGTCTGGCTTGCTTTTCAGTTTGGAGACGGCCTGAATGGCCTCAATCTTGCCGAAATCGTAGTCCTGCTCAAGTTTGCCGCAATAAAAGTCAAATTTCTGCTTCAGGGTGGCAACATCAAAGGACTGGAGCATGGAATTGCTCATGATGAATTGTGCGGTTTTGCTGCGCTCAGTGGGATCAATTTTTCCATCGGCAGCGGCAATCAGGGCACAGGCGGCCATGCTGGCCTCTGCGAACTCGCGGTTCATGAATTGCTTTGCTGATTTTTGCAGGTCTCCTGCCAGTGATTGTGCTGCGCCCTTCAGTTTGTTGAAAAAACTCATGTGTTGCCCCTTTCTATACTTGATGGTGCTCAGATGTCGTCTTGTTTCAGGAGAGGCTGGATGAGTGCCACTGCCTGATATGGCAAGTCTACCTGTTTCGTGATGGTCACGTTGCGTTTTTCCGCCAGTTCGATCAGGTGCTCCACATCCGGGTGCTCCAGATCGCGCAGGACCAGACACTCAGGGACCCGCCGCAACATCACCCGGGTGCTTTCTCCAACACCTGGTTTGATGTAATTGAGCGGACGCTCACCATACCTGTCCTGCAATTCCTGCAGACATTTCTGGGAGGTCTGTCTCAACACTTCATGATTACGTGAGGACCCGGTGAAAAGTTCCGGGAGCACCGGAGGCTGGGGGTGGTGTTCCTCAATCACCCCCAGGTAGGTCAGGGTCTCGTCCTGTGCAGTGAGGTGCTCCAGGTACATCGCACCATCAAAGTGTCCGGCTGCGTAGGCTTCTGGCTGTCTGACCGTGCGGCTGATCAGACCAGACACCGTGCCATTCAGGACAGCATGAGGAATCAGGTAGTCTTCGTGGGTGGGAGCGTAGTACGCTGTCCCGCTGATGTCTGCCAGAACATAAAGGCGGCTGGAAATCCGGGTGCCATGCTCTGCATTGAAGGCATCCACACTGATGTCCAGTTCCCGGCCAATGACGCCTTTTCCAGTCCAGCCATCAATGAATCGCAAATGCTGTGCCTGATCTCCTTCCTTCTCAAGGATGAATTTCAGGGCATTGAGGTCCAGCCCCCGGTCCCGGATGATGCTCACGCTGTAATGTGCGACCTCATGCCCACAGGCCCTCAGAAAGCGGGTCAGGAGCACACCCACAGGGGTTCCAGCACGGGCCAAACTGACCAGCACCAATTTTCTGGCGTCGGGTGTGTCATGCACCAGCTTTGCGGCCAGCATGCGAATGTCACGGGCCACCCTTTCTGCCTGACGGTTCACGGCACGGTGGTAGAGCTCCAGATAATCCGCTTTTGGAGGGGACTCGATGGACAGCATCTCGCTGTAATGGCTCTCGCCAGACTGAATGCGCCTTTCTTTTTCCTCGACACTGAGGGTTTCCATTTCGATGGCACGCAGCAGAAAGGTCACATCCTGCATGTCATAACTGGTTTCAATCAGGGGTGTTTCAGGCATGCTGCTCCAGAAGTTTCTGAATCTGGCTGTGGGTGGGGGTCATCCAGAAATCACACACCTGCATGAACTCCAGGTCTGTATGACTGTCCCCAATTCCCAGGGTCAGGTTGGGGTTCAACTTTGCAATGAGGTGCTCCACGGCGTGTCTCTTGCGCACTGCGTCCGGCACGAAAGACAGGTTGTTGCCATTCAGGTGTATGTAGTACTTGCCTGCTCCCAGCTTCTCTTGCACCTGCTGTCTGACTTCTGCAAGAGCAGATTCTGGCAGGTTTCTCACCTTGCTGACCGTGCAGATCGGAAGTTCCCCTTCATGGATGATGCGGTGGAACATCAGGTCAGGGTCACTGTGCGCCTGATTCAGCAGGTCCATGGCCTGATGCAGGAACTCCCGATAATCACGGGCTTCCTGATTCATGCGCTGTGTCCACTCGGGGTCTGCTTTCCAGCCTTCCTGCCAGACCAGGACCGTTGCTCCATGATTCAGCACCGCATGGCTGCCCCACTGCACCTGAATGGCCTGAAAAGCCCTCAGGTCCCGTCCGGTGACTGGAATGATGTTTCCCTGTTTCAGCCAGTCCAGCATGCGCTTCTGGTGGTCCAGCATGAAGGTGGGTTTGACGCCTGTGCCCTCCAGAACCACATTTTCTGCCTTCTCCTGAGGTTTCTGTTTCAGGTGGAGTTTGCGTTCGGTCTGAAACAGGGTGTCGTCCAGATCGGTGAAAATCAACATGGGCACCTCAGAAATACACGGTCTGGGCCTGAATGCGTGCTGCCAGAGCCTGATCAGCCTCTGTGGGCAGGGTTTCAAAGCACAGAAAAATCCGGGAATATTGTTCAGGGTCCAGGTTGTAGAGGTAATTGGGAATGTCATCCCCGTAGTTGTCCGGGAACTCAATCCTCTTGTGGATCACCTCTCCAATCAGGATGGGACTGCGGGTGGTGGTGTGAAAGACCACCTCATGCCCTTTTTCTTCCAGGGCAGCAGCAAACCTGAGGGGCTCGTAGGCAAACTCACCTGTGCCCAGCACCAGAATGGGTTTCTCCTGCGCTGGCAGAGCGTCAATGAGAGCCTGCATTTCTTCGGGGAGGGAATGCTCTGAAGGAAGACGTCCAAGTCTGGAATATTCCTTGCAAATGATTGAGGTTTTGTCTGCTCCATTGCCCACCACTTTTGGGAGTTCTGGAGGGGAAAATTCAGGATTGGCCTCGAATTGCATCTCCCCATAAACCAGAGCATGCAGGTGCACTGGTAGCCCGAATTCCTCCTCAAGTCCTTCATGCACTTGCATCCAGCTTGTGAAACACACCAGATGCACCTCTTTCAGTCCGGGCAGGGCCTCTTTGAGGGTGCGGGACAGGGCCTTCAGGGTCTTTCCAGTGGTGATCTCATCGTCGATCAGGACCAGGGTTCGGGCCTTTTCCCAGAGTTGCTGTTTGTGGCCTGCTGCTGGCGGATAGATCAGGTGATCTGTGGCATGCGAGTGGGTTTCCTGAAAAAGCAGAGTGGGACGTTCACCCAGACGGTAGCGGGTGGAGGGCAGGTACAGGGCATCCTCTCGACCCGAGCTCTTGCAATATTCCTCAAAAACGCTGGTGGCCAGTCCAGTGGCTGTTTCCGCCATCCCAATGAACAGCACAGGTCCCTCTGCATCAGAGGGCAGGGAAGAGGCAAGCCACCTGTGGTGCCTGAGGGCTTCAGAGGGCTTCACGGGCAAATGTTTGCCCAGGATCTTGCTGACGAACAGAAACCCCCGTCTGGGATTCTGCCTCACGGCATATTCAGTGATGCTGTCGAGAGGAACATGCTCGGTGGTGAGCTGGATCTTGAGGGTGCCAGAAGGAAGAACGACTGTTCTGGATGCAGTCAGGGTGCCAGGATTCAATGCACTTCCTCCATGACCTCTTCGCGCACCAGCAAACTGCTGCTGAAGCTCATCATCTTGACCTTGCGTTTCGGGGCAGGCACCTCATCAGGACGGATTCGCCCCAGGGCCAGCAGTGCAGCGTAATGTCCAAAATTCAGTCCGGCCGTGATGCTCATGTGGATGCCACCACTCGGCCTGGGGTTGATCTCCAGCATGTTGGGCACACCCTGGCGGTCTTTCAGTTGCATGTTGAAGATGCCACTCAGGCCATAGTGGCGGGTGATCCCTCTGACGATCTGTTCCACTTCAGGGTTTTCCTCACTGATCTGGCTTCCACCCTCCTGGCTCTTGCTGCGGATCACGCACTGGGCCAGTTCTCCATCCAGGGCCACACAATCAATGGAACGCTCTACACCTTCACAGAGCTGCATCAGGAGCATTTCGGTGAACTTCTTGTTGTTCCCAAAGTACTCCCGGGCTTCCTTGTAACTCATGGCATACAGTTCATTGCCCAGCAGCAAAGTCATGCGGCTTCTGCGGCGAAGCATCCGAAACCCGCTGGCATAGATGCCCACACTGGGTTTGAAGCACAGGGGCTCTGTTTCGCCCCCCAGTTCCAACACGGCCTGCTCGAATTCAGCGAGGGTGTGGAAGGTGCGGTAATTGGGAATGGGGCAGATGCCTGTGGGAAAGGAAGCCAGAAATTCCGATTTGTGGTCCAGAAGCCTCATGGTCTCGGCAGACGCAGCAACCACCACTTTCGTCCCAATGGCCTCAAATTCTGCTTTGTGCTTCTCGATGATGCTTTTTTCTTTGGAAGGGAAAAAGACCTCGATGCGGTGCTTCCGGCAGTACTCCAGAGCCCAGGCCACATAATCCTTCCCAATGACCCCTTTGGGTTCCAGTTCGTGGTGCCAGGGCCCGTAGAGCATGGGGGCTTCCTGGGTGGTGTGGGTGGCATGAAGTTCCCACTGGCCTGTGGCGTGCATGGCCTGCAGCACATGATGGAGCACACTGAATCCCTTGTTGAACCAGACCCTTGTTTTCATTCTTCCGTCCTTCTGATGTTCTTTCCCGATTGTAGGCCATCAAAGTCACCTGCACATGGCCCAAAAAAAGGAGGCGAGGTGAGCCTCGCCTGGGTGAAAGTGCTGCTCAGCCTTCAGAGAGCTGTGGATTGTCCCGCTGGTACTTCATGGACCACAGCACGGAAGCCACAATGAAGCCCACCCCGATCAGACCGGTGACCACTTCGGGAATGTGCACGTCGTGGTTCATGCTGACCAGCATGATGATTGCCAGAGCCCCGATTCCGTAGTGTGCGCCGTGTTCCAGGAACACGTACTGCTGCAGGGTGCCTTTTTTCACCAGCATCAGGGTCAGGGAACGCACGAAGACTGCACCGATGCACAGACCTGCAGCAATCACAACCACTTCCTTGGTGATGGCGAAGGCCCCGATCACACCGTCCAGAGAGAAACTGGCGTCCAGCACTTCCAGGTAAATGAAGGCGGTCAGACCTGCTGCACCTGCTTTGGCAGCCATGTCATCGGCATCAAAGAGGCCCCCAAGGGCATCAATGAAGATGTAGGTCAGGATGCCCACCAGACCGGCAATCAGTGCAGTGAGTTTCTCTTCAGGGTGCACGGTGTAATTCACCAGAACCAGCAGCAGCACACCAGTGAGGAACACCTGAATGGTGTCCAGGCGACCAATTTTGGCCAGAGGGCGCTCAATGAAGGCCAGCCAGTGCACTTCCTTCTCGGGGTCCATCAGGTACTTCAGGAACACCAGCATGAGGAAGGTGCCCCCAAACGCAGAAATCGGTACGTGGGCCTCATTCAGGTGACGGGCGTATTCCTGCGGATTGTTGAAGGCCAGCTGTGCGACCTCAATGAATCCCAGCTTGGCGACCACCGCCACAATCACGATTGGGAAGATGAACCGCATCCCGAACACCGCAATCAGAATCCCCCAGGTGAGGAACCTTCTCTGCCACACCGCGTCCATGTTTTTCAACACGCTGGCGTTCACCACGGCGTTGTCGAAACTCAGGGACACTTCCATCACCCCCAGGATCACGGCAATCAGCAGAAACGAACCTGCGGTGGCCATGTCTCCTGTGCGCAGGCCGTAAAAAAAGGCCCCTGCAAGGCAGATCAGGGTCACCACAAAAGCAAAACCAAACTCTCGACGCATTTTGTCCTCTCTACGCTTCAGTCAGAAAGTCTGACTGGTTACAACACATGTGAACAACATCTGTGACAACATCTGCCCCCGCGCCCCTTTGATGGCACCAGAGCGCGGGGGACTTGCTTGTGCTTGAAAATCAGGATCAGCCGACGTTGACGCCGAAATCCAGGGCCAGACCGCGCAGGCCGTTGTTGTACCCCTGACCGATGGCCTTGAACTTCCAGTCGGTGTTGTGGCGGTACACTTCAGCGAAAATCATGGCGGTTTCGGTGCTGGCATCCTCGGAGAGGTCGTAACGGGCGATCTCTGCGCCACCAGCGTTGTTCAGAACGCGGGCGTAGGCGTTGCGCACCATGCCGAAGTTCTGTCTGCGGGTTTCAGCATCGTAAATGGTCACGGCAATCACAATGCGGGTGACGGTCTGGGGAACGCGGGTCAGGTCGATTTTGATGGTTTCATCGTCACCTGCGCCTTCACCAGTGCGGTTGTCACCACCGTATTCCACGCTGCCATCGGTGCTCTTGTTGTTGTTGAAGAAGACAAAGTCGCTGTCGCTGGCCACCTTGCCGCTTTCACCGAGCAAGAAGGCACTGGCGTCCAGGTCGAATGCAGCTCCATCGGTGGTGCGGATGTCCCATCCGAGACCGACGGTGATGCTGGTGAGACCTGGGGCTTCTTTGGTGAGGCTGACATTTCCACCTTTGCTTAAGCTGACTGGCATAAATAACCCTCCTGAGGTTGAGTGAGTGAGTGGGCGTGAGGTTTAAAGGGCGGACATTGAAACTCGGTTCAGACGAACTTTATTCTTGCAAGACCTGCAGAATCAAACGTTGAAACCGTGATTTCTGAGGAAAGCTTCGAGGCCCTCGCGGTACCCCTGGCCCACAGCTCGGAACTTCCAGTCTGCACCATGGCGGTACAGTTCCCCGAAGACCATCAGGGTCTCGGTGCTGGCGTCCTCGGAGAGGTCGTAACGGGCCACTTCGGTTCCGGTTTCATCATCCACCACGCGGATGAAGGCGTTGCGCACCTGACCGAAACTCTGGCCCCGGGACTGACCTTCGTGGATGCTCACGGAAACCACCACACGGTGAATCTGGGCAGGGACCCTGGCAAGTTCCACCAGAATGCTCTCGTCGTCCCCTTCACCCTGACCGGTGCGGTTGTCTCCAGTGTGCTCGACCCCACCACTGGCGTGTTTGAGGTTGTTGTAGAAAATCAGGTCGGCATCGCTGCTGGCCTTGCCATCTTCCTTGACGAGCAGGGCCATGGCGTCCAGGTCAAATGCGGCTCCGTCGGTGGCCCGCACGTCCCAGCCGAGACCGATGCGGACCTTGCGCAGACCGGGCGCTTCCTTGCTGAGGTTGATGTTTCCACCTTTGCTGAGATTGATTGCCATGATGTCCTCCAGTGAATTCAGGATTTCTGACCGGACTGCCAGCGGAAGCCGAACCCGTAATGCTCATCGGTTTCCTGGTGGCCCCGGAAATAACGTTCTTCTTTGGTGACCTCAATGTGATCGCCGGAATTGGTGATGCTGCAGATGGCGCAGAATTTCAGCCCGGGATCGGGCTGGTCGAGTTTCAGGTGGATTTCGTTCCCCTGATCGTCGGTGATGCGCATGCGTCCTCCCACATCCTGAAAGGTTGAGACCCCCTGGTAGATGTAGGCAAAGACCACCACGCGCCGGATCATATCTGGCCTGAGGATCAAGAGGTTTTCCCCATCGGTGGAAGAGCCGCTGCGGTCATCCTTGTCCAGATAGATGTAGGGCACGGTGTCTTTTGCGCCAAATGTGTTTCCAAGGGCCTGAATGACCCCTCTGTATCCGTTTTGCATTTCATACATGCAGCCCAGATCCAGATCAGCGGTGCCTCCAGAGGCCTGCCCAGGCAGCAAACTCCAAAGACCACTGCGTTGTGGGGCAGCCTGCTGGTCCCAGTTCAGGTTGATGTGAATGGGCTGCTTGCGGCCATCTTTGCGCAGGTTCACCTTGCCAGAGTCCCCCCGTTTTTCCAGGGTGATCTTTTTCAGGTTGACTGTGGGTTTCTCCTCTGCTCCTGGAGCAGGGGTTGGAGCAGGAGGGGCAGGTGGTGGGGTGGGGGCCGGGCGCTCCACTGTTCCACCGTAATGGCGCACCAGATCGGCCAGACCCCCGTTGAAACCCTGCCCGGTGGCCCCGAAGCGCCAGACGTCTTTGAAGTAGATTTCGGCCAGAATCACAGCCTTTTCCTGCGAGAACTGTGTTCCGGTGAACACGAATTCCAGCAGCAGGTTTCCACCACTCGACACCCGCACCCGCCCGGTTTTCACATCCTTGAAGGTGAGGCCGTCATCCACCGTGCAGGTGAAGGCCAGACGTTTGACGCCCTGCTGGACTTTCGAGAGGTCCAGTTCAAATTTTGAACTGAAAGCATCTCGCTGGGCCAGCACGACCTCTCCCTGCTGGGAACGCAGGTTGTTGTAGAAGACCACATGGTCATCCGAGGGCAATTTTTCCTGCTCATTCAGTAAAAAACAGCTGATGTCGTACTCTCGGGATGCACCCTGCACCTGCACATCGATTTCAAGTTGCAAGGAGGGGGTGACCTCTGAAAGTTTGATTTTCTGACCGGGAACCAGTTTTTGCATGCTCTTCTCACATTATGCGGGCAACTTCAGGAAAGTTCCCGTGATCTACAGCACTGCGGCTGCAAGGCCAGTCTTACAGAACCCGGCGGATGTCGCTGGCAATGTCCTGAATGGTGCGTCCATTGGTCATTTCGCCGAGGGCCTTGAAGGTCCACTCACCAGAAACGAGTTGCAGTTTGCCGATGATCACACTGGTGTGGTTTCCGGTGGCACTCAGGTTGTAGCGGGCCACTTCCTGTTTGTTGTCGGCGTTCACCACGCGGCAGAAGGCATTTTCCACCTTGGCGAAGTTCTGTCCACGGAAGCTGGACACGGCCAGCACAATCTGGTGCACGCTGCCAGGGATTCTGGAGAGGTCCACGGTGATCACTTCGTCATCGCCATCTCCTGCCCCGGTCAGGTTGTCTCCGCTGTGTTTGATGCTGCCATCCTTGCTCTGAAGCTGTCTGAACCAGACGGTGTCGGTGTGGTTGCCCTGGGCGTCGAAGAGGGCTGCACTGGCGTCCAGATCAATGCTTTCTGGAGCTGCAAAACGGCCAAAGAGACCTTTGGGCTTGGCCACATCCCAGCCCAGACCGAGGTGAACCCGTTGCAGGCCACCGGGGGCTTCTTTTTTGAGGTTGATGCTCTGTCCTTTGGTCAAATTGATCATGGTGAATTCCTCCCGTGATGACGGTCACAGCATGGCTGCTCCGTACTTTGAGTTACTACGCAGGTCAGGTCCATAAAGTTTCCAGTCACCAGTACCGGGATTGTAACACGGGTTGCTGAGAAACGCCCGGTTGGCATGGTGTTTCCTGTAGCGCAACTGAAGTTGTGAAGGGTCACGGTCCTGTGGATGGCTGCTTGCAGATCCCAGGTGAGGCACCTGAAAACTGATTGATTGATCAGCAATGGAGCAATTCTTGCAAGACAATGTTTGCCGATTTTACACTTTGAGTGTAGAGAGGTTTTATAATGCCATTAACAACAGTGCCCTTTATGGACAGGAGACCAGCCTCCATAAGCTGGCGTGACGGAGACTGTTAAAATCTGCAGTCTCCTTGTTTTGTTGAGCATTATATCTAAAATATGGAGTTGATTTGGCGAAATTGGAATGACTTCCTGCCAAAAAAAATCCAGCCCTGAGGCTGGATGGGGGAACACCTGGGCTTACAGGTTGTCTTGCAGGCTGGTGGCCGTCTTGAAACGGATCTTTTTGCCTGCAGGAACGGTGATGCGCTCGGTGGTGCCAGGACGAACGGCTTGACGCTCTTTGGTGGGAACCACGCTGAGGGTGCCAAAGCCAGGCAGACCCACGGTCTTGCCTTCCTTCAGGGCTTCCACGATGATTTCCAGCATGGAGTCAATGACTTCCCCTGCGTCTTTTTTGCTGACACCGGCCTTCTCGGCGATCACTTGAATCAGTTGTTGCTTTCCGACTTTTTCCATGGTCTACCTCCGATACATCCAGAAGGGTGTCTGGGACACCTGGTCTTCTGCTTGTAGATCTTAACAGGAAATTCTGGTGACAATTTGAGAATCCCACACAGGACCACTGCCGAAAATCATTTATGGGACTCCAGATAACGCAAAATGGGTGCTTTGAGGGGCTGCATCCCTTTGTATTCCAGCACGTCTGGTTTCACCGAGGACAGAAGATTATGGAGTCTGGGACGCAGTTCTGGATTTCTGGTCAGCGTTTTGCTAAGGGAATTCACGTACACCCGAATGGTGAAGAGCCCGCGCTGCAATTCCGGTAAGGCAAGTGTGGTCTGGCGTTCCATGCGCAGGAAGATTTTTTCGCCCAGCAGGTCAGGCTCTGCTTCCCAGAGAGGGTTCCAGAGGGTTCTGGGATGCTCAGGGTGGGCATTCAGGTCAGGGCTGGGAGTCAGGCCCCAGCTGAACCGGATGAAGGGGCCTTTGTGAAAAATGGCCCGCATCATGTTGCCAGAGGCCTTCAAGAGCCTTTGATGGTCCGCCACCGGGTGGTGAATTCCGGCAAAGCCAACGCCCAGTTTCTCCCGGGGGTCCCAGCCGCTGGGGAAGCACACAGACAGGGCTTCAGCATGACCACCCTCCGGGTCCTGCCTGAGCACCACCAGATCTTCCTGTGCACTGAGCGACACGGCATCCAGCAACCGGGTGACGCCCTGTTGTTGCTGGAGATGATCCAGAACCTGTGTTCCAAGGGCATGGTCTTGAAGCTGGGTCACCTGGATTTCATGAGGGTCCCAGTGCAGGCGCAACCCAAGATGCTTCAGATCCACCTCTGTGTCATGCCCGGACAGCAACTGGGGAAACTCTCGCTTGTACACCTGTAAAGCCGTCCACAGGGCATGAGAGAGTCCCTGGGGATCATCTGTGGTCAGGGCACGATGCCGCTCAGGATGCTGTTGCAACACGTCCAGTTTTTTCTGTAGATAAGAGAAAAGCAGACGGTCTTCTGCAAAATGGTTTTGCTCCAGTCGACCATTGAGGACTGAGCCCAGAGGAAACACATCTGCTTTGATCTCAAAACGGTCCTGCACCATGAACGGTGGATCAGGGTCAGTGAGCAGGTCGGGTGAAAAAGCCATGTTCAGGACATCAGGTAGCGGAACTCGGCATCACGCAGACCTGCAACCCGGATCAGGGTCTGGATCTGTCCAAAATGCAAGGATTCATGGTGCAGCAGGTGAAAAAGCACCCACTCGGGGGTCACATCGTAATGGGACAGGCTGCGGGGTTTTGCAAAATCGTCTGCGGTCATGTTCTGGTAGGTTTGCAGCAGTTCCTGGCGCACCCGGGACAGGCGTTCAAGGTGTTTTGACAGTGGATCACCGAGCACCTGGCTCAGGTTGTCATCGGAGTTGCGGTGCTCAATGGGGAAGAGGGAGGTGCACCAGTCGGGCAATTCTTCCTGTTTGACCTCCACATAAAGCCAGTCCAGTTCCACCAGAGCGATGTGATAGAGCAGAGAACCAATGGTGTGTCCATTCACCAGCACATCCAGACTGCCAGGAAGCAGGGATTCCACGGTACGCAGGGTGCGCTCTCGCGCCATCTGAAGCATGCCCAGCCCCATGGCGATCTCGGGGGTCAGGGCAGCGGGTCGGGACAGCGCCAGTTCATTTTTCAGGGTCATGCAGCCTCCTCGGGCAGATGGGATGAAAATCAGGTGGAGCCAGTATACCCGGTACCCCAGAAACCCAGTGTGCTGCAATGCAGGATGCCCAGTTCAACAATCAACCGGAGGAAACAGAGCCTGCAATGGGGTCTTCTTGCTCCTGGAAGACCACCCGGTTGCGACCAGAGCTTTTGGCTGCATAAAGGGCCTGATCTGCCCTGTCCAGAGCGGCCTCAAAATGGGATTCAACCAGAGACACCCCGATGCTGATGGTCACAGTGGGGGTGCCTGATCCGTTGGAGGTGTCCTGCACTGCAACCCTCAGGCGGTCTGCTGTTTGCAGGATGTCGAACAGGGAGGGACAGTTGAGGAGCACGATGAATTCCTCCCCTCCAACCCTTCCCAGCAGGTCGCCTGACCTCAGATTGCTTTGCAGGGTCTGGGCGGTTTGTCGGAGCACTTCATCTCCAACCAGATGGCCAAAACGGTCATTGACGCTTTTGAAGTGGTCAATGTCCAGAACCAGAAGGCCGAGCATCTGATGGGGCTCGGAAAGGAGCTTTCTGGAGGCCTGAAAAAAAGCCCGCCTGTTGAGGAGGCCAGTCAATTCATCTGTGCGGGCCTGTTCTGCCAGACTGCGGGCATCTCTCAGGGTTCCCCGTGTTTCGGTGAGCAGTTCTGCATTGATGGCCAGGAGCTGTTCCAGTGTGTGTTGCAGGTCGGTGACCTCGGGCAAGGCCATCACCAGATAGCCCTCCTGCAGAGGCAGGATTTTGCCACTGTAACTGGCAGACCTGCCCTGCTGGTCGGTCAGGGTGAGGGGGCCAAGATAAGGGGTTGTTGCCGGACAGGGAGGCCACATGCGTTCCGTCTGAAATCGCTCGCCCACCTGCTGTCCCAGCACCTGGAGACCTGCGCCGTTGACCATCAGCAACTGGTGCCTGAGGTCTGCAGCAAAAAGGACCAGTGCAGGAAGGTCCTGCACAAGATCCAGCAGAGGCAACAGGTCTTCCAGGCGCTTCAGGGTCATGACACTTCCTGTAGAAGCTGCCTGGCATTCAGGCCCCACAGGTCCGCCCCCAGGGCTCCTCCTGCATGGGGCACCATCTGGGTGGCATGTCCGCCCACAGCCAGAACAGGCACGCTGGAAGTCCAGTGCAAACGGATGCTTTGCAGAATCTTGCGTGTACTTCCAAGTTGCTGAATCAGGCCTGCAGACAGGGCCACCACATCTGGCTTGCACTGGTCGATCTGGAACATCAGGTCTTCTGCAGGCAAACCTGGCATCAGGACAGTGCAGGACCAGCCTTGCATCTCGAAGGCATCTCCCAGGATCTGGGCCCCGAGCGTGTGGTGGTTTCCAGGAACACAGGCCACCAGGACTTTGCGTCCTGCAAAGGGAAAGAATGCGGCCCGTCTGTATCCCCTCAGCAAAATGTTCTGTGCCCGAAGGGTGGCGAGGTGTTCTGTGGCCACCGAGATTTTGCCCTGTTGCCACAGTTCCCCAACCCGGTACAGGGCAGGCTGAATCTGGTCCACAGCCAGATCCAGATAAGGTGTTTCCAGAACAGCATCTGAGACAGGTTCGGTCTGCAGGAGCAGGTCCAGCATTGGGAGGTTTTTCGTCACATCCCTGGCCTCTTGAGGTTGAGACAGGGCTTGCAGGGCATCCTCCAGAACAGAGAGTCCTGCTGTTCTCCAGGGAAGGTCAGGGGTGTCAAGCAGGTGTTGTTGCATCGCCTGGAGGGTGAGGTGCAGCACTGCGACAGGGATGCTGCGTGCCTGAAAAGTCTGGGACAGCCAGACCATCAGGGTGGTGAACTCCAGGCTGCCTGCGCGAGATGCCGAATCTTCCAGCTGCTCGAACACCACGGGCAGTTCTCGCATGAGCAGGGTGTGCAGAGCATGCGGTGGTTCTGGGCTCCTGACCAGAGCAGCAAACTTCTCCAGCAGGGCATTGAGGGTGGCAAGGTAAAACTGGCCGTGTGACTGTGTTGCAGCAAACAGGGCATCTCCGTGGTTCATGGCAGACCTCCGGGACAACAGCTGTCTCTAGCATATCAGGTGCAGTCTCACAGGGTTCATTCACACGAAAAGCCCCAGGATTCGATCCCGGAGCTCCCTGAAATGTTGAACTCAGCGGCTCTTGGTGCAGTACACAAACTGTTCAGGGGTGAGGCCCCAGAAGCGGGTGGGAGGCCAGTTGTTGGTGGTGCTGGTGAGAGGTCCTGCAGCCACCACAGGACAGCTGAAATCTTCCCCTCCTTTGGTGACGGTGTAGGTGTCCACAATCCACTGGGAGTCATCTCCCCAGATGCACTTCTGGTCTTCATAAGCATAGCTTCCATCCGGGTTTGGGGTGGCCATGCGGTAAACCACACCCAGGTTGTCTGCATCGCAGACTTTATTGCCATAGGGAATGGTGCAGTTTTCTGCGCCGGTACATTGTCCCACAGCAGAAGTGATCAGATGGAATCCTTCTCCGAGGTTGCTGGTGCTGCTCACGCTGGCCGCGCTGGCAAGGCTGGTGAGCGTCAGGGCAGAAATCATCAGGGGAATCAGGTGCTTTTTCATTTTTGGTGCCTCCTGAGCGTCATTCTGGCCTGAAGATGTGAACATGAAGGGAAGAACTTTTGAAGAAGTTGTTAAGCCTTTTGTGTGGCATCAAAGACAGGAAAGATTGGTGCAGGTCAAGGCTTGCAAAAGATTTGAGCAAGATGTGTGGTGAAATTGTGAAGATGGTGGAACTGCAACTGAAGCCATCCTGCTGTCAGTTGCAAGGGTAGAGCAGCGTGTCCTCACTTCAATCAAACCTCTGAACACGGGTGAACAGTCCGTGTTCAGAGACGTTGAAGGACATGGCGTCTTCCGCTTTTGAGAGACTGTCCCACCAGAATCAGCCTGTGATGCGCAGGTCAGGGCAGCATCAACTCCACCCCACAAAGATGCCGTCAATGGCAAAAATCAGATAAGGGATATCCCTTAGTCAGGATTTCACTTTCAAAAAAAGCATGTTCAGTTGTGGAGTTTTGCTTTTCACCATTTGTCTGTGTTCTTTGTGTGGGATGTGAACGGTTTCTTTTTTGGTGTACGCTTTGATTTGTACCCGGTTCAGGCCACAAGAAAATCCTCTGAGCCCATTGAATTGAGGCAGACATGTCCACCCTGGATTCCCTGTTCATCAACACCTGCATGGTCATCTCACTGGCCTATGTGGTCAGCCTGACCTATCAAGACTGGCGAACAGCTGAGCGGCGATCCATGGTCCTCCTCCGAACCCTGCTCTGTTCAGGGGGAGCCATTCTGCTCATGTTCCACGGAATCACCATCGGAGACGACATCCAGGTGGATGTGCGGGCGGTACCCATCGTGCTGCTGATGCTGCGTTATGGGATTGGGTATGGTCTGATTGCGATTGCTCCAGTTCTGATCACCAGAGTGATTTACTTTCCGGTTCAAAACATCAACGTTTATGCCATGTCCCTGCTGCTGACCTTCATTCTGCTGGGCCTGATCCGCAGCCGCATGCCAGATGGAAGGCCAGACCGCAGATCTTACATGGTCACCCCCCTGCTGGTGTTTTCTGTGCACACCCTTCCAGTGTTGCTGTCTCCGGTTGCTGGCTGGTACTTCAGCCATGTGTTCATCTGGTACTTTCTGGCCAACGTGATCGGATTTTACCTTTCTGCACAGATCCTGATGACCCGCATCGAGTACCTGAAGGCCACCGAACACCTCAGGCAGGAAGCCCTGTCTGATCCTCTAACGGGCCTTCTCAACCGCAGGCAATTTGAAAAAGACCGTGCCCGTTTCAGCACAGGGGACGCTTTTCTGCTGCTGGACCTCGACCACTTCAAGCAGGTCAATGACCGGCATGGGCACGCCATGGGAGATGAAGTGCTGCGGCAACTTGCTGCACTTCTGAAAAGCAGCACCCGGGACAATGACCGCCTGTACCGCATGGGAGGAGAGGAGTTCCTGGTGGTCCTGAGGGGCATCGAAACCCAGCAGGCCATCACGATTGCCGAACGCATCCGTGAAACAGTAGAGCACCATGTCTTTCCGGTCCCTGAGCGCATCACGGTCAGTGGAGGTCTGGTGCAGTTTTCCACCCCTGGCAACCTGAACCAGTTGCTGGAGCAGGGAGACCACCTGCTCTACCGTGCCAAACGGGAGGGCCGCAACCGCATCAAACGGGAACTCCGGGAACGGCTTGATCCCCAGATGTGACGGCCAGAAAAAGAGCACCCGGTTGTGTTTTCCAGGTGCCCTTTGGGGAGGAAGAGTGTCTGAAGTGTACCAGCAGCATCTGGGCCCCTCAGAATCAAATCCCACAGAGTGAAGAACAGGTGAACCTGCTCGCTGGACAGCATGATGCCCATGAAACCTGACCGAAAGGCCGCTGAATTTCAGGGCTGCAGTCCAAGAATCTCTTTCAGCTTGCGGGGAATCTCTTCAGGAGAGAGCACATGCTGCGCAGCCCCCAGTTTGATGGCGGCCTGGGGCATGCCAAAGACTGTGGAGCTTTTTTCATCCTGCGCGATGGTGAACCCTCCTGCATCCCGGATGGCCTTGAGCCCACTGGCCCCGTCTTCTCCCATGCCTGTGAGCTGAATGGCGATCAGGTTGCCTCCAAGCAGGCGGGTGGCCGAGTCAAAGAGCATGTTGGCGCTCGGACGGTGGCCCCGCACGGGTGCATGGTGGCTGAGATGCAGCACCACCTTGCCGTGTTTGTGCAGCAGTTCCAGATGGGTGCCACTCGGGGCCAGATACACCCCTTTCTTGAGTTCCATGCCTTCCCTGGCAAGGTGGATGGGCAACAGGCAACTGGTCTGAAGCCAGTTGATCAGCGACATCTCAAAACCCTGGGCAATGTGCTGCACAATCACCACAGGCAGAGGAAAATGCTCTGGAAGCTGGGACAGAATGGTTTGCAGGATGGGAGGTCCTCCAGTGGAGGCGGCAATGAGCACCGCCTGATAGGGAAAACTGACCTTGCTCTGCGGTGCAATGGGTTTCACAGTGTGACGGCGGACCATTTTGATTTTTGCCACAACCTTGAGGGTTTCCCGGAACTTCTGGATGTTCTGGGCATCATCTGGAGTGGGCTTGAGCATCACGGTGATGGCTCCGCTGTGGTGGGCATCCTTGCTGAGGGTTGCGTGCTGCTCGGACACGGTGAGCAGCAGAATGGGGGTCGGGTGCTCCTGCATGATGCGTTCGGTGACTTTGAAGCCGTCCATCTCAGGCATGAACAGATCCAGTGCGATCACATCAGGCTTCAGTTCAGCGGTCAGTTGCACTGCCTCCAGACCACTTGCGGCCACCCCGACCACTTTCATGGCAGGGTCCTGTTCGATCCAGCTCCTCAGGAGGGCAAGCTGCACCGGAGAATCGTCGACCAGCAGCACCTTCACGGTCTTCAAATCAACCTCCCCAGGGTGTCCAGCAGGTCTTCTGGTGCGTAATTTCCCTTGATCAGGTAGGCATCTGCTCCAGCCAGCATGCCCTCTTCCCGGTGTTGTGGGGTGGCCATGGAGGTCACCAGGATCACCGGGAGGTGCTTCAAACGCTCATCTTTGCGGATCTCCCGGGTGAGGTCCAGACCGGTCATTTCAGGCATCTCCACATCCGAAACCAGCAGGTCAAAAGAATGCTGCCTGAGCATTTGCAGGGCAATGCGGCCATTTTCTGCCACCTGCACCTCGAACCCGGCCAGTTCCAGCACACTGCGCTGGATGGTGCGGACCGCCACCGAATCATCTGCCACCAGGATGCGCTGTTTCTTGCGGGCGGTCTGGACCTGGGCGGCGGGGCGTGGACGGGCCTGCACGGAAAGCTGGGCAACGTTCAGCACTGGAAGCAGTGCACCGGAGCGGTCCATCACCACCCCCTGGAAGGCTGTGCTGGCTGGAATGCCCCACGGGAGGTGTTTCATCACGAACTCCTCCTCGCTGGTCACCTGCTGCACGTTGATGCCCACACAGCGTTCTGCGAGGTTCAGGATCACGGTGACAGGCGCACCCGAAGGAGGAAGCCCCAGCACCTCACTGAGTTCAAAAACGGGAATGGCATTTCCCTGCCATTCCACCGTGCGTTTCTGGTCCACCACCGTGAAGTGATCGGGTTTGAGGATGCGGTCCACATGCCTTGAAGGAAGGGCAAATGCCTGATCGGAAACCCGAACCACAAAAGCACGGGTGGTGGCGAGGGTCTGGGGAAGCCGCAGGTGAAAGGTGGTGCCCTCTCCCTCGACACTGCTCAGCCAGACCTCCCCTCCAAGCAGGTCCACATTGGCCCGCACGGCATCGAGGCCCACCCCACGACCCGAAATGGAAGACACCTGCTGGGCGGTGCTGAATCCGGGCTGGAAGAGCAGATCATGGACCTCTTCCTGTGAGAGGAGGTCCTGATCCTGCACCATGCCCCGCTCAATGGCCTTCTGCCGCACCCGTTCCAGCTGAATGCCCCTGCCGTCATCGGAGAGGGTCAATTGGATGGATTCCCCCCGGCTCTGAATGTGCAGTCCCAGACGCCCCACCTCGGGTTTGCCTGACCTGCGGCGCTCTTCCGGGGTTTCCAGTCCATGGTCAATGGCATTGCGAATCAGGTGCATCAGGGCGTCCCTGAGGGGGTCCAGCAGATTGCGGTCCAGCTCGGTGTCTGTTCCAGAAGTCTCGAAATGCAGTTTCTTGTTCTGCCCTCTGGCAAGGTCGCGCACCAGACGCTCAAGTGGGGTGACCATCAGGGAAGCAGGGCGCAGCCGGAGGTCGATCACCTGTCGGGTCAGTTCTGCACTGATGCGGTTCAGTTCAGACTGGTCCTGCCTGAGCTGCCTCAGGTTCTCCGAGAAGGTGATGCGGGTTTCCCGGTCCAGCCCCACCATGGCCCCTTCCAGCCCCTGCAGTCTGCGAACATGCTCTTCCAATCTGTTGCGCAGGACGGTGAGCTCTCCTGCGTGGGCAAAAAGGCTTTCGAGTTGCTGCAGGCTGATGCGGATCTCCTGGCGACGGTCCGCACGCATGGTGGAAGTTTCAGGAGGCGGCTCAGGCAGGACTTCTCTGGGATGGGGGGATGGGGTCGATCCCTGGAGGTTGGGCAACTCACCCCGTTCAAGCACCGGAATCCAGCTGCGGATGCGCAACTGCAGCTCTTCTCTGGACCACTGCACCACTTCTCCCCACCCATCAATCAGGGCTTTCCAGCCCACCACCTGGGCTGCCCTGCGCAGGGGCAGCACCATGCCTGCCACGTCCTGCAGGTGGATCAGCTGGCGGAGTTCAAATGCACAGATGTGAAGCAAGCGGTCCTGTGGGGTCATGGTTCCAGTCGGTACCTGTCAATGACATTTTTCAGGCGGGTGGCCCAGGAGCTGAGGTGTTTTGCGGCCTGCTGGTTGCTTTCACTGGCCTGCAGGTTCTGTTCACTGGCGGTCTGGATGTTCTGCATGGCCAGAGCAATCTGTTCCATGCCGTAAGAATGCTGCTTCACAGACCCGGCAATCACCTGGGCGGACCTGGCGGCATGTTCGATGGCTTCTGAGAGTTCGTTGATGGTGTGCTCCAGGGTCTGGATGGAGTGGGCTCCATTGTCGACCACCCGGGTTCCGCGTTCTGTGGCCATCACTGCTGCATTGGTGTCCCGCTGGATGCCCGACAGGATGGTTCTGACCTGGCTGGTTGCCGTCTTCGACTGCTCAGCAAGGTTGCGAATCTCCTGGGCCACAATCACGAACCCGCGACCATGCTCCCCTGCCCGGTGGGCTTCAATGGCGGCATTCAGGGCCAGCAGGTTGCTCTGGTCTGCAAGGTCACTGACCACCTCGATGATGTCACTGATTTTCTGGCTGCTCTCAGAAAGGGTGAGGATGTGGGAGCTGATGTCCTGCACCTGTTTGCGGATGTCCTGCATGTCACGGATCATGGTCTGGGTGGCTTCTGAACCTGCAACCGCCACCTGCTGAGCGGTCTGGGCGTTCTCACTGACGGTGTTCGCCATGTCCACCGCCTGATCGCTGGAGACCCGCACCTCTTCCACGGTGGCACTGGTCTCGGTGACCGCAGCAGACTGCTCGTTGATGCTGGCCCCTTGCTGGGCAGAGGCGGCCTGCAGTTGCATGGAGGCAGAAGCCAGATTGTGCGAGGCTTCCTGCACCTCTTTGACCAGGGAACGCAGGTGGTCCAGCATGCGCTGGAACGCATTTCCAAGCATGTCCTGGTCGCCCTGAGGGGTGAGGTTCAGGCCGATGTTTCCAGATGCAATGCTGTTGGCAACCTTCGCCATGGCACTCTGGTGGTTGGTCATGCGCTCAAAGGCATTTCTGAGGGCACCAATCTCATCGCGGCTGTACTCAGGCAACGTGACACTGAGGTTCCCCACGGCCAGTGCATTGGCAGCTGCCGCCAGTGTCCTCACCCTGCGCTCGATCGCAAGGCGAATCAGGTACAGCAGCACCATGAAGACCACAATCACCACCACACAGGCAAGCACCACCGTCTGAATCAACGACTGAGATGAAGCGTCCAGGTCCGTGAGGTCCTGCCCGGCCAGCATCACCCAGCCAAAACCCGGGAAGTTGGAATATCCCCTGGAGGTGTGCCAACCAACCAGACCTGCTCCTTCTCCCAGAGGGCTTGGGGCGTCTTTGGCCCCTTCGGTGCTTTCGCTGGCATTCACCCCCATGCGGGTGATCAGTTTGTTGGTCTGAAAATCGGTGTCCTGCGGGCTGTGCAGGGTCAGTCCTTTTGTGTCCACCAGACCCACGCGCAGGCTTTTCAGACCTGCCTGGTGCCCGGCGGTTTCCAGGTCTTTCAGCAACTGCACCACAGTGTCCCAGTCGATGCGGTTGCTCCACACCCCCACCACCCGCCCGGCGTCGTTGCGGATGGGCGCACTGAAGGACAGGGCCAGATCATCTTCTGGCCCATAAACCGCCCGGACCAGTGGATCAGGGTGCAGGTCCTGCAGGTCCACAGGTGTCGTCTGGACACTGCTGCTGAGTGCATTCTTGAACCATGCCTGACCGGACACATTCTGGCCCAGCAGGCGTGCTGTGCGGGTGCTGGTGTTCCCCTGCGGGTCTACCGTGTTCACGGCAATGATGCGGCCGCTGGCATCTGCAACCACAATCAGGCTGTAGATGGGAGCGTACAGGCTCACACTGGCATTGGCCAGTTCGGTGATGGTGGATGGATTCATGGATTTGGCCGCCGGGGTGGCGGCAAAAGACTGCACATCGGTGTACCGCTCAAAGAGGCTGCGGTCCAGTTTGTCCATGCCATTGAAAGCCACCTGCTGAATGTTCTTCTTGCCCTGCTCGATGAAAGCGCTGCGGGTCTGCTGGGTCAGAAGCCAGCCCACCAGCACCATCACCACCACCACACAGAGCAGACCCAGCACGGTGATCTTGTTGAATACGCTCCAGGTTTTAAAGGACTGCACGGTCTCCTCCTGTGATCCGCATGAATTCTGCAAAAAGGGGTTCCAGGTCCAGCAGGGTGACTCTGGCCTTCCAGACCCCCGACAACCCCGGACGGGTCTGTGCAGGTCGGGGCAGGTGAAGGGGAATGTCCACCGCTTCCTCTGCGTTCCGGACCCGCAGGGCCACCTGTTTCCCTGAATCCCGGTATACGACAATATACCCTGCCTGCCCATCCGGCACATCCCCAAGCAGTGCAGCAAGATCCAGCACGGTCAGCACATGTCCCTGCAGGCTGATCATCCCAACGATCACCGGATGCAGACCAGGAAGCCGGGTCAGCGGAGGCGTTGCCCGCACCATGCTGATCTGGTGGGCAGGCAAGGCATACCGTTCCTGTCCTGCCTGAACCACCACCACCACCTGGGTGGGCTCACTGGAAGGGGTTTCGGGAGGGGCAGCGAGTTGTTCCGCTCTGGTTCGCAGGATCTGCTGGTCCTTCATGGGGTGCCTTTCATCTGATTCAGGGTGTAGAGGGTGGCGGTCAGGAGTTCCTGCACGTGCAATTCAGGGGTCAGGGCTTCATCCCTGGGACGTCCTTCAAGGAGGGTGCGGAGGCTGCGCAGCAGCGGAAATGCGCGATCTGGCGTGCCAGCCCTGATCCAGGCCTGCGCCAGCTGAAAAAGAGCCAGGGGGTCATCGGGATGCAAAAACACATGCTGCCTGAGCCCTTCAAGGGTTTCTGGAAGGTCGGTGCCAGAGGCGGAAAAGACCTGTTGAGGTGGGTCCTGCAGGTGCATTCTGGGTTGCCTGGGAGAAGGCCCGAAGGTGCGGGTGCTTCGGGGGGTGACTTTCCGGTGCCGGATGGTGGCTGTCTTATGCTCTTTTTTCCAGACCCAGCCCAGTGGATGACGCTCAGGATGCAGACCACTTTCTGGCTCAGGGTGAGGATCGGTGGCCCCCAGCATCAACGTCCCGCCAGGGGCCAGCACCTCTGCAAACGCCCGGTACACCTGCTGGGCACTCTCGGCCCCGAAGTAAAGGGTGACATTCCTGCACAGGATCAGGTCCAGGTGTTTGAGCTGCAAGGCTGCGTTCTGAAAGAGGGGTTGCCAGGGCAGGCCCTTCAGGTTCAGCACACCAAAATGCACATGCTGTTTCAGAAACGATTTGATCACCCAGCACTGGCCCACATGGGTGAAGCACTGCTGCTGGATGCTTTCCGGTGTGCTCCGAAAGGACCATGCGCGGTACCTGCCCTGCCTTGCTTTCGCAATGGCCTCCGGGTGCAGGTCGGTGCCAAAAACCAGGGCATCTTGCATGCCAAACTCGGTTTTCAGCAGGATGGACAGGGTGTAGGCCTCCTCACCAGTGGAGCAACCTGCCGACCAGACGCGCACTGGATGGGGCCTTTTTTGCAGTTCTGGCAGGATGATTTCCCTGAGTTGTCTCACTTGCTGTTCCCCACGAAAGAAATAGGTTTCGTGGATGGTCAGCCGTTCAATGAGGCTGTGGGTGAACAGGAGATCGGGAAGGGACAGCAGGTGGACCACCCGGGGGTTCAGGTCCTCGGTGCCCTCCTCCCCCAGTTCTCTCAGTGCCCTGAGCAGCAGGGGATGTTGCATGGGCTGAATGCGGATGCCTCCCACCTGCTCCACCCGCTCAATGAGCTGTTGCAGCAAGGCAGGGTGCAGTCCGTCCACAGCAGACATCAGATGCCCTCCCAGAGTGCAGGAGGCTGAAAGAATTCGGGCCTCAGGACAGAGGTGCTGCCCTGCTGGGTGCGGATCACCGCCTCCACAGGGCTCTGAGGGGTGTACCTGATCGGTTTGAAATCCGTCATGGGCACTTCCAGAAAACCATAAATGTCATCCACCCACAGCAGGAAATCTGGCTTTCCTCGCAAAAGCAGCAAACGTTGCTCAGGTAAAGGCGTGACATCAGGAAATCCCAGCTGTTTTCGAGCACTGACCACCGGATGGAGCACCCCGGAGATGTTGAGCACCCCGACCACATGCGGGGCCCCAGGTGCAGGAGGAATTCCGGTGAACCACGCCATGCGCAGCACCCGGAGCACCTGCTGCAAGGGAACCATGTAACTGGTGTCATGAATGCTCAGGTGCAGCACCCCGAGGCTCATGCCAGATCCACCTGCCCGAGCAATGGAAGTTCTGCCAGAAAACGGCTGCTGCCATTGCTGGATTCCGCCCACAACCGTCCATGGTGGGCAGCAAGCACAGCACGCATCAAGGGCAGGCTGACCCCGGACCCGAACCACTTGTGCGCCATGCGGGGGTTGTGCAGCAGGAGCTGTATTTCATCGGCAGGAATCCGGCTTTCCTCTTCTTCCAGCACCAGACGCACCTGTTCTGCAGTCCGCTCCAGTCGCACCCGTATGGTTCCCTCGTCAGGTGCATGCTTCATCAGGCTGATCAGGGCACTGTGCAGGGCGTCTCCGAAGACCCGTGCATCAATCAGGACTTCACTGTCCTGTGGTGTTGCATCCTCCATTTCCTTTTCAAAGATCAGCTTCTGTCCCCGGAATTGTGCTTGCTTTTGCAGGTCCTGCAGGCAGGCCTTCACCACCGACTGCAGGGAAACCGGAGCCAGATCCAGTTCGAGCTGTCCAGCTTCCAGACGCATGTACTCCTGGTATTGTGCGAGCACTTCCAGAAGCATGGATTTGGCTTCAAGCGCACCAGAAAGCAGGGGAGCCAGATCATCTGGATGCTGGGTTTCTGCGGCCAGATCGATGGCCAGACCCAGGGCAGCGATGGGGTTTTTCAGGTCGTGGGCGAAAACCGAAAAGAAATCGGTCTGGACCTGCTTCAAGACTTCACGGGCCAGCACCCCCAGTCGGCATTCCCGGGCATGGTGCAGGGCCTGCATGAAAGCAGAGAGGTCCTTGCCCTGCAGGTCAAAGTCGGACTTGGACAGGTAGGCGTCCGCCCCGAGTTTCAGGGCTTCTTGCATGGACCTGGAGTGTTTCCCAGAGAAGATCACCACCACCACGCTCTGGTTCACCTGACGGACTTTTTGCAAGACCTCCAGACCGCTGGAGTCATGCAGGTGCATGTCCAGCATGATCAGGTCAAATTCACCAATCTGTGGGAGGTGCTCCAGGGCCTGGGGCACACTGGAGGCCTCAACCACTTCTGCCCCTTCCCTCTGAAAGGCCTGACGCAGAAAGGCCCGGGCCACCGCAGAGTCATCCACCACCATCACCTTGTGCCAGCGGTGCAAAGAAAGGGCGTCTCCATCGGGTTCGGGGGTCATGGGATGAAGCTGGTCTGCCCGAAACACCTGATTGCGCCCCGACTTTTTGGCCTGATACAGGGCCTGGTCTGCCTGTTCAATGAGCAGGGCAGGGGTGGTCTCAGGTCCGGTGCGCAGGGTCTGCACCCCCAGTGAGATGGTCACCAGATGGTGGTGGTCCGAATGGGGATGGTCAATGGCTGCAGCCAGCACCCCCAGACGGAGGTGTTCGGCAAGCTGCATGGCCTCGTCCAGTGAAGCGTCTGGCAGCAGGACAGCAAACTCTTCTCCACCGTAACGGGCCAGCAGAGCTTCTGGAATGAAAATGCCTTCCTCTTTGAGGGTGTCTTCGAGGGCAGCAGCCACCCGTTTCAGGCAAGCATCTCCCTCCAGATGCCCGAGGGTGTCGTTGTACCGTTTGAAATGATCCACGTCCAGCAGAATCAGGGACACCGTGCGCTCTGGGCCTGTCCACAGTTTTTGCAGGGCCTGATCGAAGCTGCGGCGATTGGCAATGCCGGTCAGGGCATCGGTGTAGGTGAGCAGTTCCAGCCGGGCATGGCTGTCTTTCAGGTCCCGTTCCCTGGACCTGCGCTGCACCAGCAATTCACTGAGGCGCAAAGCACCTTTCACCCGGGCCACGAACTCCACAGGGTCGGCAGGTTTGGAGAGGAAGTCACTGGCTCCAGCCTGAAATGCAGCCTCCAGATCCTCCTTCTCATCCCGTCCGGTGATGATGATGACAGGAATGTCGTGCAGTTCAGGGTAGTCCCGCAGGTGCTTCAGGGTCTGGATGCCGTCCATGCCGGGCATCATCAGGTCCAGCAGAATCAGGCGCACCTGGTCGCGGGTCACCGGATTTTGTAGGGCCTCCAGCAGCCCTTCTCCAGAATCTGCGGTCTGCACACCTGAGATGCCTGCCTGGGTCAGCAGGGCCGTGAGCATGCTGCGAATCAGACGGCTGTCGTCCACCACCCACACGCTCATGCCTGAACCTCCAGCAACTTCAGGGCGGTCTCTACCAGAGGACTTTTCTGGGGGGTGTCCATGTAATTCAGCAGCAGTCGGGGGAAGGGGGAAGGCACGGAAATCTGCTCGTCACTCACGGAAACCATCACTCCTGTTTTTTCTTCATGCTTGAGGCTGTCCAGAAACTGCCGGGTGGAGGCTTCACCGTCGAAGCCCACCAGCCACAGCGCGTCTGGCGTTCCCAGCCTGAACTGTTCGAGTTCAAAAACCAACTGCACAGCAAACCCTGCTTCCAGCAACAACCACGCCTGATGCATCCGGGCTGTGGCAGAAGGATCATAGACCATCACCCTGCGTTCCAACTGTGTGCGCCCCACCTGATCTGCAGTGTAGGCAGCAGGTGTGTCCACCCTTTCCTGAAGTCCTGCTTCAATGGTGTGGGATGCCTCATCCACAACTTCTGTCTGGGCAGGTGCTTCAACAGGCTGTTCCCAGTTCCTGAGTTTTTCCAGCCAGTGGGTCATCGGGTGTTCATGGGGGACAGGTTGCATCACTTCCGCACACAGTTTGCGCACCTCATCCACCACTTCCAGCAACACACTGGCCTGGGCTTCACCCAGTTTGCGTGGACGCTTGCGAAGATCATCCAGAACGTCCTCCAGCACATGGGTGAGCCGCTGGATGTCCTGAAGACCCAGCATGCCTGCACTCCCTTTGATGGTGTGCGCTGCAGTGAACATGCGCCGGACCACCTCGGGATTGTCCAGTTGTTCGAGTTGCAGCAGACCCTGTTCCAGAATTGTGAGGTTGTCTTCTGCTTCAAGCTGGAATTCCTGCAGGAATGCACTCATGTCCAAAGGGGGCCTCGCTTTGCAGATGAAATGGGATCTGCAGGGTGAAATGGGATGTGGCTGCGGATCTTGCAGGTATCTAGACTCTAGCATTTCTCCTGGAATTCGGGCACCTGCCTGTGCACGGCCAGTGCAAAGTCGCTGATGGGTCGTTGTCTTATGGCAAGCGGTCAGCGGTCAGCACAACAACACAGGTGTGCTTTGACCAGAACAGACAGAACAGAAGACTTCAGGCCAACACGTCTAAAGATTTTTGATTGCATGTTGCAAAAGCATGCGTTCATCTTTTGCTGACGGCTGACCGCTGACCGCTCTTGACCAGCAGCACTGTCTAAACATCTTTCAGCAGCACAGCCCTATCACACTTCACCGTCATGGTTTTGTGACAATTCCCACAGTACTGTGAGACATGGACGACATGGTGATCCACAACATGCAGCAGGCGTTCAGAGAGTGCAGCCGTTACTACGAGGTGGTCCGCACCCACCGGGGTTTCCGCCTGATTCCGCTGGAACTCAAAGAGCAACTCAGGCAGTCTGAAGCAGAGGTGCACACCACCACAGAGCGCCTTCATGCCTACCTGCAATCGGGCCAGATCACCCGCGAGATGGCCGAAGAGGCCTGTGCTTACGCGCAATGTCACATCGAGATGGTCATGGACCTTCTCAGTGGCCTGAATGCGGTTTCCAGCACCCCTATGAACTGAAGTTTTTCCTCTGAAAACAAAAACCGCTCCCAGAGGAGCGGTTTTGACGTTGATGGGAGCTTCAGGGAATGGATTTTACGAAGACTTCTGCGATGCAGGCACACCGGGTCATTTCCATGAAGGCCACGTAGGAGGTGCCTGCAGGATCGGTGACCACAGAGGGCATGGCTGCAAAGTTGTCGAAATTGTTGTTCAGGACGTCTCCATAGCGCACCCACGCTGTGCCGTCCCAGATCTTGCTCACCACCTGGGGAATGGGCATGATTTCGGTCCACACGGCCACTGGACGCCCATCGGGTTTCAGGCCCAGTGCGGGAAGGAACGCTGGATTTGCCCCATCCATGTTCAGCCCATTTCCCATTTCGGTCCAGGAGGCTCCATCCCAGCGGGAAACCCGAATGGTTCCGTCATCGCTCCAGCCAACGGTCAGGCGGTCACTGGCATCCGAGATGATGGTCAGGTCTCCAGACTGGTTGGCTGTGGGATTCAGTGCTCCACTTCCCAGGAGGTTCCAGGTGGTGCCATTCCATTGTTTGACGTACACCTGAATGTTCTCATTGCTGTCACTTTCTGTCCAGGCCACAATGGGCTGGCCGGTGTTGTTGTGGGTGATCACGCTTTCCCAGGCATGCCGGGTGGGATCGATGTTCAGGGAACCGTCCAGCAGTGTCCACTGGGCACCGTCCCAGGCTTTGACCAGGACCTGGCCGATGCCACTGGTGGCGTCATCTTCCACCCAGGTGACCACCGGATTGCTGCTGCCATCCACAGTCACATCTGGTGCCGTGGCCCGCTCTGCCTGATCGAGGTCCAGGGCTGCACCCAGGCTGTTCCAGACCGAGCCATCCCACTGTTTGACAAAGATGTCTTCATCCTCTTCCCAGGCAACAATGAACTGGTCCGATCCATTCTGAGCGATGCTGGCCTGGCCTGCGTCTGTGGTTGGGTTCATGTTGAGAGGACCCCCAAGCATGGCCCAGGTGCTGCCATTCCACTGTTTGACCATCACGTGGATGGGGCCGTAATAGGTTTCTTCTTCCCACGCAATCACCGGCTGGTTGAGGGTGTCCAGGGTGATGTCAGGTGCGGCCCCATCAAAATCTGTGTCGAAATTCAGGCTGTCTCCGAGAAGGGTAAATTCTTCTGCATTTTGCCCAAATGCCACCATCATGCTGAAGCTGAAAGGGTTGTTGGCTGGAATGCTGTCGACCGGGAAGCTCACTGCAAGGGTCACGGTGGCAGAACTTCCTGCGGCCAGAGGTCGCTCGAGGTACCAGGTGTAATCTTTGACGTTCACTGCAGCAAGGCCTGAAGGTACAGCAGGAGCCAGTGTGGATGAATCAAAAGGCGCATAAAAAGGGGAAGCCTGAACATCTTCAATGTAATCCAGAGCCTGGAAGTCATAAATCACTGCAGGACCAGGAATGAGGTCTTCAGCTTTGGCAGGCACATCTGTTCCATCGAAAAGCCGCACCTTGGCAAAAGGCGTGTCTCCAATGGTGGGGGAGATGGCGTGGTTGTTGGGATCTGCATCATCATCAAGGTCCACCGGTGTGATGAACAGGCGCTCGATGGTGGTTGCAGAAGTGTTGGTGATTTCAAAGGTGGCCTGCACATAACGGGTCATGGTGGCCTTGTTGGTCAGGGTCTCCACATTCTTGACCTGGAAACTGACCTTTGAGCCCACATCATTGAGTCCCTGTTTTGATGCACCTGCTGCTGAGCTCCGTTCTGGCATCACCACGCGGGCTCTGGGCTGGTTGCTGCTGACATCTTCAAATTGCAGTTCCATGATGTTGGTGGGTTTCTGAACAGGGGGTTTCTGAACAGGGGGTGCGAACTGTGCGCAGGACACCACCAGTCCTGCAAGAAACAGCAAAGGAAAGGCCTTCATCTGGTGCTCCAGATAGACAGGCAGACAGCAGAAAGGGTGTGATCCACGTTGCTTTGCTGGTGGGTCCAGACAACACGTTTGAGCATCAATGCATCATGATTGGCGCGCTTCATGTTTTGCTCCTTGTCTGAAAAGTGTGAAAACGGACAGAAAGGTTTCAGATGTTCCCATGATAGCGGTTTGTTTTTGTTCTTGCTGTTGAGAGGTTTAGTGTTGTCGGAAATGCTTTAAATCGTGCAGGGTTTTGAATGTCCACACAGGAGAGGCTGTACACCGTAAGCGCTTTCGGTTATACTGATTTCTATGCTGAACAAAGAACACTATCCCTCTCCGGAAGTGGTTCCGATTCACTATGCCACTCCTGCACAGCTGCGGCTGCTGGGGCTGTGTGAGCAGGGCCTCGAACCCATTGGAACGGTGTCAACCCGTGGCAAGACCCTCCCGCTCTACCTGATCAGTCAGGCCTTCCCGGAGCGCACCCCTGTTCGATACTGAGCAGGTGCAGGCTTGAAATTGTTTTCCTGTGGTTAAATAATTGAGCATGTCATTCAACAAACATGCCTGGATTCTGATCACTGGAAATGCTTTATCTCTGCTGGGAGACCAGATTCTCCTGACCAGCCTGATGTATCTTGCAGCCAGGGACACAGGCTCCCTGCTTTTCACCGCCAGCTTTGCTCTGCTGTCCACCCTTTCACTGACCTTGCTGGGACCTGTTGGAGGCTCTTTCATGGACCACAGGGGGTCAAAACTCCACCTGATCGGCGCAGACCTGCTCAGGGCACTCCTGCTGGTTTTGCTGGTGGTCTTCTGGACGAACCCTTTGCAGTGGCCTGCGGTGCTGGGCATCATGGCTGGTCTTTCAGCCCTCAGTGGTTTTTTCAACCCCGGGTTCCGTGCCCTGATGCCCCTTGTTGTGCCCCGTGACCACCTGCTGAAATTCAACAGCTGGAACACCACTGCCACCCGCGTTGCCACCCTGACCGGGCCGCTGATCGGTGGTTTGATGGTCAGCAGCCTTGGCATTCAGGCTGCTTTGTGGCTGGATGCCGCAAGCTTTGTGCTCTCTGCGCTGTGCCTGATCGTTCTGAAGGTGCCCAGAACTTCAAGCCCCAGCCGTGCTCCCCGAAAACCTGTCTGGTCCCTGCTTCGCAATGCGGCCCTCAGAAGGTACCTGATTCTTGCCAGTGTGGTCAACGCTGGCATCAGTGTTTTTCTGCTCATGCTTCCGGCAGCAGCCCTGACTTTTCAACAGGGTGGAACGGTGCTGGGTGCCTTGCAGAGCAGTTATCAGGCCGGGATGCTGACTGCAGGAGTGTGGCTTGGTGTGCGTCAGGTGCAAGTTCAGCGGGCACTGGGATGGGGACTGGCCCTGATGGCTGCCAGTGTCCTTCTGTTCTCTGTTTCTGCAAAACTGTCCCTCGCCCTGGCTGGAGCCCTCTGCTTTGGTGCTGCACTCATGTTCACCTCTTTGCTGGCAGACACCACGTTGCAAAAATCCATTCCATCCCACCAGATGGCTGGAGGGTATGGTGTGGTGCAAAGTGTCAGCGCAGCACTGCGACCCTTCAGCATCGTGCTGGGAGGATTCCTGCTGGACCAAGTGGGTCTGCTCTGGACAGGAATCATGTTGACATGCCTGCTTCTGGGAACAGCCCTTTTTGCCCTTTTGCGCACCGAGCCTGATCCGTCCCCCATCGAGTCAGGCCTCTGATCTGAATTGTGCAGCATGTCCTCTTCACTGCAAAACCAGACGTTATGCTGTTGAACCAGAGACAACAGACAGCACCAACAGCTCATCCAGACAGGATTGAGGAGGGTGAATCATGGCCTGTTGCCTGAAGAGGTGCACGATGTGGAACGAAGACATGCCTGTGGTGCAGGTGAGAATTGCCCGGCCCACCGACCAACTGGAGAAGGTGGTGGCGTTTTACCGGGACGGTCTGGGCCTCAGGGAAATTGCCCGCTTTGCAGACCATGATGGCTTTGATGGGGTGATGCTTGGGTTGCCCGGGTATCCTTATCATCTGGAGTTCACCCACCACCATCAGGGGTCTCCCTGCCCTGCCCCCACCCGTGACAACCTGCTGGTGCTTTACATCCCGGACTGGGACGCCATTGCCAGGGTCCAGCAGCGGCTTGAGGGCATGGGATACCCTGAGGTGGAGCCTGAGAACCCTTACTGGAAAGGCCAGAGCATCACCATTGAAGACCCGGACGGGTGGCGGGTGGTCCTGATGAACCATCCCGGTCTGGGAGACGCCTGATGCTCTTCACGGAACGTGTTCCCACCGTCGAGGAGTACAGTTTCCTGTGCACAGCTGTGGGGTGGCAGAACGTCATGAATTTTGAAGCGGCCCACAGCGCCCTCCCTGCCTCGTTGTATGCGGTGGTGGTGCATGATGAGCAGGGCAAGATTGCTGGGATGGCCCGGGTGGTGGGCGATGGATTCATTTACTTTTACATTCAGGACGTGGTGATCCACCCTGAATTTCAGGGCCAGGGGCTGGGTCAGGCGTTGCTGCAACGGGTGATGGACTGGATTCAGGGCCACGCCCCGGAAAAGGCCTTCATTGGGCTCTTCTCTGCGCAAGGGAAAGAAGATTTCTATCGCCGTTTTGGCTTCGAGAACCACGAGGGCCTCACCGGGATGTTCACCGTGCAGGCAGCTCAGACCTCCTGAGGGGTTTGCAGCCGTTCCAGAAGCTGATCAAAATTCTGCACCACCAGTTCTGCACCCAGAGCGTACAGTTCTGCTGCCCCGGTGGTGGTTTCCAGGGCGATGACCCTGCACCCTGCGTCTCTGCCGGAACGCACCCCGGCAGGGGCGTCTTCATGCACAAGGGCTTGCTGGGCGGTGATGCCCAGTTTCTGCAAGGCGGTCAGGTAAGGCTCAGGGTGGGGTTTGCCGTTTTTTACGGTTTCTCCTGTGATTCTGAGTTTGAAGGTCTCCTGCAGGCCAAAAGCATCCAGGACCAGTGCAACATTTGGGATGCCCCCACTGGTGACGAGCACAGGCTCTATGCCCTTTGAAGTCAGAAAATTCAGATAGGCATGGAGGCCCTCCAGAGGCTGGATGTTCCCTTGTGCCAGTTCACGGTAACGGGCTTCTTTGTGCTCATGAAAGTCCAGGGCCTCTTCCTGGGTAACCTGACGGCCAAGCAGCACAGTGAGAATTTCATGGGCACGTCCACCATGAATCCGGGTGTCTCCATCCTCAATCTGCACCTGAAAGTAATGTTGAACCACATCTTTCCATGCGGCCTCGTGGAATGGGGAGTTGCTGGTCAGCACCCCATCCATGTCGAAAAGAACCGCTTTCAAACCTGCATATACCTGCAAGAAATCTGTCATGTGTTCCATTATAAGCAAAAATCGGAGAGACAATTGCAGTTTTTTGCGGGATTGAGCGCGGCTTTGAACCCGACAAAGGGTTGGTTCTGCCCTGACACGTCAACCTGTGCTAGCGGAACGGCCCCATCCAGTCTGCACTTTTCAGGTCCAGTGAATGGGGCTCCTGCTGGTGAAAAACCGCCAGGATCTCTGCCAGAATTTCAAGGGCCATGCCCTGGGAGGAGACGGTCCCCAGATGGAGGCCTGCTGGAGCAAAAACCCTCTCCATTCGAGGAGCACCTGCTTGCAACAGCCTTTCTTTCAGGTGCCTTGCGTGCCAGAGACTGCACACCACCCCGATGTAACCCACTTCACCCTGCAGGGCCTTCAGCAACACTTGCAGCACCTCATGCTCTGGTTCTGGAAAGACCACCAGAGCCGTCCAGGCGTCCAGTTCAGGCAGTGTGGAACCAACAGAGGTCACCTCAAGATGGATTGCCCTTGCCAGAGACAGCAGGGAAGAGGCAGTGTCCTGTGAGCCAGACACCACCATCCGCAGTGCAGGTTCAAGACGCTGGAGAAAAACCCCAGAGAGCAGGGTTCCTCTGCGGTCTGGACGCACAGGCGCATCCTCTTCGGAAAGCAAATAATGTCTGGGATGGTCATCGAGTTCTGTGGCCACAATGCAACCCTCCCTGTGTTTCAGGTGCTCCACAGCCATGCGCCAGCTTTCGGGAAGCTGTTCCATGGATTCGATGAAAAATGTGCAGGGCTCATCCACAGAAGTGCTCCCGTGTGCAGGATCAGGTGCCCAGTGGAACACCCTGGCTTTCCCTGTCCTGAGGACCTGTTGAACCTGTGGCATCAGGGCCTGGTGGGTCAAAGGGTGCAACATCCCTCCCCACACCTGACCTTTGAGATCCATGCAAAATCTGGTTCCAGGCCATCGGGAGTGGATTTCCTGGGTTGAAACCACCGTCAGCACAGCCAAAGGTTGCCCCTGGGCTGTCAGGGTGTGCACACGTTCAGCAAGGGTCCAGAAAACATCTGCCATGGGTCCAGCATAGCGTCCACCATGGCCACCTGGGTGGCATCACAGGTGAAACTCCTTACAGGCATTCAATGGATTCACCGATTGCATTCAGGCTGATTCTGATGGTCGCTGTCCATCAGGGTAAAAACCCAGGGGGCAGTGAACAGATGGGTCCGTCAGGCTGAGAACGACAGGCCTGGTGACCCACGGAATTTTGGTGTGGTCTGATACAATCAAGTGGTCGTCCCCTGTCCCGCCGTCTGCATGAGACCCCTGGTCACAGGACTTCCGCCTTCGAAGTGGAGTTGACCCTGAGATGCTGAGCCTACCGATTGCCCTGATCGCCATTGAGCGCCTGGACCTGCAGCAACTCGTGCATGAGATCCTCTCGTCCATGCGGGCTTACGAAATTCAAAGCTGTGACCCAGGTGCGCTGGACTTTGAGCAGGCCCAGAAAGCAGACCTGCTGTTTCTGGGATCTGGAAGCTTACAGGCTTCTCTGGTGCGGCAATTGCAAGAGCGGCATCCTGCCCCTGCCATTTTCATTGTTGCAGAAGCTCCCGACCTTCCAGCCCTTGAGACTGGAGTGTCTGTGTTGCAAGCTTCAGACCTGCACCGTCTGCAAGAACGGGTGCAGCAAGCCAGAGCAGTCTTTCGGGCATCCGGGAGATCCCGGGAACACCTGCAACAGGTCCAGCAGGCAGAAAACCGCATGCTTGCCCACCTGGTGCGACAGCCCTCCATCACGGATGCCCTGGACCACCTGTGCCTTGAACTTGAAGACCTCAGAGATGGAATTCGTGCCTCTGTGATGCTGGTGCATCCGGGCACATCGCTGCTGGAACTGGACTCCAGTCCAAGTTTCTCGTCCAGGGAAAGGGCAGGCCTGGCAGGGTCACCCATCCGTTCTTCTGCCTGCCCTGCCCTGCAGGCCGCCTTTGTGCAGCAGGTGATTCAGGTGGAGGACCTCTTGCAAGACCAGGAACTGGCCTGTGTTCAGCAGCACCGCACTCCGGTCAGCCGATCTGTGTATTGTGCCCCCATCATCGGGCAGCAGGACCAGGTTCTGGGGGTGCTCTCCATTGAAAGTGAAACCCCACAGGTTTATCCAGAGTGGCTGCAAGGCGCTGTGAACCGTCTGGCCGCTGTGGCCGCTGTGGCCGTGCAGCGCCAGCAGGCCCAGCAGCAGGTGCTGGAACACGCGCAGATTTTCCAGGGTCTTTTTGACCATGCCAGAGATTCCATCGCCATTGTGCAGGTGGAGGCAGATGGAGGGTTCACCTATCAGCAGGTCAACAGCATCTGGCTGATGCAGACAGGCCTGAAAGAGCAGGACGTGCTGGGCAAGACCGCCAGCAGCTTTTTCCCGCCAGAGGCGGTGCGTTTCCGTCAGGGGAATGACCGCATCTGTGCTGCCACCCGCGAAGCCGTGCAATTTGAGGAACGCCTGAACCTGGGGTCCCGCACCCTTCACTGGCTGACCCAGATGGTGCCGGTCCTGGGCAACTCAGGGCAGGTGGACCGGATTCTCTGCTCCAGCCGGGACATCGGGCTGATCAAGCATGCTGAACAGAAGCTGCTGAAACTCAACCGCCTCTACACCCTGCTCAGCGAAATCAACAAGGTGATGGTGCGGGCCAGCACCCCTGAAGAACTGTTCCAGCAGGTGTGCAAAGTGGCAGTGAAGGACGGCGGGTTGCGTCTGGCCTGGATCGCTGAACATGACGCAGTGCGCCAGTTGCTGGTGACCACAGCCAGCAGCGATGACCGGATTTTCCCTCTGAAAAGCCATCCCGTGGATGTTTCGTCCAGCAATCCACATCCGGGCTTTTCTTCCAGAGCCCTGCTGGAGAAGCGTCCCATTGTTGTGCAGGACACCACCACCAGCGAAATCACCCGGCCCTGGGCCAGCATTTTGCAGGAAAGGCGGCTGCTTTCTGGAGCCGCGTACCCCCTTCGTCAGAATGGGGAGGTGATCGGTTGCCTGAATTTTTTTGCAGAAGAACGGAATTTCTTCGAAGCTGACACCCACAACCTGCTCCAGGAACTGGCCCACGACCTGTCCTTTGCCCTCGACCACCTGCACAGTGCAAGCATCCGCAGGCAACTTGAGGAGGACCTCGCCCAGCGTGAAGCCCGGTTGCGCTCACTGGTGCAATCCCAGAGCACCTTTCTGTTGCGCACCAACCTGAAAGGCCAGTTCACCTTTGCCAATGCAGCGTTCCTGCAGGCTTTCGGATTCGATGAAGCGACGTTTCTGAAGTTCAACATGGAAGACCTTCTGCTTCCAGAGGACCAGCAAAGGGTGGTGCGCGTCACCCAGGTGTGCCTTGCTCACCCTGGACAGCCCCAGTCCGTGACGGTGCGCCTGCTGTCACCGTCTGGAGAGTTGCGTGAAATTGAATGTGAGTTCGTGGCGGTTCTCGGTCAGGGAACGGTCAGTGAAGTCCAGGTGATGGGCGTGGACCGCACCGAAGAGCGCAAAGCCCTGCAGGCCAGGCTGGACGCCGAGCGCAGAATGGTCACCTCAATGGATCACTTTCCAGGGATTTTTGCCATTGTGGACCTGCAATTCAGGGTTCTGTATGTCAACCGGGCTGGAGTCCTGGCGATGGGAGAACAGGACCCTGGCGACCTGATCGGCCGTGAGGTGCAACACATTGCAGGAAACCGGTGGGACACCGTACCGGAACTTCTGGCCATGTTGCAGGACTGCAAAGCCACAGTCACCATGCAAACCAGAGAGCTGCATTCCAGACGTGAAGGTTTCACGGCACAGGTCACCTGTGTTCCGGTGTACGGTGACCAGCACACCTTCAACGAGATTCTGGTGGTGGTCTCAGACCTCACTGAAGAAAGGCGCAAAGATGCCCGCATGCGCCTGCTTTCTCAGGTGGTGGAGGACTCTCCTTCCATGGTGGCCATCACAGGTCCAGAAGGTGAAGTGGAGTACGCCAACCACCGTTACCTGAGCCTCCACAATGCCGCTGCGCCTGGTCATCTGGAAGCCACCTCCCAGAACCCCCAGGCCTGGCAGGACATGTGGATGGCCTTGCAGGAGGGACAGGTCTGGCAGGGTGAACAACACTGCCTCAGGGAAAACGGTGAACCCTGCTGGGAACGGGTCACGGCTTTTCCCATTCGGGATGCCAGTGGACAGGTGGAACACTTTGTCCGGCTCTCTGAAGACATCACGGCCACCAAGACGCTGCAGGCACAGCTGGATTACCTTGCCTACCATGACCCCCTCACCGGACTTCCCAACCGCCAGTTGCTGATGGACCGCCTGGAGCAGGCCATTCAACACACCAGGCGCAATGGGCACAGTCTGGCGGTGATCCTGCTGGACCTCGACCAGTTCAAGAACATCAATGACACCTATGGTCACGCCTTTGGAGACCAGATGCTGATGCAGGTGGCCGAGCGGCTGAAACTGTGCCTCCGTCCAGGGGACACCATCAGCAGACAGGGCGGGGATGAATTTGTGATGCTGCTCTCCGAAATGCAGCACAGCCAGGACGCGGCTGCGGTGGCTTCACGCATCCTGCAAAGTTTCAAACAGCCCTTTGTGCTGTGGGAGCAGGAATTTTTCATCACGGCAAGCATGGGCATCAGTGTGCATCCCACGGACGGAGACACCCCCGAAGAGCTCATCCAGCATGCCGACACGGCCCTCAACCGCACCAAACAGGAGGGACGCAACGGCTACCAGTTCTTCGAGCCCCAGATGAACACCCTGCTTCACGAAAGAATGATCATCGAAAATGGCATCCGAAGGGGAATTGAGCGTGAGGAATTCTACCTGCTGTACCAGCCCAGGGTGGACCTGAAGACAGGCCACATCCGGGAGGTGGAAGCCCTGGTGCGCTGGAACCACCCTGGGCTC
The DNA here is from genome assembly GCF_007990775.1 of Deinococcus cellulosilyticus NBRC 106333 = KACC 11606. Taxonomy (NCBI): domain Bacteria; kingdom Thermotogati; phylum Deinococcota; class Deinococci; order Deinococcales; family Deinococcaceae; genus Deinococcus; species Deinococcus cellulosilyticus. Next base: position 9,100 of record NZ_BJXB01000001.1, on the reverse strand, counting down.
GGGCGGGTTTCACCCATCCGCTTCATTCCCCTTGCCGAGGAAACCGGAGCGATCCTGCCTCTGGGCGAAGCGGTGCTGCGCATGGCCTGCCAGCAGGCGAAAAAGTGGCTGGACCAGGGTGTCTCTCTGCCCATCTCGGTCAACATCTCTGCACGGCAGTTTCACAAACAGGCACTGCCTGAACTGGTTGCCGGTCTGCTTCAGCAGCATGATCTCTCACCCCAATTGCTGCGCCTTGAAATCACCGAGAGCGCCATGATTGCTGATTTCCAGCACACCATTGAGGTGCTCGAAGCCCTGAGGGCCATGGGCATCTGCGTGGAGATTGATGACTTTGGCACCGGTTATTCCTCGCTGAGTTACCTGCACCAGCTTCCCATCACCACCCTGAAAATTGACAGGTCCTTCCTGATGGGGATGGAACGCCAAAGCAACCCCCTGCGCGACCCCAGAAAACTGGTGGAAGCCATTCTGGGCCTGGGCCGGACCCTGAACCTCGAAGTGATTGCAGAGGGCGTGGAAACCGAACACCAGAGAGACTTCCTGCTGGAGCACGGATGCGAGTACGCCCAGGGCTATCTGTTCAGTCCTCCGGTGGAACCGGAAAAGATCATGGCGATGCTGGGAGACCAATGAAACGCGAATGATGCAGAGGCCTTGATCCCATCAGCAGAAAGGGGAATGAAGGTGAGACGGGACTTTTGCCCCGTTGCACCCTGAATGCCCCGTCACCATCCTGAGAAAGGGAGGATGTCATGCATCGCAGAATCTGGATTTTGTTGAGTATTGTTATGTTTGCCCAGGCCAGGGCCGCTTCGGAATGCATGCAGGCTGCAGAACAGAAAAAGTATCCTGAAGCCTACGTGGCCTGCCAGCAGGAGGCCAGTGCAGGAGATGCCCTGGCCCAGTACACCCTCGGCACCCTGTATGAACAGGGCCTGGGAGCTCCTCAAGACTTTCAGGCTGCAGTGAAATGGTATGAAGCGGCTGGACGGCAGGGCCACCTGAATGCCCAGTTCAACGCTGGAATCCTCTACCAGTTTCGCCTCAATCAGCCTGATCAGGCAAAACCCTGGTTTGAGAAGGCTGCAGAGCAGGGAGATGGTGAAGCAGCACTGAACCTCGGCAGCATGTACCGCGATGGCATCGGGGTCAAACAGGACCTGCAACAGGCCGAAAAATGGTATGAGCAGGGGGCAAAAGCGGGCGTGATCAAAGCACAGTTTTCTCTCGCCAACCTGTACCGTTACGGTCCTCCAGCCGTTCAGAATGATGCGCTTGCCTACTACTGGTACTCCCAGGCAGCCAATGGAAAAGGACCAAAAGCTCTGCTTTCAGGTTCTGTGGACGCCCTCTATGAAATGGGCAGGATGCTGATGGAAGGCAAAGGCAGACCCAGAAACCACGTGCAGGCCGCCCAGATGTTCCAGAAGGCCGCAGACATGGGCATGCTCAATGCCCTCGGCATGCTCGGAGCCATGACCGTGATGGGGGATGGGGTTGAGCAGGACACCCAGCAAGGTCTGCAGATGCTGCAGAAATCTGTAGAAGGAGGTTATTACCATGCCGCCAACCTTCTGGGTGGCCTGTATGAAGTCGGGTATCTGGACATCCCCGTGGATCTGGAACAGGCCATCACCTGGCACACCCTGGCTGCCCAGCACGGAGAGGTCGCGTCTGAAAATGCCCTGGGAAACATCTACCAGCAGCGGCAAAATTGGGCTCTGGCCGTGCAGTGGTACCAGAAGGCTGCAAACCACGGCAACGCACAGGCCCAGGGAAACCTGGGTTACCTGTATGTCACCGGGACAGGTGTTCAGAAGGACTCCGGACTGGCCTTCATGTACTTCACGCAGGCAGCAGGGCAGGGTCTGGCAACGGCACAACGCAACCTCGCCCTGATGTACGAACTGGGGGAGGGCACCGCAGTCAACCTGGACCAGGCACGGCTCTGGTACCGCAAGGCTGCTGCGCAGGGGGACGCCGATGCTGCAGAGGCCCTGGAGCGCCTTGCCCCCTGATTTCAGGAAGGTGTTTTTTCTTCATCAGGATGCAGCTCCAGTGTCTTGTGCGTTGCACGGTTGCGTCCCGAATCTTTGCTTTCATAAAGGGCTTCATCCGCCAGGTGCACCAGCATCTCAGGGGTGATGTCCAGGGTGATCTGGGCAGACACCACACCCATGCTGATTGTCAGCATGGGTCCGATCAGTGACTCCAGGTGCTCAAGCTGCAAATCGCGCACGTTCTGCAGCAGGCGTTCAGCCATGACCTGTGCCTGCTCTGCAGTGGTGTGGGGCAGGATCACTGCGAATTCTTCCCCACCAAAACGTGCGCAGCAGTCCCCTGCTCGCTGGAAGGTGGACTTGAGCACGCGGGCCAGTTCCTGCAGGGCCTGATCTCCCATGAGGTGGCCGTAATGGTCATTGTAGCGTTTGAAGAAATCCACATCACAGAGCAACAAACTGAGGTGCTCCCGTTTGCGGCAGGCCCGGCGCACCTCTGCGCTCAGCACCTGATTGAAATGTCGACGGTTGGCCAGTCCGGTCAGGCCATCTTCCAGCGCCTGTTTCTGCAGAAGCTGGTTGGCTTCCTGCAGGGCCAGGGTTCTTTCCTGAATGCGGTCTTCCAGCAAGGCATTGACCTCCCTGAGCCGCTGGGCCTGTTTCAGGTTGTCCTGGTAAAGCTGGGCATTGCGGTAAGTGAGGGCCACCCGGTCTGCGATGTTCTGAACCAGGGCCTGCTCCTGAGCTGTGTATTCCTCTGTGCCCCGGAGCAGGGTGAGGGTACCCAGCAACTTGCCCTGAATCTGCAAGGGCACCATCAGGAGGGCCTGGTCGGCATCAGGGGTGGACAGTTCCCTGCGGGTGGCAAAACGGAAGGCCAGCAGCGAATCCTCTGACCCGGACTGGCCGAGGCTCTCATGAATTTGCTGCATCTGCTGATAGATGTCCTTGCGCTCTGGGTGAAGGGCCTGAAGTTCCAGCCTGTCTTCTTGCACCAGATGGATGGCGCACACCTCTCCGATGTGCCTGGAAATGTGGGTGGCAACCCGCCCCAGGCTCTTCAGGCTGTCCCAGTTCAGTTCGCTCAGGTCACGTGAAACGGCATTCAGCACCTCCATGTGCACCAGCCGTTCCTGGCGTTCCTGCTCGGCTCTCTTGCGCTCGGTGATGTCCCGCAGGATCACGGTGAAGAGGGTTTCTCCATGCACTGTGGTCTGGGAGATGGACGCTTCAAGGGGGAAAACCTCCCCATCTGCCCGCACCCCTTCCAGAGGAACCTGCGAGTGCATGCTGCGGCTGGAGGTCCCGGACTGCTGGAAGCGCTGCACATGCTCAAGGTGGGCAAGTCGGGCACCTTCAGGAATAAAGCGATCCAGTGATTTGCCGATCACTTCAGTGGCGGCACAGTGAAAAATCTGCTCTGCAGCCCGATTGAACAGCCGGATGTGGTGTTTCTCATCAATGGTGATGATGGCGTCCATGGCAGATTCGATGATCCCGGACAGCCTGGACTGGTTGTCCTGCAATTCCATTTCAGCGTGTCTGCGTTCGGTGATGTCATTGAACACCACCATCATGGTGTCGCCCAGGTAGGCGGCGGTGATTTCGGTGATGCGCACCTCTCCACTGCGGGTGGTGATCCAGTATTCTTCCGGGGCGGTTTCCTTGTGGAAAGCCCTGAAGGCCCTCTGGTTGGTTTCAAGCCACTGCTGTTGCACCTTCTGGCGGTATGCGGGATCGGGATAGGCAACCTCCCACCAGTGGTCAATGTGCCCAATGTCTTCTGCGGTGTACCCATAGGTGCGGGTGAACCGGTCATTGACCTGCAACACGGTCCCTTGTGGGTCGAGCAGCGCAATCGCGACAGGTGAACGCTTTAGCAGTTTGCCCAGACGTCTTTCACTGTCTCTCAGGGCACGTTCTGCGGTTTTCTGCTGGGTGACATCCCTGGCGATCAGCATGACCGTGCTGTCGTCCAGAGGGGTGAGGGAGGCCGCAAAGAAGGTTTTTCTTTGATGCAGGGTCAGGTCGTACTCAAATTCGATTTTCTGGCCGGTTTCCAGACAGTTTTGAATTTTTTCGGTGAAGAACCCTGCAAATTCAGCATCGAACACCTCGAACATGGTCCGGCCAATCTGGTCCCGTGCAGGGCGGTACAGCAGGTCGGGGTTGGTGGGGGCAATGTCCAGGTGCCTGCCGTCCTGATCAAACACCATGATGATGTCGGTCATGGCCGAGAAAAGTTGTTCCAGCCTGAGGTGATGGTCTGCAGGTTGACGGGCCACAGTTTCTCCCAGATGCATGCTGTGAAAGCCACTCTGTGGCGGCAGGGAAACCGTGTGCCAGTTAAAACCTGAAAGGTTGAGGTCATGGAAGTGCTGAACTGTTCCCGCTTGCTGGGCCAAAAGGACAGGATTGAGGTAGGCCACCTTTCCAGCGGCACACAACACGGCCACAGCTGCTGGAAGTGCATCAAAAACCTGAGCAAACAAGGCCGCAGGTGTGGTCATGGCACTGCTGAAGTCTGGCACAACCAGATCTTTCAGGCTTTCCCGCAGGCTTTGATGCAACAGCAGAACCGAAGATGGAAGGTGTTCAGGGGTCATGGAAGCCTTTATGGATGGGAAAGGGGTACAGCAACGAAAGGGGCAATGGAACCATTACATTTTATATGAAACATCTTACAAGAACCTGAGTTCAACCTGAGGGCTTTGCGCAAAAGTCCAAAAAGGGGATCATTCCCCCTTTTGGTTCAACAGAGTGTGAAGGGTCAAAATGAGTGTTGTTTTAAAGTGTTCAGGACAAAGCTGATGTAATGTCCTTTGGAATCCTGATCCAGAATGTGGTGCTCCTCAGCAAGCTTTTGCAACTGTTCAGGGATGGTCAGAGAAGTCAGGGCCTCTTTGACGAATGGGGCGTCAGCGAGCTTTCCTGCAGCGATGAATGAAGTCACATAAAAACCAAAATGTTCCACCCGAGCTTCAAGGGCTTTTTTCAGCTGGAATTTTTCATTCCCCAGCCCCATTTGCCGCACACCTTTGGGATCAATGAAAGCCAGAGCTTGCTGGTTTTCCTGTTTCATCCAGAGCAGGAAATCAGGATAAAAACCTGCATTCTTGAAGAAGCCGACCCCGGTTTTCGGCAGGTTGCGAAGAACCCAGATCTCCACATTTTGCCATTCTGGCAGCCTGTGGTTGGCCAGCCACCACCGCCGCAGATCCTGCAAGAACTGGATTTCACTGTGTTCCAGAGCGGTGGGTGTGGACTTCACTGCAAGACCAATGCCTTTTGGATGGTCCGTCAGAATCGGGACATACAGGTGACGGTCAAAATTGAGCCGAGGAAGAGGCTCAGTGTCGACCTCTTTCAGTCGAAGCGTGGCATTTGAAATCAAAAGATCAATTTCAGCGACCAGCTCCTGTGGCACCTGTAAGGTGTAGCCGTAAGTTCCCTGAACTGTTTGTGGAAAGTTGGGATGGTTGCGGTCCAGAACTTCCACTTTCATGCTGCTGCTTTCTGACTGGCGCTGTTTCTGGCTGTAGAATGCCTCCACACCTTTTTTTACTGCTGAAATGGCAACAGCTTCCAATGCACGCAAATCCTCTGGGGAGTGAGGATCAAAAAACCCTGGCCGTGCAATGATGGTTGCACGTTCAGCCATCTTGATCACCTCATCAACAGGCAAATAAAGGTTGTGCCATTGCTTCTGTTGTTTCAGTTTTCTTGCAGCCGCAATGAGGGTTTCTCCAGACACCAGCCCTTCCCTGAGCGCGTCACCCAGAACAAAGTCACTGGTGTCGGTTCCCCCCGTGGCAATGGAATCGCCTTTCCCAACTTCGACTTTCACACTGAGGTTGATTTTGATGTCCTTCACCTCATCGGCCTTGAGGACCACAATTTCCCCTGAAAAGTCATGACCAGGGTCAAGCATGGGCACTTTCAGTCCAGCCGATTCCCAGCCAGACAGCACCTCAATGGGAAACTCCCGGGTATGCATGACAGGAACCCCCTCCTGACCCAGTGAATCCAGCAGGACCTGCAGGTAATTGGCTTTGACACCAAAGAGGTTCAGGGTTTCTTGCACTTCCACCTGCTGAGGGTGATCTTCTGGCAGATGAGAGGACCTCTTCAACTCCTGCCTGAAGCCCAGCAGACGAACACCGCGACCAAACAACTGCATGACCTGTGCGCCAGCGTTCTGTCCCACCCGCAGCAAACCCATCACAGACACCCGCCAGCTGGACCAGCCTTCAATGAACTTTTTGCTGCCCACCAGAAGGTTGATGCTGCTGTCAGGGTGATTGATGGTGTTGAAAAGGCTGCCTGTGAAAGGATTGTCCTCGTCCACGTGAAGACCATCGGCACGCAGGTCCCTGAGAAGCTTGGCTGGATCACCCACATTGATGACTCCAAAGGGATTTTTACCACTGGCGGCCCACAGGGCGACTTCACCCTCCACCCCTTTGAGGTTGTGCAACACCAGACCACCTGCACCTCCAAAAATGCGCCTGGTCAAATGCTGGTAAACTGCAGTGGCAGATTGACCCTGCAAAAGGGGCAAGGTTCCTTTCAAGGCATCTCGACCTGCACCATCCTGCAGACCACTGTGCCCTGAAAGCAGAAGTTGAATTTCAGCTGTGGCCCATGTGCTGTCCCTTAAAACCCGATCCAGCAGCTTCAGGACCACAGGAACATCGCTGTCTGCATCTTTGCCGCTGACCGTGGCCCCCACAAAAATCATCAGGGGTGCTTTCAGGTTGTACGTCCTGACATGCTCTGGTGAAGCGTCGAAAGCCAGACGCTTGTTCAAGAGGGCCAGCAAACCTGCCAGCATGACCCTGTCACTGAGCACCTGGTCTCCATCGTCTTTGATGTTCAGGAAACGGAAATCTTTGCCATACCCATCCCGGTAAAAGCGACCATAAGCATACTCAAAAGCCACAGCTCTGGCATAGGTGTACAGCAGGTCACCAGACTTGTCTGTTTCGGTGACCTGGGCAAAAGTGGCACTGTATTCCAGAGTGAACCCTTCCGGGCCTGCCAGGGCTTCCCGGAGGGAACGCCAGCGGTTTTCTTCTTTCAGGTCACTGGCTGTGGCAGCGCCTTTGTGCCCCTCATCCACCAGAACCAGGTTGGCCCCAGAGAACTGGCTGACAGGCACAGTGACGCTGCTCTTTTTGGGTTTCTCGCTGTCTGGGCGCAGTTTGGTGATTTCGACCACCTGCACACCTGTGAACCCTGCTGGAACACTGTCATAATAGCGGGCCTCAATGCCACTTTCGGCAAACTCTTTCAGGTGCTGCGTGGTCAGACCAGCATTGGGGGTCACCAGAATCCGGGCATCTGGCGTGAAGAGTTTTTTGCCATCCACCCCTTCTGTTGCATATGTTTCAAACTGCAGCAGTGCCAGGTGCATCAGCAGGGTTTTTCCTGCTCCAGTCGCAAGCCAGAAAGCCAGTGTCCGCAGGTCGGAGCCTTGAAATTCAGGTAAATCTTGACAATCACCTGCTGCCCGAAATGCATTGAGATCCAGCAACAACTGGGCTTCATTGCGGGTCAGCAAGGTCAGGTACAACTCGGCGAACAGGGCAGAAAGGTACTGGAAGTACAGCAACTGGAAATCCTTGCGGTGCCGAGACAGTCGCTCCTGATGGGCCATCAGGTTCAGGTCCATCCGGTACAGGTCCTCCTGAGCCACACTGATGTTCTGGCGGCTTTCCAGCACACTCAGAAAGTGGCTCTGCCCATCCTGACGCCTGCCCGACTGGGTTTGTTTCAGGGCGTGCATCAGGCCGTCAAGGTCTCCACCAAACCTGTTTGCCAGAAAATCACGGAGCACCAGACGTTGTATCAACTTGGGCAAAACGACCTGATCTGCTTTCTTGCGTTTCCCTGCTCTGGTGGTCAAAGGACACCCCCGGAAGTGAGGGCCACGAAAGCCCTGTCCCGCGACATCATCTCGTCCTTGAACTTCTGGTCCAGGCTTTCCGCACGGGGAAGGACAGAGTCCGCATTCACATAGATCTGGTCAAACTGCTCCCACTTCCAACCCAGGTTTTCAATTTCAGTCAGCAACCACTCCCGTTCTGCTTCGGGATCAAGGTTCTCGATGTCCCGCCAGACCACCAGGGTACTCTGCTCAGAGCCATGCTGCACCCCATGCACCAGCAAGTAACGCCTGTCAACATGGTGAAGTTCGCGCCATTGTGCCACTTTCAGGCCAATCAGGAGGTTGAAGGTCTCTGGCAGGTCCACTTTCTGGCCTGCCCTCAGCTCGTAAGACCAGGGATGGGCAAACCTGTCGGTGGCGACCAGTACACTGCTGCCTGCTGTAACGTCACTCAGCATGTAATTCAGCAGGTACCTGTCCCCCCACAGTTGCTGCAACTTCTGCTCACGGGCTTGCTTCTCTTGAGGCAACTCCAGCGCATCCAGACTGTCTTCAAAAGATTCCAGCTTTAAGACCTGAACCAGACGGGGTGAGCGCTCCACCCACTCAGGATGGTTGGTCAAAAGACCATTGGAAAACTGGGGCATGGGGTTGGGTTTGCCTTCTTTCCACTCGGGAGCGAACATGACTTTGCTGATGCGCTGGAGGGTGACTGCATCAAAATATTCACCCATTTCGACCAGCAGGAATCGGTGCCTTGCTTCTCCCGATCTGCTCAGGTTGATGGCTGCATGTGCTGTGGTGCCTGATCCTGCAAAAAAGTCCATGTGCATTTGTGATCCTGCAACATGCATGATTCTTTCCAGGAGCTTTGTGGGCTTGGGAGAGGCAAAGGGAGAAGCACCAAACAGGGCAGCCAATTCTCGAACGGCGTCCTGGTTGTGGCCTGCTTCCTGATGGGGCCAAATGGTTCGAGGCACGATTCCGCCTACTTCAGAAAGGTAACGTTTATAGCGTGGAGTAGAGTTTTTTCCATCTTTTCCCCACCAGACCCGACCTTCTTCAGCATTTTTCTGGTGTTGCTCTGGCGTGTAACGCCACACTGCATGAGGAGAAGGCCAAATCTTTTCTTTCGTGGTGGGGTTCTCAATGGCATACCAGAGTGTAGGTCTTTCTTCTTTGCTTTTATTGGATGTGTAGTCTCCAG